>DASWMO010000182.1:0-25225 GCA_036399715.1 Rubricoccaceae bacterium
AGTCGCAGATGGCCTTGATGAGAATCCAGTCCACCTTCGCGTCCTGGCAGGCCACGTAGAGCCCGGCCCCCTCCATCTCACCGCCAACCGCTTCGGGCTCCATCGCGACGAGTTCGTCGCGGAAGGCGAGGTTGTCCACCAGCTTCTCGCCGGAGAGCACGAGGCCAACACGCACCTTCGCGCGGTCGAAGGAGAGTTCGGCGCTCCGGCAGCGGTCCAGCAACCACGGGGAGCATTCGACCCGTGGGCCACGCGGGATTACGTGCAGTTCACCGTCCTTCTGCCCGACACGCTGTGACTCGTAGGGGACCAGTTGCTTTGAGACGAGCACGTCGCCGATGGCCTGCTCCTCCTCGTCCACGCCGAACGCGATGCCGACCATGATGACGGCTGCAGGCGATAGTGCTTCGACTCCCTTCTGCACCGTCTGCATCCCTGCTCCGAGCCCAGCCGTGCCCGGCTCCGAGCGGACGAGCATGACCCGCGTACCGTTGACGACGCCGAGGTCGTAATACGTCTTCCGACTGATGGGCGTGATGACGGCCTCCTGCCCTGTCGCATCCCGGAATGCCTGGAGGACCGCCTTCGTCTCAACGGTCGTGACAGTAACCAGGAGGAGATCTGCTCGGGAATCAGCCATGTTGGGTGAGGGCGTTCAGAGCAAAGCTATCGCCCCCAACAGACGAGGGGCCGCCCCGTTAGAGAAACGGAGCGGCCCCTCTCCCCGGGCGGCCATGGCGGTGGCCGGTCCGGGATGTCGGAGATCCCGGGGGATCAGGTTCCGGCCGAGTAGTCCGTCGCGTAGGCGACCTGGTCCTCGGTCAGCGCGTCGATGGCGATCCCCATCGTCTCCAGCTTCATCCGGGCGATCATCTGGTCGAGCTCCTCGGGGAGGTCCATGACCCCCTTCGGCATCTGCTCGCCGGCCTCGTGGCGCTGGATGAGGTTGAGGTGCGCCTGGAACTGGTTGGCGAAGCTCATGTCCATCACCTCGGACGGGTGGCCCTCGGCGGCGGCGAGGTTCACGAGCCGGCCGTCGGCGAGGACGTAGATCTTGCGGCCGTTGTCGAGCGTGTACTCGACGTTGTCCTGGCGGACCGTCCGCTTCGAGACGGCGATCTCGTCGAGGGCGACGAGGTCGATCTCGACGTCGTAGTGGCCCGTGTTGCAGACGATGGCGCCCTCCTTCATCGTGACGAAGTGCTCGCCGCGGATGATGTCCTTCATGCCCGTCGCGGTCACGAAGATGTCGCCGACCTTGGCGGCCTCCTCCATCGTCATCACGCGGATCCCGTCGAGCGTCGCCTTGAGGGCGGCCGTCGGCTTGATCTCGGTGACGATCACGTTGGCGCCCATGCCCTGGGCCCGCATCGCGACGCCGCGGCCGCAGTGGCCGTAGCCGGCGACGACGAAGTTCTTGCCCGCGAGGAAGACCGACGAGGCGCGCAGGATCCCGTCGAGCGTGCTCTGGCCCGTCCCGTAGACGTTGTCGAAGTCCCACTTCGTCTCGACGTCGTTGACGGCGTAGACGGGGTAGAGGAGCTTGCCGTCCTCGCCCATGGCGCGGAGGCGGTGGACGCCCGTCGTCGTCTCCTCGGAGCCGCCGATGATGTCGGCCGCCTTCTCGGGGAACTGGCTGTGGACCCGGAAGATGAGGTCGGCCCCGTCGTCGAGCGTCGTGGACGGCGTCTTGTCGATGGTGCGGTCGATGCACCAGTAGAAGTCCTCGGTGCCCTGCCCGTACCACGCGTAGATCTCCGTCCCGCCGACGGCGAGGGCCGCCGCGACCTCGTCCGACGTCGAGAGCGGGTTGCAGCCACTCCACGCGACCTCGGCCCCGCACGCCTGGAGCGTCTCGATGAGGACGGCCGTCTCCTTGGTGACGTGGAGGCAGCCCGTGATCTTGTAGCCGGCGAACGGCTGCGTCTTGGCGTACTCGGCGCGGAGCTTCATCAGGACCGGCATGCGGCTCTCCGCCCACTCGATCTTGAGGCGGCCCGCGTCGGCGAGCGAGAGGTCGGCGACCTTGTAACGTCCTTCTTTGTGATCCATCTGGAGGGGCGGGAGTGAGGAAACAGTCCTCAAATGTAGAGCGAGCGGACGGACCGCCGGGCCGGGATTCTGTGAAAGCGCCAGAGGTACCTCGGCGTGCAACGCGGTGGCCTCTAAAGATTTCTAATCGCACAGCGCCCCGGCAGACGCGAGGTCCACCGGGGCGCCGGTCTGTCCGCCGAGACGTGTCAGGCCGTCTGCGCCGCGGCCTCCTTCAGCGCCTCGACGTGCGTGAGCGCCTCCCACGCGAAGCCGTCGCGTCCGAAGTGGCCGTAGGCGGCCGTCGGGCGGTAGATCGGCGTCTTGAGCGCGAACCGCTCGATGATCGCCGCCGGCCGCAGGTCGAACGTCTCTTCGACGATCTCGGCGAGGCGCGCGTCCGGCAGCGTGCCCGTGCCGAACGAGTTGACGGACACCGAGACCGGCCGCGCGACGCCGATGGCGTACGCGACCTGCACGAGGACCTCCTCGGCGAGGCCCGCCGCGACGAGGTTCTTGGCGACGTGGCGTGTCGCGTAGGCCGCCGAGCGGTCCACCTTGGACGGGTCCTTGCCCGAGAACGCGCCGCCGCCGTGGGCGCCCTTCCCGCCGTAGGTGTCCACGATGATCTTGCGGCCCGTCAGGCCGGTGTCGCCGTGCGGCCCGCCGATAATGAACACGCCCGTCGGGTTGACCCACAGGATGAGGTCGTCGTCGACAAGACCGGTCGGGAGGACGGCCGGGAGGACGTGCTCGCGGACGTCGGCCTCGATCTGCTCCAGCGTCGCCTCGGGCCCGTGCTGGGTCGAGATCACGACCGTGTGGATGCGCGCGATCGTCTTGCCGTCGTCGGCGTACTCGACCGTGACCTGGCTCTTGGCGTCGGGCCGGAGGTAGGTCATGACCTCGCCGGCCTTACGGAGCTCGGCGAGGCGCTGCACGAGGCGGTGCGAGAGCGAGAGCGCGAGCGGCATCAGCTCCTCAGTCTCGGTCGTGGCGTAGCCGAACATCATGCCCTGGTCGCCGGCGCCCTGCTCGGTGTCCACGCCCTCGCCCTCGTTGACGCCCTGCGCGATGTCCGGGCTCTGCTCGTGGATCGCCGTGAGGACGCCGCAGGACTGGTAGTCGAACTGGAGCGCGGGGTCCGTGTAGCCGATCTCCTGAATCGTCTGGCGGACGACCTTCTGGACGTCGACGTAGGCCTTCGTCGTGACCTCGCCCGAGACGACGACGAGGCCCGTCGTGCAGAGCGTCTCGATGGCGCAGCGGCTCTGAGCGTCCTGTGCGAGGAACGCGTCGAGGAGCGCGTCCGAGATCTGGTCCGCGACCTTGTCGGGGTGGCCTTCCGAGACGGACTCGGACGTGAACAGCAGCGCCATGCGGGCGGGGGATGGAAAGAAGTGAGGACAAGATAGAAGGCCGCCCGCAACCGCCCCGGCACAGGCGGCGTCTTCGGACAAACTGCGCCGGCGGCGTGCGCCGGATGCCGCAGACGCGGGCCGCCCCGGGTGCGTTGCCCGTGCCCGGGGCGTTCCGTAGCTTCGCCCTCCGTGCGGCCCCCGGCTGTGCGCCCCTCTGCCTGACCCACCTCCCGCGCCCGCAGCGGCGCTCCCCCAATGGCCGACACCGAACAGCGAATCCGGGCAATCATCGTCGAGAAGCTCGGCGTGGACGAAGCCGACATCACCCGCGAGGCCTCGTTCACCAACGACCTCGGCGCGGACTCTCTCGACACCGTCGAGCTCATCATGGAGTTCGAGAAGGAGTTCGACCTGACGATCCCCGACGAGGACGCCGAGAAGATCGGCACCGTCGGCGACGCCGTCACCTACGTCGAGTCCAAGAAGACCGCCTAGCTGGCGCTCTGCGGCTCGCCCGCCCCGGCCCGACGGTCTCCGCACGCGGGGCTGCCGTCGGGCTTTGACGTAGGCCGGAGACGGGGTCCAGGTACCGGGTACCTGCGTTCTCCCGCGCGGCCCGCTCGCCGGCCCTCGCGCCCGGCACCCTGAACCAACCCGCCCTTCCATGCCGTTCACGGACCGCCGCGTCGTCGTCACCGGGCTCGGGGCGCTGACGCCCATCGGAGCCACCGTCCCCGCGTTCTGGGCCGCCATGATGGCCGGCGAGAGCGGGGCCAGACCGATCACGCACTTCGACCCGGAGCCCTTCGCGACGACGTTCGCGGCCGAGCTCAAGGGCTTCGACGCCGACGCCGTCGTCGGGCGCAAGGACGCGCGGCGCATGGACCCGTTCTGCCACTTCGCCATCGCCGCCTCGGACGAGGCGCTGCGCGACGCCGGCATCGACTCGGCGACGCTCTCCGAGGAGGAGCAGAACCAGACCGGCGTCGTCTTCGGGTCGGGCATCGGCGGCATGAAGCTCTTCCAGGACCAGGTCGTCGGGTACGCCCACAAGGGGCCGCGGCACATCTCGCCGTTCTTCGTCCCGATGATGGTCATCGACCAGGCGCCGGGCCTCATCGCGACGCGGCACCAGTTCCGCGGGCCCAACTACGCGACCGTGTCGGCCTGTGCGACGTCCAACAACGCCATCGGCGACGCCTTCCTGCTGATCCGCAACGGCCTCGCCGAGACCATCGTCGCCGGCGGGACGGACGCTTCGATCACGGAGATCGGGCTCGCGGGCTTCTCGAACATGAAGGCCCTCTCGACGCGCAACGACGACCCGGCGACGGCGAGCCGCCCCTTCGACCTCACCCGCGACGGGTTCGTGATGGGCGAGGGCGCCGGCGCGCTCGTGCTGGAGAGCCTGGAGCACGCGCAGGCGCGAGGCGCGCGCATCTACGCCGAGGTCGTCGGGCTGGGCATCTCGGACGACGCCTACCACATCTCGGCGCCACACCCCGAGGGCCTCGGCGCACGGCTGGCGATGCAGATGGCCCTCCGCACGGCCGGGCTGGAGACGACGGACGTGGACTACCTCAACATGCACGGCACGTCCACGCCACTCGGCGACATCGCGGAGACGAAGGCCATCAAGGCCGTCTTCGGCGAGCACGCATACGCGATGAACCTCTCGTCGACGAAGTCGATGACGGGCCACCTGCTCGGGGCGGCCGGCGCCATCGAGGCCGTCGCCTCGATCCTCGCGATCACGAACGGCCGCATCCCGCCGACGATCAACCTCGAGACGCCGGACCCCGACTGCGACCTCAACTACACGCCGAACGTGCCGCAGGAGCGCGAGGTGCGCGTGGCGCTCTCGAACGCGTTCGGCTTCGGCGGGCACAACACGTGCGTCGTCTTCAAGGCGATGGAATAGCCCTCTGTGAGGGCTTCGCGGCGGGTTGCGTCACAGTCTGCGTCACAGTAGAACCCCGCACGGGCGGGGCTCAGCACGTTTCGGCGGGGCTAGCGTTGGGCTGGCCTCGCCGTCGTTCTGTTCGGCGTCGAGGCGCTTTGGGCGCTGCGTGCGTCACAGTCTGCGTCACAGTTCGGCCCGCTTGGCGGGACCGTGGACACGGGAACGAGCATCGGGTGAAGGAACGTCGGGCAGGCTCTCTGCCCATCCGTGCGGGATTGCCCCGCGCCCGTCAACCTAAGCAAATCGAGGCGCACGCGCAACACGTACAGCGTACTTTTGGCACCGCTTCCGTGCACGCCGTTTCGGGCGATTCGCCTAGGCGCTCGAAAGATGCAATGAATCGAAGTGGACTGATAGACGAGGTTTCAGGTTCTCCCATCCGCGCGTTTTTTGGCTAGGTCATCGAGGACTTTTTGGGGCAAGGTGCCATCCGTGGAGGTGGCAAAACGTGGGGTGAAGGGCCTTCCAGGGTAGTCTACACGGACGGGCGGCGCGACCTCTCTTTGCGTATCGCCGCTCCTCTGGAGAGGGCGATAGAGCAGGCGCGACAGGCTTTACACGTTGACGCGGACCGTCAACGCCCGACACCGCTCACGGATATACAAAACGGCCTTATTGCCTGTTTAAACAGGCATTATCCTACAGTTGACAGCGCGTCCGATCCCGCGAATCGAGGTCAGGTGTGGAAGGTCAGCCAAAGCAGGGCAGCCCGAGAACAGGCCTCCAAGTCCACCTGTCCAGAGCCTTCAATGGTAGCTTGGAAGCACGCGCCGCCCCTAGACCCCATTGAGCGACTTCAGGCGAGATATCCAAGCTGAGCTTGGGAGTCGGGGGTGGTCCAAGTACCGCCTTGCCCAAGAGAGTGGGGTAAGCAAGACCTCCGTGTCGGAGTACCTAAAAGGGCGTCGTGAAATCGAGTCGGACGCTCTCGAACGGATTTGCAGCACCCTCGGCCTGACGCTAAAGCGGGATGAGGGTCTTGACTAGTTCCGAATACGGAACCATCTTGCAGCCCACCCAACACTAAGATGGAAGCCTTTCCCAACCTCCCAGTCACGCCCCGAGTCCTAGACCTGTTCTGTGGGATCGGGGGGCTGTCCCTCGGACTTCACAGGGCGGGATTAGACAGCATTGGTGGGGTTGACAATTGGGAGGAGGCCGCAGCCACATTTGCCCATAACCTCGCCCCAAACCGCTGTCTTGTCTCTGACCTCACCCGCACCACTGTCGGAGAGGTCGAGCGTTTCTTCGACGTGCGAGCGGCTGACATTGACGTGATTGCGGGCGGGCCGCCTTGCCAAGGTTTTAGCACCATTGGCAAGCGGGATTTGAAAGACCCCCGCAATGTTCTCTGGGAGCACTATCGTGACTTCGTTGCTGAGGTGCGCCCGTCCTACGTGGTGATTGAGAATGTGGAGGGGATGGCCGTAGCGGGGGTGGTCGATGGCGTGATTGAGGCTTTCGACCTCATCGGCTACAAGATGAAGGCCCGAGTGCTCGTGGCAGCCGATTACGGAGTGCCCCAGCTCCGTAAGCGCCTGATCTTCCTCGGGTGGCTTAAAGGGCTGCAAGAGCCTGACTTTCCTGAGCCTTCTGGCTCAGCCCTCGTGTCTGTGGGGGAAGCCATCTTCGACCTTCCTGCGCTCAAATCAGGCGAGCGCAAAACAGAGTACGCGCAACCACCTACCAACCCCTACCAAGAGGCGAGGCGTAAGGACTGCACTGTGCTGCACAATCACGAAGCTGCAAATCATCCGCCCGCGCTAGTAGAGGTCATCTCCCACGTGCCCGACGGCGGCAACCGTAAGTCCATCCCCGATCACCTTCAGCCGAAGAGCGGCTTCCACAATAGCTACGCGCGCCTGGCGAGTTGGAAGCCCGCTGTTGCCGTCACGTCGAATATGCGGAAGCCGTCGTCGGCTCGTGCCACGCACCCGACGCAGCACAGAGGGCTCACCGTGCGAGAGGGGCTACGCCTGCAAACCTTCGATGACGACTTCGTGGTGCTTGGCTCCCGCACGTCTCAGTATCTCCAGGTGGGCAACGCCGTACCGCCACTTCTAGGAGAAGTGGTGGGGCGAGAGGTTCTGAAAGCGTTTCGCGCCAGCAAGACATTGCAACTCGCGGCCGCTCAGGCAAACGAGCCACTGTCCTTTACGGATGGCGTCGTCAGAGAGAAAGTGCCTGTTGCCCATCCCCGTCAGTCGGAGTTGGCGTTTCCTGCGTAGGCTGCTCAACAGCAGAAGACTCTGCCTCAGTAGCAAGGATGCCGTCGACAACGCGCTCTCGTTCTCGGAGCGCCTCCAAGTAGACTAGAGAGTCGTGTTTATCATCTCTCTCCTCGATGAATTCCAACAGCTTACGATAGGCTACGGGGTCCTGCTCAACGTGAGCAAAGAAGTGGAGGATGCCTTGAACAGCAAAGTCTTGCTTCGGCCAGTCCCAAGTTTTAATGAGATTCTGGACGTAGGCGCGGGTCATCACTACTACCCCACGTCTCTCAAGTTCAGAAATAGCCTCGTCGCTTGCATCATCTAGGAAAGCCAACTTCACTGCGTCGTGGTGCTTCAGCATACGAATCCACGCACCTAGTTCATCCTCTATGTTTTCTATAATTACGATCAAGTCTTTGACCTCTACTGAAATTTCGAGGTCTAGACCTTTATAGCCGTCAATGTCTCCGACCCTGCGCTGACGGCGCGAACTGCCTCTCGTTTTGTCGGTAACGAGGCTTAAATGGGGACGATCAGAATTAATGACGCCATACGCAAGGCCTTGGAATGTCATCCCACCGTTCTCCCCTACATAGGCTCGCCTAAACTCTTCAACAATTGTCGGCAGCAGTCGGATACGCGACTCGGGTCGACCATAGGCGGCATTGACCTCCATATTGGCCAGACCAAACATTAGAAGAGAATGGGTTGCCTTGTACCACCCAACCTTTGAAAGTCTAAAACACAAATTAAGCATCCCCCTGAAGTTGCGCCAATGACTCGTATTGTGTCCGTACGCACTGGGGTAAGTAGGGCGTAGGAGAGAGTCAAAAGTTAAAACGACAAGGTCCTCGAATCGCCTAATTCCAATAGGATCGTTGCTGCCATATTTCAAAGTCAACGTTCCCGTACTCGAATCTTCGCCCGAAGATACGACTTCAAATATGTTAAATATGTCTACGTCATCACTACTGTATTCACAAATTGCATTGTTGTGCTCGGACAGAGCATTAGCAAGAAGACAAAAATCTATTCCAAGACCTAATGGATATTTCAGCTTGCTAAATTTACTTGAAATCAGGAATTCTATCTGACTTATAACTTCGGCTTCTCCTTCAGCCAGTTCAGCACTAGCGTCGTAGTCGGGGCCGAAATGGTCTTGCAGGAATTCGGTAACAATGTCCGCCTCCGCAGGAGTTATCGCCTTCTCATATGCGCGCGCCTTCAATATGCGATCATTGGCTTCTTCAAGCGCTTTGGCAGCCTTGCGCTCCTGAACTGCCAATTTTCGACGTTCAATCGTCTCTTGCTTCTCCGCGTCCGTTTTCCTAGCCTTTGCCATAGTTCAGTCCTAGAAAGTTGTTAATTGCATTGCGTAAGTGCTGCTCATCTTTCAATTCGCATTCCCACACGACAAGAGCGTCCCAACCCTCCGCGCGGAGGTCGGCTAGGTTACGGGTATCACGCGCCACGTTGCGGTCGAACTTCGCCTGCCAGTAGTCTCGACGCTCTCTAGGGGTAGAAGCGCGTTTGCAGCCTGGGTGTCGGTGCCAGTAGCAGCCGTGAACGAAGATGACCTTCTTTCGGCCCCGAAACACTAGGTCGGGCGTGCCTGGTAGGTCGGGGGCGTGGAGTCGGTAGCGGTATCCGAGTCCGTGAACGAGACGGCGGACCCTCATTTCAGGGGCCGTGTCTTTCGAGCGGACGCGCCTCATCCGCTCGCTAGTCGCCCGTCGACTTTCCTCAGTCATCCTCTTCCCAGGTCCACTCTCGTGTGCCGATGGGGTAAATGGTGATTGACTGCCCGTCTACGTCAATCGTATCAGGTCCATAGGTGGCCTCGTCATCGTTGACGGGATCGTAAAGCGTGAAGCGGTCGGATGCCTCGTCATACGCGGCCCGATACTGCCCCTCCTCTGGGAAGCCCGCTCCTAGCTCCAGGAAGTCCGCAGCGATCCGCCGAGCCGCCTCTAGCTCGAATACGGGGCAAGCCCACCCGTTCCAGGTAGTCCCGTCCGTGTAGCCCTCGTAAGGGACCTCTGTGGCGTCAAGGACGAACGTTCCGCGGCGGTACGGCATTGGGAGGGGGGCGGCTTCGTGCGCCGCTCTGAGGGGTCTAGGGACAGGCTAGGCGAAGGGCTGAAGATCGCGCCTCCTCGACTTACAGGGAGGGCGAACGCCAAGCGCTGGGACTCTTGTGTCTACGGCTAACCGAGTTCGAGAAACGTCGGGATGCCGAGCGTTTGGGCGTGGCGGTCGCAAGCCCGCTTGATTCGTGCGAGGTGCGCAGGGGCGTCGGCCCGTTTGCGGACGTACAGGTACGCCCCATCCCAGAGCCACACAGCAACCGCCACGTTCGGCCGCGCCTTGATCGCCTCCTCTTCCAGGATTTCCACGAGGGGGCGCATCAACTCGACTTCCCACGATTGGGCAACCTGAGCAAGCACCGAGTTCAACGGGTTCTTGTGCGGCTGGCTTGCAAGCGACGCCCGCACCGTTTCGAGGTCGATCCAATTCCCGAACGCGTCACGTGCCCCGCCGTCCCGTTCCACCTTCGTCCGCGCGCCCATCATTGCCTCCCGTGTCGCCTTGACCAACGGCTCTCCAAGGAAGCTCTCGGCTGTCGCGCGGTCGATCCCCGTTGGCGTGTGGCGGCCCTCACCCGTCAGCCAGGGCTTGAACCCCGTCAGCGTCCCGATGATTTCCGCGTCCCCCGCGCAGTAGTTCAGCGCGTAGATCGCCCGCTTGACCAACGCGTCCGCGTCGTCCGTGTCAGGGAGCCCGAGCCACGCCGTGAACCGTCGCCATTGGATGCCGTCGCCCCGTAAAACGTCGAGGACGGGGCCGATCCCGTAGAGCCACGCGTTCACGGCGAACTGCGCCTTTGCCCAATCGACCTTGAACAGGTCCGCTAGGAGAACCCCGCGGGGCTCAGTCGCCAGACCGTTCAGGCCTGCCCCGTCGGGGTAGATCCGCGTCGAGTTCGGCACGTCCTGATACACCTGCTTCGGCGTCACGGAGATCGCTTCGAGGTGCGCCGCGGTTTGGCGCTGTACGGGCACGTCGAAGGCCCGCGCGATGCGGTATGCCTCATCTAACCGTTCGGGCGTCACGGCAGAGCGTAGGAGCGTCTGAGGCGTCCCGTTGGTCAGCCGAAGCAGACGCGTCGTGAGGTGGTCCGCAGGGCGACGACTCGTCTGAGCGGCGGCGCGGTACTCTACCGAGGTGCGCTCTGCGGCCCTGTGCGCCTTCTGAATACGGGTCCCGAACCCGCGGCCCGTGATGAGGTGAACGGGCCGCACGCGGGCGTGCGGAGGGGTCAGGCGCTCCGCTTCGACTGTGGCGGCAAGCTCGCTTGGGAAGCCCGACGCGCGGACCTCTCGGGCGAATCCTTCCCCGCTGTTCCACTCGGTCACGTCTAGCCCTGGAATCCAGGTTCGCGCCCACGTCAGGAACTGCTTCCCGCTCTCCCACGGCCCGCCGCGTTCCCAACGTCCGTCGGGGCGGAGCGACGGCGCGCCCGCGATATCGGCTAGCGTCTGATTCCCCAAGACGAGCCGTCCGCTCTTCTCGCTCATCCACGAACCGAACGCGAGATAGGCGACGAGGCGGGCCGCAGCTTCTCCCTTTACCCCGCCCGCGTTCATCATCGGGAACGCAACGGCGAGCCCATCGCGGACCGTGCCCGAGACGCAAACACGGACGAGGTTGCGTTCGAGCCCGAGGTCTACACCGTCGCTTGGTGCGGTCTCACCCGTGGCGGATTCGAGACCCGAACCGTCTTTCTGTCCCGTTTGGGGCGATTGGCGTACCGAGAGTGCAGGCGAGGCCGCGCCATCTAGGACGCCAAGCGCTTCATCTATTGGAGTTTGCACCGTAGATCCCCAGGGGATCACGGGAGAGAGGACGGGCTGACGGCTCCGTGGGTCGGTGCGGGGCGCTTGGGTTGGGCGGGGTGGCCGTTGGGTGCGGTCTCTCTGCATTGGGGCTTGGGTTTGGGTTGCCCTCTCCCTCTTTGCTGCTTTCGTGCCTCCGCCGCCTGCCAAAGCGCGCCTGTGACAAACAGGTGGCAGCGGTCTTGCCATTTTCACGCTTCTCCCCACCGATGGAAGGGGCGGAGGGTCCTAGGTGCCTCGCCGCGCCTTGAAAATGAAGGCCGCTAAGGCCTTGGCCCTGCGCATCAAAGGCGGCAGAAGAGGCCAAAAGGGGGCCTTCGGCAGATTGAAGCCGCTCTCAGCCAGCGGCGCTCACAGCCCCAAGCGGGGTGTATCCAGAATAGGACACTCGGGCGGCGGGCAGTCCCAAACGCGTGGTCGATCCCAGGGGGTTACACGGGCGGGCCGTGCGCCCGTCTTTCCAGCCCGCCGAACCTCTTTGCTCGCCCCCGAGATGGCCGACGCTGAGAGATGAGCGGTCGGGGCCTTCACCGTGTAAGGTTCGTGGATCGGACGGACGGCATATGTCCAACTCACTTCCGCGGAAGGTTTGCCGTGTATGTCTATCGAGTCGCCAGCCGCCTTAGAGCCCGAGCTTTACGTTTCGAGGGAATCGAGGGTCTAGTGTAGAAGGCACCCAGGCCCCCTACCTATGCCCCCACCCCTCTACGATTTGCGGGTACGCGAAGGCCCCGCCCGACGCGATGCCGAGCGGAGCCAAGAAGCCGAGCAAGGAGAGGATTTAGCCGAATACCGCGTCAAGCTCTGAGCGGAGATGCTGGTTGGAGATGCTGACGTATCGGGCCGAAGTCTTTACGTCGGCGTGACGTGCCGCAGCGGCAATCGTGAACGCGTTGGCCCCTGCTTCTGCGAGCTTGGTACAGTATCGATGCCGTAGGCCGTGTGGCGTGATCTTCCGATCGATCCCCGCGGCTTCGCGCCCGAGCCTGAAAGCCTCGTCTAGGAGGTTCTTGAACGTGTCCACGTTGCGAGCATCGGCACGGGCAAGCGGAGCATTGAACACGTACGCGCCCGAATCGGCGGGGCGCGGTAGCGTGTCGAGAACGGCAAGCGCCGCGCGCGGGATCGGCTGCGTCTGGGCCTTTCCGTTTTTTTGGGTCTCGATTCGGATCATCCGCCGCTCTGCATCCACGTCGGCCCAACGCAGGCGGGCGAGTTCTCCGACCCGTAACCCCGACAATGAAGCAAACTGGAACGCGGGACGTGTCCACGCGCGGCCTTCGGGGATCGCGGCGAGAACGGCGGCTAGTTCGTCGTCTGTGACGGCGCGCGGAAGTCTAGGCGCGGGGCGCGGCGGGGTGACGGCGTGCGCGGGGCTGTCTTTGAGCATCCCGAGCCGTTTGCAGAACGTGCAAAACGATTTGAGCGAGATGAGGCGATAGCCCTGCGTCGAGGCGGCAAGATGCTTTGCCTTGGCGAACGATTCGACGTTCTGAGGGGTGAGCCTTTCGACGTAGACAGACGGCCCGACGTGCTCAACGAAACGGTCCATCATCCGCAGGCGCTCGCGCACCGTCGTCGGGCTGAACGTCTCGCGTACGTGCGCGGCGTACAAGGCTGCGGCTTCACCGAGGCGCTTGGGATCGTCTACGCGGTCGGCGTTCAGCACGTCGTCAGGCGTGCCCGTCCACGCGTCCCACTCGCCTAGATCGTGCGCGTCTTGAAGACGGGCAATGAGGCGTTCCGCCGTGCGGCGGGTGCGGGTTTTAAGCGAGTGCCGCCGCTGACGGGGTGAGCGGCTGGAATCGGAGAACGTGGCGTAGAACAAGCCGCCGCGGTTGAGTAGGGAAGCCATCGAAAAAGGGGCTTCGATGCGCGCTCGCGTCACAGTCTGCGTCACAGTAGAACGCAGGGCAGGCCGAAACCGCTGATTCTGAGGCGTGGGGGTCGCTTGTGAGGCCAAACCCCGACTGCGACCTCAACTACACGCCGAACGTGCCGCAGGAGCGCGAGGTACGTGTGGCGCTCTCGAACGCGTTCGGCTTCGGCGGGCACAACACGTGCGTCGTCTTCAAGGCGATGGACGCGTAGCGGCGGGAAGCCGGCACGGGCTCCTGCCTTAGCCGCCGGCTTCCTCGCGCCAGAGCGTCTCGGCGACGTGTGCGACGCCTCGGACGAGGTGCCGGCGGTACGAGCTGAACGGCACGTCGAGGCGCTCGGCGGCGATGGCCTGGCTCGGGGCCGGCGTGAGGTACGTCAGCCGGAGTGCGTTCCACAGCGGCACGTCGCGCGGGGCCGCGCGGAGCGTCTCGGCTGCCCGCGTAATGTGCCCCACGAGTGCGGCGGCGCGCTCGGCCGGCGTTGCGTCCGCTCCGGCCGTTGCCTCGACGAGGGCCGTCCGCAGCAGCGGGTTGCTGGCGAGGCGGTGCGGGCGCGTGAGGTCCCGGAGGGCGTCGCGAACGGCGTCGGCGAAGGCGTCGTGCGAGAGGACGGCGCGGCCCTCGGCGGGCGCCCGCTCCGGCGGGGCCGGGATGTCCGTCGGGACGCGCGCGGCGAGTGCGTCCAGCCACGCCGCCGGCGGGACGGCGCGCCAGTCCATCCCGAACACGGCGACGGTCCGGTCACCGACTGTCGCTGTCGCCTCGGGCCACCGTGCGAGGCCGGCGAAGGCGAGGACGGGCCCCCACAGCTCGGCGTCGGCGACGGGCAGCAGTGAGACGGCGAGGCGCGGCGTCGTGAGGTAGTGGCGGACGGTCCGTGCGAAGACGAGGCTCTGGACGGCCGAGAGGCCCTGGTGCGCGTCGGCGTCCATCCAGAAGCGGAACAGGAGGACGCGCTCGCCCGGCCGGCGCGTCCGCTCGACGGCGGCCCAGGCTGCAGCCGCGAGCGCGTCGGCGTCGCGGTCCGCCGGCGCGGCCTCGTCGAGCGCGAGCGCCGTCAGAAAGCCTGCGGGCGCGCCCTGCGCCGAGTCGAAGACCTCGGTCGCTTCGGGCTGTACGGCGAACCAGTGGGCCGCGAGCACGGCCGAGGCGTCCCCTTCGTGCGCCCGGACCATCTCGACGAGCGCGGGCACGTCCCCGGCGTGCATCGGGCGTGCGGGCCGGAGGTCGGCGTTGCGCCACGCGCCCGCGAGTGAGCCGATGAGCGGCTCGACCACCGGGTTGTTGCGGTAGAGGTGCACGTAGTCCCCTAAGACGAGGGCCGGCTCGGCACCCGGCAGCAGCAGTTGCGAGGTGTAATGCCGCCGGATGCGCGCGTGGACGTCGGCGTAGCGCGCGGGGTCGCGCCAGTGCAGGTCGGCCTCGATGGCCGCCCGGGCGACGTCGTGGAGCACGAGCCCGCGCGGGCTGCTGTCGACGAAGGTGAGGTTGCGGAGCCAGTCGAAGACGGCGCGGACGTCGTCGGGTGCCTGCGGCGCGTCGGCGGGCGGTGGCTCCTGCGAGACTGCCGTCGCACGGTCCGGCTCGGCCCCGTCGGGCGCGTCCTCCGGCGCGTCGACCGCCGGCGGGGCGGGCGGCGCGGCCGTGCGCGGGGCGGGCGCCGGGGCGAGCAGGGCGGCGAGGAGCGGTTCGCTCACGGACCGCACGATGGCCGCGCCCTCGATGGCGGTCCGGTGGCGGGGCGAGGGCACGTCGCGGACGAACCGTTCGAGAAGGGTCTGCACGACGTCTGGCGCCTCGGCGAGGGTGAAGCGGGCGCCGGGGCGCTGCCGAAGGTGCTCTGCGACGAGCGCGAGCGCGAGCGGGTAGCCGTGCGTGACGGCGGCGACGCCCGCGCGGTCCGCGGCGGGCACGTCGCGGCGGTCGAGGAACGCCTCGGTCTCGTCGGGCGAGAGGTTGCCGAGCGGCATCACGCAGACGGCCGCTGCCCACGCCGCGTCGGCGGTCCAGGCGGGCGCCGGCGCGTAGCGGCCAGCAAGGACGACGAGCAGGCTCGCGGGCTGCTGAGGCAGGAAGACGCGCTGAAGCCAGCCGTCGACCTCCTGCGCCGCCTCGAACGTGTCCAGCAGGAGCACGTGCCGGCCATCGGGTCGGGGCGTGAAGGCGGCATTCGTCCGGGCGAAGGCGGCCTCGATGGCGAGGTGGAGCCCGTCCGGCGTCGTGTCGACGTCGCGCAGGTCGAGCAGCGTCGCTGGAACGCCGGCGTCGGCGGCGAGCGCCTCGAACTCGTGCAACAGCGTCGTCTTCCCGACGCCGCCGGGGCCGTGCACGTGGATGACGTGGAACGGCAGCGCGTCGGCGCAGAGGGCACGGGCGAACACGTCGCGTTCGACCGTGCGGCCGACCACGCCGGCGCGCAGGTTTTGCCGGAGCGTATCAGAGAGAGTCAGAGTCACGTCGGTCGGGCCGGGGCGGAGGGAGCCGCCGGCCGTATGCTCCCAACATACCCGCAGCGGCCCGGGATCCGCCCACGCCGCGGCCGGTGTGTCGGCTCGTTCCGTCCGGCCGGAACCCCTGGCGCGGCCACGCATCCCGGCGTGCCGTGGACGCCGCGCTCCTCTTCCTCTCAGCCCCGCTCCCATGCCGACTCTCGCTGGAAAGACCCTGTTCATCACCGGCGCGAGCCGCGGCATCGGCAAGGCCATTGCCCTGCGCGCCGCCCGCGACGGCGCCAACATCGTCGTCGCGGCCAAGACGGCCGAGCCGCATCCGCGCCTCGACGGCACCATTCACACGGCAGCGGCTGAGATCGAGGCGGCCGGCGGACACGCGCTCGCGCTCCAGGTCGACGCCCGAGATGAGGCGCGCGTCGCAGAGGCGATGACGGAGGCGGCCGACCGCTTCGGCGGCATCGACATCGTCGTCAACAACGCGTCCGCCATCTTTCTCGCGGGCACGGCGCACACACCGATGAAGCGCGTGGACCTCATGTTCGGCGTCAACGTCCGTGGCACGTTCTGCGTGACGCAGGCCGCGCTCCCGTACCTCGAGGCGAGCGCGGCGGCGGGCCGCGACCCGCACATCCTCACGCTCAGCCCGCCGCTGGCGATGGACGAGAAGTGGTTCGCGCCGCACGTCGCGTACACGATCTCGAAGTTCGGCATGTCGATGTGCGTCCTCGGCTGGGCCGGCGAGTTCCGCGAGACCGGCATTGCCGCGAACGCGCTCTGGCCGCGCACGACGATCGCGACGGCGGCCGTCGAGAACCTCCTCGGAGGCGAGCAGATGATGGCGGCCAGCCGCACGCCCGCGATCATGGCCGACGCGGCGCACTGGATTCTCACGCAGCCCGCCCGCGAGACGACGGGCAACTTCTTTATCGATGATGAGGTGATGGCGCGGGCGGGCGTGACGGACCTCTCGGGCTACGCGGTCACGCCCGGCGCGGAGTTGATGCCGGACTTTTTCGTCGAGCCGGCATGACGGTACGAGATCAAGCCACGCGCCCCGTTCGCCTCGCGGCGTCGCAGCGCGAGCAGGCGCTCGCGGTCGAGTGGGCGGACGGCCACGCGTCGTCGTACTCGTACGAGGGCCTCCGGCGGGCGTGCCCCTGCGCCGAGTGCCGCGGCGGCCACGCAGCGATGGCCGAGCCCGTCGACCCGGTCGTGTTCCACCTGCCGGGCCTGATGACGCACGAGATCCGCGAGCTGCGGCCGGCCGGCCACTACGCGCTCCAGATCGTGTGGGCGGACGGCCACGCCTCGGGCCTGTGGCGGTGGGACGCGCTGCGGGCGCTCTGCCCGTGCGCGGTCTGCCAGCCCGAGTATGCCGGCTAGCGCACTGTCTGCGGGTCAGCCGTCGGCGCGCCAGACGAGGCGGTCGAGCACGGCCGAGGCGAGCGTCGCGGCGGGCGGAAGCGCAGTTTTCCCGGCCAGTGCCTCGCTCGCGAAGACGAGGTCGACGCCGTCCACACGGCAGACGACGCTGTCGCGGAGGTCTCCCGTTCCGAGGGCGCAGTCGAGACGGTCCCCGCCGGCCTCGGCGAACGTCTGGCCGGGGCGGACGCCGCCGGGGCCGGTCACGGCCTCGCTCGGCGCGTCGATGCGTGTGACGGTTTCGCCGCCGGTGACCTCGAACACGATCTGCCCGTCGCGGAGCGCCCAGACCGCCGGCGCGCCGTCCGGCCCGGCGTGGCGCTCGGTGACGAAGCCGGCCGGGAGCGCCGCGCGGACCGCGGCCGAGTCGAGCGCCGTCTCGGCGCCGAGGCGGCCGGCACCGTCCGCGGTCAGCGTGAGCCCCCCTGCTGCCGGCGCATCGCCCGGGGAGTCACCCGAGGCGTCGCCGCATGCGGTGAGCGCGAGTGACAGCGCGAGGGCGAGGCGGGACGGAGCAGGCATCGGGAACAGGCGGAATGCCCCAAGCTAGACGCGCTATTCTGAGGCCGCTCCCCTCCCCCGCCGCCATGCTCCGCGCTGCCGCCGTCGCTCTGCTCGCCCTCGCCGCCGGGCTCGCCGTCTCGCCCGCCGTGCGGGCGCAGACGCAGACCGAACTCACCGCCGAGGCCTGTGCCGACCGCGACGCCGCCGACCGCGAACTCAACACGACCTATCGCCGGGCGATGGGCGAGGCGGGCGATGCCCGGGCGCAGCGAGCGCTCCGCGACGCCCAGCGGGCGTGGATCGCCTTCCGCGACGCCCACACGGCTGCCCTCTTCCCGGTCCCGGCCGGGAGCAGTACCCGCGTGCAGTACGGCTCGATCTACCCGATGCGGCTGTGCACCGCGCAGGCGGCCATCACGCGGGCGCGGACCGAGCAACTCCTCGCGCGGCTCGACTGCGACGAGGGCGACTTTTGCGACCAGTAACCGGATCTGCTGCCTCCCGCCCATGATCGACGCTCGAACCCGGATCGGGCATGTCCACCTCAAGGTCGCCGACCTCGACCGCGCGCTCGCGTTCTACGTCGGCGTGCTAGGCTTCGAGCTCATGCAGCGGTTCGGCGCGCAGGCGGCGTTCGTCAGCGCCGGCGGCTACCACCACCACATCGGGCTGAACACGTGGGAGAGCCGCGGCGGTGGGCCCCCGCCGCCGGGCACGACGGGCCTGTACCACGTCGCGATCCTGTACCCGGATCGGCCGGCGCTCGCGGACGCGCTCCGGCGGCTCGTCCGCGCGGGCGTGGCGCTGGACGGCGCGGCAGACCACGGCGTGAGCGAGGCGCTCTACCTCCGCGACCCCGACGGCAACGGCGTCGAGCTGTACGTCGACCGCCCGCGCGCCGCGTGGCCGACCGCGGCCGACGGCTCGCTCGCGATGGTCACCGAAGCCCTCGACCTCGCCGCGCTCCTCGCCGAGGCGCCGTAGCCGGTGTCGGTCATGAGGCACATCAGTGGGCAGACGCCGAACGGATGTCGTCCGTCCGCTGGCGGCAACGGCCGTGGACCTCGCGTCTGCACCAGGTCGGTTTAGCGGGATCTGGAGACGGGCTACTAAAGAAACCTGCGACCGCACGCCATGCCGTGCCCTCATGGACGAGCCTAATCAACCAGATGTGAGCTGTGTTACGCTTAGGTCAGGACACCACTCCACTGTCCTGCCATGCGTTGGTCCCTTTCCTGTCTCGCCATCCTCTCAGTGTTGGCGACCACCCTGCCGGCCCGTGCCCAGCTCCGTTCCGACTGGACTGCCCCAGCCGGCGGCAACAATTCCATCAACAACGGCTTCCGGTACGTCGTCCCTGGCCCTGACGGGTCGGTCACGGTCGCCGGCTCGTCCTCGCAGTCGTATGTGGAGCGGTACGCGCCCGGGGGCACCCGGCTCTGGCAGGCTGCCGGCCCGCAGAACGACGACATCATCGCCGGGCTTGCCGTCGGCGCCGACGGCGCGTCGTTCATCGCGCTAACGACCGGGGGCGGCGGGGGCACGCCGTCCTACAACCTCGCCGTGCGGCGCGTCAACGCCGACGGGACGCCGGGATGGAGCATCGAGCGCGACGGGCCCAACAGCGGCGACCCGAACCGCGAGTTCGACACCATCTTCGACGCGGCCGCCACGCCCGACGGTGACGTCGTCGTCGTCGGGCAGAGCGGGTTCGGCGCCGGCTCCCAGACGTGGACCATCCGCCTCGACGGCGCGACCGGCGCCTTCGAGTGGGAGCGCGTGTACGACTACGTCGACGCGTCCAGCGACATCGACCGCCCGCAGCGGATCGGCGTCGACTGCGCCGGGCACGTCTACTCCGCCGGCTTCGGAAACCTGCAGGGCTACGTCGTCGAGTACCTGCCGGACGGCACGCAGGTGCGGGCGGGCCGGATCGGGTTCCAGCTGCCCGGCGGCGGGCCGGTCCCGACCGTCCTCGACGAGATGCACGTCGCCTGCGATGGGACGGTGACGGTCTCGGGCGTCACCGACGTGCTCGGCGACACCCGCAAGCGCGCGTACGTCGCGCAGTTCGCGCCCGGCAACGGCTCCGCACCGACGTGGTCCACGCTGCCGTACCTCCAGGAAGCTTACGTCAGCGGCTCGAAGATCACCGAGCTGGCCGTGGACGCCGCAGGCCGTGCGTCGATGCAGGTCAGCCTCTACAACTCGGGGAGGACGGCGTTCGAGACGTGGATCGCCCAGTTGGACGCCGCCGGGGCCGTCCGCTGGACCCGCCAGGTCTCGGCGTTCGGTTCGGGAAGCGACCACTACGCGCTCGCCGCCGACGCGGCGACGGTCTACACCTCGGTGTCCTTCAACGAGGGCGGCCCGAACACCTTCCGTCAGGCGCACCAGGCGTTCGCCGCCGAAGACGGCGCACCGCTCGGGATCGAGTATTTCCAGAGTCCGGGCACCGTCTCGGTTGTGGACGGGGCCGTGGACGCGGCCGGCGGCTACGTCGTATCCGAAGGCTGGCAGGTCCGCCGCCTGACGACCGCGTCGGCGTCCGTAGCCGAGGTCCAGGTCGTCCACGCGTCGGCGGCGCTCGCCGCGTTCGGCCCCATCCAGGTCTACCTCAACCAGCCCGCCACCTCAACCACGCCCGACGCCACCGTCACCTTCCGCGGCGGGAGCGCTTTCGTCTACGTTCCGGCCGGCCAGCCCCTCCAGGTCCGGGCCCGGCTCGTGAACGCGCCGCCGTTCGGGCTCCCCCAGGAGATCTCGTTCACGCAGCCGGCCCTGATCGCCGGCCGCCACGTCGTCTCGCTCGCCGGCATCCCGAGCCAGATTCTCGGGAGCTACGCCCAGAACCCCGCCGGCATCGCCCGCGACCTCTCGCTCATCTTCGGCTTCCTCGGCGTCGGGGCCGCCCCGGACGCGCCCCCCGCGCTGGGCGGCACCGTGGCCGTCGTCGTGACGAACGCCGTCACGGACGCCCCGGCTATCGACGTCGTTGTGGCCGGGACAGGACAGGTCCTCGCCGACGACCTCCCCTACCGCCAGGCCGCACCGCTCGCCACCCTGGCGCCGGGGACGTACCGCGTCGAGATCCGCAGGGCCAGCGACGGCGTGCTTCTCGAGGCCGTTCGGTTCACGCTCGACGGGTCCGAGGGCGTCTTTGCGCTTGCGGCGACCGGCTTTCTCAACCCGTCAGCGAACCAGAACGGGCCGGCCCTCGCGCTCACCGGCACCGATGCGACAGGGACCACCGACCCGGGCGTTATCGTAACCGGAGCAGAGCAGGAGTCGGCGGCCGGACTGTCGCTCACGGTCGCCACCCCGGCGCGTGGCCAGGTGGCCGTGCGGTACTCGCTGCCCGAAGCCGGCGCGGTCCGACTCGGGCTGTACGACGCGCTCGGCCGGCAGGTCGCGGTGCTCGCCGATGGGGCGCACGCCGCGGGCAGCCACGAGGCGACGCTCGACGCCGGGGCGCTCGCGCCGGGGCTGTACGTCCTTCGGCTCACGGCGGCACACGAGCACCTCACCCGGAACGTGACGGTCGTCCGGTAAACGACGCCCGAAGCGACCGGGTGCTGGTGATCATCGGCGAGGGCCACGTCCCGGTGATCTTGGGACTGGTCCTCGTCGGTCCGGACGGGAATCTCACGGACGGAGCGAGCGGCTACGGCAGCCGCGCGGCGAGTGCCTCGGCGGGGTGGAGCGCTGCGCGCCCCGTCGTGTGCGCGATCTGCGCCCGGCAGCTCGTCCCCGCCGCAACGACCGTCGCCCCGGGCGCGGCCCGGACGGCTGGAGCGAGCCGCTCCTCGCCCATCGCGACCGAGAGCGCGTAGTGCTCGGCCTCGTATCCGAACGCCCCGGCAACGCCGCAGCAGCCCGCGTGCGTCTCGCTCACCGCGAAGCCCGCCGACTGGAGGCACGACCGGCTGGCACCCATCGCCGAGAGCGCCTTCTGGTGGCAGTGGCCGTGGACGAGCGCATCGCCGGCGGCGTCTCGCCACGCGACGCGGCCGAGCACTTCGGCGTTGGCCTCGGCCCACTCCTCGAACGTGATCGCGGCTGCGGCGACGGCCGTGGCCCGGGCGTCGCCGGGGAGCAGGCGTGGGATCTCGTCGCGCAGCGTGAGGATGCACGACGGCTCCAGCCCGACGATCGGCACGCCCGCCGCCGCGAGCGGCGCGTACGTCTCGACGAGGCGCCGCGCGAGGGCGGTCGCTTGCGGGACGAACCCCTTCGAGAGGTACGTCCGCCCGCAGCAGCGGTACAGCGGGACCACGACCTCAACGCCGGCCGCGGCGAATACGCGCAGCGCGGCGCGTGGGATCTCGGGGTCCTGGAAGCGCGCGAACGTGTCCGCGTACAACGCGACGCGCGGCCCACCGGCCGACCGTTTCGCCTCCTTCTCCGAGAACGGCCGCGTTGCGAACGTCGGGAGGCTGCGCTCGGGCGCAATGCCGAGCACCTTCAGCCGCTTCCGGACGAGCCTGTTCGCGCCGACGCGGTTGGCGACGTGCGCGAGCGGCCCGGCCGTGCGCCGCGCCAGCAGTGGGAGGTGCGCGAAGAGGCGCGTCCGCAGGCTCGGCCGCTCGGTCCGCCACTTCTGCTCCTGCCATGACGTCTTGAGGGCCGCCATGTCGACCGAGGCGGGGCACTCGGACTTGCACGCCTTGCAGGCGACGCACGTGTTCATCGCCTCGGCGACCTCGGGTCCCGTCAAGGACGCGAGGCCGCCCGAGAGCGCCTCGCGGAGCGCGTTGGCGCGCCCGCGCGTCGAGTCCTTCTCCTCGCGCGTGACCATGAACGGCGGGCACATGACGCCCTCGCCGATCTTGCGGCAGACGCCCTGCCCGTTGCACGCCTCGACGGCCTCGGCGAAGCCGACGTCGCGGCCGTTCGTGTCGGGGTATGTGATCGCGGTCGCGACCGTCGCCGGGTGGTAGTCCGGCCCCATCCGCAGTGCCTCGGTTAGCGGCGGGGCGTCGGTGATCTTGCCCGGGTTGAGCAGCCCGGCCGGGTCGAACAGCGCCTTGACGGCGCGGTAGGCGGCGTAGAGCGGCGGCGAGTAGAAGTGCTCGGCGAGCGCGCCGCGCGCGCGGCCGTCGCCGTGCTCGGACGCGATGATGCCGTCGTACTTCTTGACGAGGTCTGCCGAGGCGATGGCGACGCGCTCCATCGCGGCCACCTGCGCGGGCAGGCGGAGGTCGAAGAATGGCCGCACGTGGAGGCAGCCCGCCGAGGCGTGGGCGTACATCACCGCCTCGACGCCGTCCTCGGCCATCGCCGCCTCAAGGTCCGCGATGTAGGCCGGGAGGTGCTTCACAGGCACGGCGGCGTCCTCGATGATCGCCGCGGCCTGGATCGGCAGCCGGGCCGACATCGCGAGGCCCAGCCCGACCTTGCGGACGGCCCACACGTCGCGGATCGTCGTCTCTTCGAGCGCGTCCGTGATGACGGCCCGTGGGCCCGTGTGACGGCGCAGGCGCTGGAGGCCGTCGCGGACGGAGAGCGCGCTCTCGCCGTCGTACTCGACGAACAGGAGCGCTCCGGGCAGGCTGCCGTCCGAGCCGCGCTGCACGAAGTGGAGCTTCGGGGCGTACTCCGTCACGTCGAGCGCGCGCTCGAGCGCGACGCGGTCGAACAGCTCGACCGAGGCGGGGTGCGTCTCCAGGATGCCCTCGACGTCCTCGAGCGCCGCCCGGCGGCTCGGGTAGTGGACCACGCCGAGGCCCGAGTGCGCGGGCGCGTCCACGAGCGCGACCGTCATCCGGGTCGTGAAGCCGAGCGTGCCCTCGGCCCCGGCCATGAGGTGCGCGAGGTTGCGCGTGCCGTCCCACTGCCGCCCCGGCCCGCGGTCCACGCGCGGCGCCTCGACGAGCCGCTCCAGGCGGTAGCCGCCCGCGCGGCGCCAGTGGACCGGCGTGTCGCGGTCGATGGCGATCCCGTGCACGCTCAGGAGCGCGTCCATGCCGCGGTACACGTCGCCCTCGACGCCCGAGGCGCGCATCTTGGCCGCCCACGCGGCGGGCGACAGCGCCGCGAGGTGCGCCGGGACGCCGCCGCTCAGCAGCACATCGGCCGTGAGCACGTGGTCGACCGTCGAGCCGTACTGGATGGAGTGCGTGCCCGTCGCGTTCGTGCCGAGCATGCCACCGAACGTGGCCCGGTTGGACGACGCCGGGTCCGGCCCAAAGCGGAGTCCGTGCTTCGCTGCGGCGGCGTTGAGCGTGTCGCACACGACGCCCGGCCCGACCGTCGCCGTCCGCGCCTCGGCGTTCACCTCGACCGTCTCGGCGAGGTGCTTCGTCGTGTCGATGACGAGGCCCGCGCCGACGGCCGATCCGGCGAGGCTGCTCCCCGAGCCGCGCGGCAGGATCGGGACGCCAAAGCGCGCGGCCTCCTCCATCGCCGCCTGCACGCAGTCCGTGTGGCGCGGAATGAGCACGCCCAGCGGCGGCTCGCGGTACAGCGAGGCGTCGGTCGCGTAGAGCGCGCGGTGGAGCGCGTCGAGGCGGAGCTGGCCGGCGATGCGCGGCTGCAGCGCCGCCGCGAAGTCGGCAAGGCGCTCGGCGTCCGGGGCAGGCGTTGGGCGTCGGGGAGTCATAGCAGGGAACGTACCGCCGGACGGCAGTGGCCCGGTGCCACACGCCACGGACGGCGGGCGTCTGTGTTAAATCGACTTCACAAATCGGTTTGGCCCGCCGGGGCCGGATCCACGGGCTGCCGCCCGGGTAGAGACGCGCCGATACCGAGACGCCTCCGCATGACGATTCGACGCTCCCACGCCTCCACCTTCACCGCTGCCCTCCGGGTGGCCGTGTCGCTCGTGGGCCGGAGCGTGCTCGTGTTCATGCTCGCCTCCGCGCCGACGGTGACGGCGCTCACCAGCGTGGCGACGGACCAGCCGCCGCGTGTGCAGATGGGCGTCCCGGGGCAGGCGGAGGTTCTTGAGGAGGAGATCCACGTCGCGACGCTCCCCGCCGCGCCGATCGTCTACGTGACCGCCGGGGTGCGCCTGCCCGACGCCACGGTCGTCGCACCGGACGGCCGCAGCGACGCGCCGCCGACGCCGACGCCCCCCGAACGCTAGACGGACCGGAGCCGACCGCCGTCCCGGTTGGCTCGCCTCGCGTTCCCGGCTGCCTCTGTGGAGAGGCTCGCCCTGCACCTGCGCCGCTCGGCGCGGGCCTCGCCCCCGACTCATGCCCGACGTCTCCTCCGGCGACCTGCGCGAGCAGGCCGTCGCCGCATTCGACTACCTGCACCGCGCCGGCCGCCTCGCCACGCCCGCGGCGGCCCTCCGCCGGCCGCTCGGCATGGCCGCGCTGCCGCCCGAGGCCGCGCTCGACCGCCTCCTCCACGTCGCGTGGTCCACGGGCGTGCTCGCCGTGCGCCGCGAGGCGACGGCGGACGTGCTGCTGAGCCTCGACCCCGACAGCACGCTGCTCGTCCACGCGGGCGCGCTCGCGGTCGTCACCGAGGCGCTGCCGCGGCGGCGCGTGCTG
>DASWMO010000183.1:0-18570 GCA_036399715.1 Rubricoccaceae bacterium
GACGCCGGGCGCGTGTACGCGGCCACGGACGCCGACTTCGGGCGGTCCGTCGACTGGGCCCTCGCCGCGCGGCGCAGCGCCGGCGGGCAGCCCGTCGACCTCTCGGTCGGGGCGGTCCCGTACCGGGCCGTGGTGGCGCCGGTCGGGACGGCCGGGCTCCATGTGGCCACGGCCGCGCGGGCTCCGGCCCCGTTCCCGCCCCGGGCCGTCGGGGAGGCGCTGGCGTGGGCGTTCGCCCTGTGGGCCGTCCTCGCCGCCGTCCTCACGGCTCTTGCGTGGGCCGACGGCCCGCGCATGGCGGCCCGGTTGACCGCTTTCGGCGAGCGGATCGCGCAGGGCGAGACGGACCCCGAGACCATGCGCCGGACGTCGCGCGGGCTCGGCACGCTCGCCGGCGCGTTCGCCCCGGTCGCCGCCCGGCTCCGGAAGGAGGCCGCCGAGAGGGCCGAGCTCCGCGAGCACGTCGCCGCGCTGTACCAGGTCAACCCGCACTACGTCCTCCTGTGCACGCTCGACGGCCGCATCGTCGAGGCCAACCCCGCCTTCTACGCCGTGACCGGGATGCCGCCCGAGGCGGTCCGCAACGGCCGCGTCGGGGTCCTCGCGGACGTGTTCCCCGTCGAGCCGCTGATGGACCTCGCCCGGCGGAGCCTCGACGAGGGCGCCGCCATCGGCGGGATCGACTACGGCATCGTCGGGGCCGACGACGAGGCCCGCCCCGTCGAGGTCTCGGTCCGGGCCTTCCAGGCCGGGACGACCGAGCTCGTCGTCATCCAGGCGACCGACGTGGCCGTGCGGCGCCGGCTGGAGCGCCGCGTCGAGGCGTTCTCGGACACGCTCGACCTCATGGTCGACGAACGCGTGGCCCAGCTCACGGCCGGCCAGCAGTCGCTCCGGCGCATCCTCGACGCGGCTGGCGTCGCCGTCGCGTCGTTCGACGCCGGCGGTGGGACGCGGCGGTGGTCCGGCGGCGCCCGCGCGCTCACCGGACGGGCCATCGGAGACGTGCCGCACTTTGCCGCCGTCACGGCCGCGCTCGGCCTCTCGGACGCCGACCGGGCCGCGTTCACGGCGTGGTTCTGGAACCCCGGCGACGCGCCGTACCTCGCCCGTCACCACGTCGCCGATCCGGTGACGGGCCGCACGCGGTCGCTGCGCGTCGCGTGGCACAAGGTCGAGGCGGACATCCCCGGCGGGGCCGACGCGCGGACGCTCGTGGGCGCGCCCGTACCCGACGCCGAGGCGGCGCCGGTCACGGGCGATGGCTACGCGGGCGCCGTGCCGTCTCCGGCCTGACGGCGCCTCACGCGTCAGTCCGGCATCTCGTCCGAGTCGTCGGAGGAGCGGACGATCTCGATGCCCGCTCGCGAGAGCTTGCCTTCGAGGTTCTCGTAGCCGCGGTCGAGGTGGTATACGCGCAGCACCTCGGTCTCGCCTTCGGCGACCATGCCCGCGAGGACGAGCGATACGGACGCCCGGAGGTCCGTGCTCATCACCGTCGCGCCGGAGAGGCGCCGCGGCTGCCCGTCGCCGCCCGCCGCAAGGCCGGCTACGTGGACCGTGTCGCCCTCGACGCGCACGTCCGCGCCGAGACGGCGCAGCTCGGGAATGTGCTTGAAGCGGTCTGAGTAGACCGCGTCTCGAACCGTCGACGTGCCCGTAGCCTGGGTCATCATCACCGTCCACTGCGCCTGCAGGTCGGTCGGGAAGCCGGGGTAGGGTGTCGCCTCGACCGAGACGGGCTGGATGGCCTCGACGCCTGTCACGTCGACCGTTCCGTCGCCGACCGAGAACGGGACGCCCGTCTGACGGAACGCGTCGAGGAACGCCTCGCCGAGGTGGTCCGGGTTGGCGCCCGTGAGGCGGACCGTCTCGCCAGGCTCGGCCGCGATGGCAGCCGCGATCATGTAGGTGCCCAACTCGATGCGGTCCGGGCAGTTCGTGAAGTCGACCGCGTTCATCTTCTCGACGCCGCGGATCGTGATCGTGTCTGTGCCGAGGCCTGAGATGTCGGCGCCCATCTGCTGGAGCATCTGCCCGAACACGACGACATCGGGCTCGGCGGCAGCGTTCTCGATGCGGCTCTCGCCATCGGCCGTGACGGCGGCGAGCAGGAAGTTGATCGTCGCACCGACCGAGGACGGCTCGAAGCGGATGGTTCCGCCGCGCAGGCGCCCGCCAGGGGCCGTCGCATAGACGTATCCGTGGCGCTCTTCGATCTGCGCCCCGAGGGCCTCCATCGCCTTGAGGTGCAGGTCCACGGGCCGTGGGCCCCACGCGCAGCCGCCGGGCAGCGACACCTTGGCCTTGCCGCCGCGGCCGAGAAGCGCGCCGAGCATGTAGAACGACGCCCGCATCTTGTTGACGAGGTCGTAGGGCGCCTCGTAGTGGTGCAGGTCCGTCGCGTCGATCGTCATCACGTCCGGCGTCTCGGGGTTGTCGTCGGGCGCAAACGAGACGCGGCAGCCGGTGACGCGGAGGACGTTCGAGAACGTCAGCACGTCGTGGAGCGCGGGGACGTTGCGGATCGTCGTGACGCCGTCGGCCAGGACGGCCGCGGCCATGAGCGGCAGCATCGTGTTCTTCGATCCGCCGACGTGAAGCTGGCCGCGGAGCGGGCGTCCGCCTTGGATGACGAGGGTGTCCATCGAGTCGAGAATGGGGTAGAGCGCTGGCGGGCCGTCCGGGCAGCGGAATGGCCCGGCTCGGGGCGCCGGTAAAAGGCAAAAGGTACGGGACGCCCTCGGGAGATTCCTGCCCCGACTCTTCGTCCGGCCTGCCCCCGCAGCAGCGCCCGCCGGCCCGCCGTACCTTGGCCGTGTACCACAAGCACCTCGGCCGGATGAGCAAAGCGCGGATGGATCAGAACTGGGACCGGATGAAGGACCAGATCGTCGCCCAGTGGGGCGGAATCGACGAGGGCGCGCTCAAGAAGGCCCGCGGCAACCTCTCGAAGGTCGTCGACCTCATCGCCGAGCACACCGGCGAAGCGCGGGCGACGATCATGACCAAGATGTCGGCGTTCATCTAGGAGGCAGACAGGGCGGCAGGTGGCCGGAGCCCGCTCCAGCAGGTCGCCGAGCGGGCTAGCTTCCGGAACCCCTTCCGCCCCGCCCGTGCCCGACCCCCAGACTGCCGAGACGCCCGATCCTGAGGCCGCGACGCCGGCCCTCGCCGCGCCGCTGCGCGCGCACACGCTCGGCACGCCGGCCCCGGCCGGGCCTGCGACGGACGCGCGCCGGTCGGCCCACGCGGCGATGCAGGACGCCCTCGGCGCGCAGGCCGTCGAGGTCCGCCGCGGCGGTGGCGAGGCGTCGGTCGCCCGCGAGCACAGCCGCGGCAAGATGACGGCGAGAGAGCGCATCGCGGCCCTGCTCGACGACGGCTCGCCCTTTTTCGAACTCGGCCTCTTCGCCGGGCGGGGGATGTACGAGGCCGAGGGCGGCTGCCCTGCCGGCGGCGTCGTGATGGGCCTCGGGCGTGTCCACGGCCGCCTCGTGCTCGTCGTCGCCAACGACGCGACCGTGAAGGCCGGCGCGTGGTTTCCGATCACGGCCAAGAAGAACCTCCGCGCGCAGGAGATCGCGCTCGAGAACCGCGTCCCGATCGTCTACCTCGTCGACTCGGCGGGCGTCTTCCTGCCGATGCAGGACGAGATCTTCCCGGACCGCGAACACTTCGGGCGCCTGTTTCGCAACAACGCGAAGCTGTCCGCCCTCGGCGTCCCGCAGATCGCCGCCATCATGGGAAGCTGCGTCGCTGGCGGTGCCTATCTGCCCGTCATGTCCGACGAGTCGCTCATCGTCGACGGAACAGGCTCGGTCTTTCTCGCTGGCCCGTTCCTTGTCCAAGCCGCCATCGGGGAGGTCACGGACGCCGAGACGCTCGGCGGCGCGACGACGCAATCCGACATCTCGGGCGTGATCGACTACAAGATGCCCGACGACGCGACGTGCCTCGCGACGATCCGGGACCTCATCGAGAAGCTACCCGCCGCGCAGCGGGCGGGCTTCGCCCAGATCGCTCCGCGCGAGCCGGCCTTCCCGGCTACGGAGATCGCCGCCGTCTTTCCCGAGGGCCGCCAGACGCCGTACGACGTCCGCGAGGTAATCGCGCGCGTCGTGGATGCGGACTCGTGGACCGAGGCGAAGGAGGGCTACGGGCAGACGCTCGTCTGCGGCACGGCCCGCATCGACGGCTGGAGCGTCGGCATCGTCGCGAGTCAGCGGCTCGTCGTCAAGACGGCGCCGCTGAAGGGCAAGGCGCCCGAGATGCAGATCGGCGGCGTCATCTACGGCGACGCGGCCGACAAGGCGGCGCGCTTCGTGATGCAGTGCAACCAGAAGCGGATCCCGCTCCTGTTCCTGCAGGACGTGACGGGCTTCATGGTCGGGACGCGCGCCGAGCAGGGCGGCATCATCAAGGACGGCGCGAAGCTTGTCCAGGCTGTCGCCAACTCGGTTGTGCCCAAGTTCACCGTTGTGATGGGCAACTCGTATGGCGCGGGCAACTACGCCCTGTGCGGCCGCGCCTACGACCCGCGCCTCTTTCTCGCGTGGCCGACGGCCCAGATCGCGGTCATGGGCGGCGCACAGGCGGCCAAGACGCTCCTGTCTATCGAGGAGCGGACGCTCGTCAAGCGCGGCGAAACGCTCTCGGACGACGACCGCGCCGCGCGCCGCGCCGAGATCGAGGCGCGTTACGCTGCTCAGACGACTCCGCTCTACGCGGCGGCACGCCTCTGGGTTGACGCGCTGATTCTGCCCGACGAGACGCGGGCGTGGATCGCGATGGGCATCGAGATGGCGGATCACAACCCGGTCATCGAGCCCTTCCGCATGGGCGTGATGCAGACGTAAGGGCGTCTCTCTTGCTCAGTTGAGAATCTTGAGCGGTCGCCCACTCCAACGTCATCCCGAGCTTGTCGACGCCTCTCGACGGCTCTCGAATGGCGATGTAGCTGGACTCCGCGCGTCGAGATCCTTCGACTTCGGTCGCTACGCGACCTTCGCTCAGGATGACGTGGAGGGAGGGCGGTGTCAGATTCCGCCTCGTCGCCTTCACCTCCATACGGCCGTCGCTTCGCGGAACATCGTCGCGTGGAGGTCCGCCGTCTCGGCGGCGAGGGTGAGGCCGCGGGCGTCGCGGCGGGCGTAGCCGCCGGAGAGGAGCAGGCACAGCGCGGCGCCCGACGCGCGGACGATCTCGCAGACGTAGCGGTCGCGCCGGGCGAGGCCGTCGCGGCTCAGGGCGAGGCGCCCGAAGCGGTCGCCGGCGACGACGTCGACGCCGCCGAGGTAGACGACGAGGTCCGGCTGCGCCTCGGCGAGGGCGGCCGGCAGGTGGTGGGCGAGGGCCGCGAGATATGCGTCGTCTGAGGTGCCATCGGGGAGGGGCACGTCGCGCGTGGATGGGGGCTTGCGGAAGGGGAAGTTTTTCTCGCCGTGGAGCGAGAGCGTGAACACGCCGCCCGCGGGCCACGCGCGCTCGCCCGAGAAGAACGCCGCGTTGCCGTTGCCCTGGTGCACGTCGAGGTCCACCACGAGCGCGCGACGGATCCACGCCGACCGCTGGAGGACGCGGAGCGCGACGGCGACGTCGTTGAGGACGCAGAAGCCCTCGCCGCCGTCGGGCATCGCGTGGTGCGTGCCGCCGGCGAGGTTGCCCGCGACGCCGTCTTCGAGCGCCATCGCGGCCGCGTTGATCGTGCCCTGCACGGCGAGGACGCTCCGCCGGACGAGCGCGGGGCTCCACGGCAGGCCCATCCGGCGGACCTCGGCCGGCGTGAGCGTGCCCGCGTAGAGCGCGTCGAGGTAGCGGGCGGTGTGGACGAGCTGGAGGTCGGCCCGGTCTACGGCGCGCGGCGCGACGACGTCGCCGGGCGCGATCACGCCCTCGGCGAGCAGGAGCGCGTGGAGGGCAGCGAACTTGCCCATCGGGAACGGGTGCCGCTCCGGGAGCGGGACCGTGTAGCCGTCGTGGTACGAGACGCGCACCCGCTAGACGCTCCGCGCGAGGCGGAGGCCCGTGAACTGCCACGTCGTCTCGGGCGGGAAGAAGTTGCGGTACGTCGCCCGGGCGTGCGTGCGGCTCGTGGCGACGGACGCGCCGCGGAGGACGAACTGGTTGGCCATGAACTTGCCGTTGTACTCGCCGAGCGCCCCCGGGCCGGCGGCGTAGCCGGGGTAGGGCGTGTACTGGCTGTGCGTCCACTGCCAGACCTCGCCCATCATCTGGCGCAGGGCGGGCGCGGCCGGGGCGCCATCCCCCGACGATCCCGCTGCAGGCAACGCCGGGGCGGGGTGGAGGCGGCCGCTCTCGACGAACGACCCGGCCGTGAGGTCGGCCGTCTGCGAGGCGACCTCCCACTCGAACTCAGACGGCAGGCGCGCATCGGGCACGCGGCCGCTCGCGGCGAACCAGCGCGCGATGGCGTCGGCCTCGTAGTAGGACAGGTGGACGGCGGGCTCGTTCGGATCGACCGGGCGCGTGCCGGCGAGCGTGGCGTGGCGCCACCCGAGCGGCGCGTCGGCATCGGGCTCCCAGTAGAAGGGGTGCTGCCAGCCCCCGGCCTGCGCCGTCGCCCAGCCGGCCATGAGCCAGAGTTCCTGCCGCGCGTAGCCGCCGTCGGCGACGAACGCGGCGACCTCGCCGGCCGTGACGAGGCGGTCCGCGAGTTCGAACGCCTCGACGAACTGGCGGTGGCGCGGGCCCTCGTTGTCGAAATGGAAGCGGGCCTGCGTGGTCTCGCCCTCGCCCGTTGCGCCGACGTAGGCGATTCCTGCCTCGAACGCGCACCACCGCATCGGGCCGGGGTCGCCCGCCGGGCCTGGATCGGCTGCGGCCTCGCGGTAGGCCGGGCGGAGGGGGTTGACCGAGAAGACGTGCTTGAGGTCGGTGAGCATCAGCTCCTGGTGCTGCTGCTCGTGGTTGAGCCCGATCTCGACCGTCTCGGCGATCTCGCGGTCGGCGTGCTCGTCGAAGGTGTCCAGGAACGCCCCGAGGGCCTGCGTGACGTGGGCGCGGTAGGCGAAGACCTCGGCGACGGTGGGGCGGGAGAGGTAGCCGCGCTGGGCGCGGCAGTGCCGCGGGCCGGCCTGCGTGTAGTACGAGTTGAAGAGGAACGGGTAGCGCGGGTCGTGGAGCGCGTAGCCCGCGGCGTACGGCACGAGGACGAAGGTCTCCCAGAACCACGTCGTGTGGGCGAGGTGCCACTTCGTCGGCGAGACGTCGGCCATGGACTGGACGACGTAGTCCTCGGTCTGGAGGCCCGCCGTGAGCGACTCGGTGAGGGCGCGGACGGCGCGGAAGCGCTCGGCGAGGGTGGTGGCGGTGGCGGTCTCCATCGGGGCGGCGGTGGTGCGGGGCGTCAACGTACGGGCGCGCGCCCAGTCCCCGGCGGCGCGGCGGGGGCGGACGGGGCGTGCGCGTTATCCGGCCTGCGGCCGGATAACGCCGGCCGGACCGCGTGCCGGGCAGCGTCTGGCGGGAAAGGGCGGTACTCTCCGCGCGTTATGCGGCCGGAGAGCGCCGGGGTTATCCGGCTTGCGTTCGCCCAATGCTTGTTCTGCAGCCTCTGTCAGCCATGCGCATTTCTCTTCTCCTCGTCGCACTTAGCACGCTCGCCGCTTGCGACTCCGCTCCATCGTCCTTCGACACAGAGTTAGACCCAGCGGAGGGCGTCATCACCGGGAGCGCTAATGGCGTCGCGTTCACCGACAGCCTCCAAGCACGCAACAGCGCCGAGTTTGGGCTCTTCCTCGACGCGGGGCTACCCCTCGTCCAAGCGGACCTCTGCGGCCTGCGTGCGCTCTTCCTGCTCGACGCTCAGCCGGGAGTACAAGACCTCCGCCTTCGCCGCTTTGAGGACAACCGGGACAACCGAGGGCTGCTTGTGTCTGACGGGTATGGCGATGTCGTCTGCACTGAATTCGAGCCGACGGACGCCGAGTCGAACCGGATCGTCCTCTCGGAGGGCGTGCGACCGGGTGAGTTCACCGGGGTGTTCAGCGTGACGCTCATTCAAATCCGGGGAGATTGGGAGGCGGGTCCGGACACGCTGCGCATTGAGGACGGGCGGATCACGTTCTCGGTCGGGGCTCCGGAGTAGGTGCAGGAGGCGGCAGAACTCACCGCTGCATCCGACCGGCCATCGGGTGTTGCTGCCCGTCGCAGCGTCGGCGTCTACTTTGCTCGTCCGCCCGTTCTGCTGCTGGCCGGCGCATGAGCGGCCAATGTTAGGCGGCACAACGGCCCCGAAGGCGAGCCATCACTGCCGGGGTTGACCCGCCTGTAGCCCCCCTGCTGTTCCCCTTCGCCCAACCCCAACGTGAGACCTCGTCTACTGACCACCGTCGCCCTCCTCTGTGGGCTCGCTTCGGCCGTATCGGCTCAGGGGACCCGGGACTATTTCCCATACCACCTAGGAGACCGGTGGGTCTACGAAGCCGAGGGGACGATCGGGCCAGCGAACGGACCAACGGACTCAGTTTCAGCTGTCATCGAGTGGACCGTCCTTGATGTGCACCTCTCCTCGACGGCGGACACTGTGTCGTTCGGCGTGGTCCGCCGCGACCGCAGCGGTGCCTCCATGTCGGGCACCTGTCGTCTGCGACGGACGCGCGTCACCTACGATTTCCTGCAACCTGCCAACGGCACGTACCTCCCGCTCTGCATGTCGCGCGGGGGGTTCCCGTTCGGGATGAACGGAACGACGAGCTACCAGGACCTCAATGGCCCCTTCGATCCGGTCTCGGGGACCGTTGAAATCGGGGGGACGTCGTACGCCGTCGAGACGGCTCAAGCCAGGTTCTTCTACGAGGCCTCCGTGCCGCATGACGGACGATATGCATCCACTAGGGTACAGACCGTCCTGGCGGAGGGGATCGGGATCGTCGAGACGACGGTGACCGAGGGCCAGTCGGTATATGGCACCCCCATCCGCCGGGACACGCTCCGGGTCCGTCTAACGGGCGCCGAGGTCGGGGGAGTCCGGTTCGGCTCCTTCGAGCCGGTCGCGTCCGAGACCGGGCCTGAAACGGACGCGCTCTCGGTCCAACTCGGCCCGAACCCGACACGGGGCCCCGTGGTCGTCCGGGTCGTTCAGGGCGGGCAGAGGGCGGCCGCATTGGTCCGGGTGATCGACGTGCGCGGCAGGGTCGTCCGCGAGGTCCGCGCCCTTACAGACGTCCCCGTGGCGCTCGACTTGACGGACCTCTCGGCCGGGATCTACCTCGTACAGGTCGAATCGGGTAGGGCGACCGCCCACACGAGGATCGTCGTCGTGGAGTAGGTCATGGCGCCCGGGTGGCGGGCCCGCGGGCCGACTTCGTCCACCGCTTCTGCTTACCACGCGCCGCAGAACCCGCCGCTGCACCCGACGGCACGGTCAACGCGGTGCCGTCCCCTACCTTCGCGTTCGTGCCGCCGGTGAGCGGCCACTCGTTACTGCCAGAAGGTTCTGAGAGCGGTCCAAGAGTCCCCGGGGCACGCCCGCGACTCGCGCAGCCCATCCGACGTGTCCGAACGCCTCACGCGCTGAGTCCGGAACTCGGCACGTCCAGTTCGAAGGTCCACACACCGAGGTTGGGGCTCGGCGCCCCGAGGTTCAACCTCGGCGCCCCGAGTTCGACGGACCAGACGCCGAGGTCGGAGGACCACGCACCGAGGTCAGAGGACCAGACGCCGAGGTCGGAGGACCCCATGCCGAGGTCGGAGCAGCACGCGCCGAGGTCGAGGCTCGGCGCGTGCGCGGGGCGCGGCCTCTAGCTCTCCTTCACGTCGCCCGGCCCCTTCTCGGGGCCGCGGTCGTAGCGGCGGCCCATCGCCCGCGAGGCCTCGTTGAGCGCGCCCGCGCCCGGGTGGCCCTTCGTGTGGTAGTAGACGGCCCGCGAGCCCTCCATCGCCTCGGAGCCGACGAGCATCCGGGTGTCGTCCACGCGTTCGAAGAGGTCGCGCAGGCGCATATAGACCGGTTCGAGCGCGCGGTACAGCTCCACGTCGCGGCCGTACTGGTCCACGTCGAACGCACGCGGCAGCGTGTCGGTGAACTGCTGCGACACGATGAGGGCCTGATCCACGAAGGCGCGGCTCTTGTCGCCGAGCTTGTTCAGCGCCTGCCGCTCGTCGGGCGAGAGGTCGTGAAGGAAGGGGAGGGCGGCCGTGAGGTCAGAGATCGCCTTGAGGGCGGCCTCTTGCTGGCTCTTGTCGAAGGCGGCGTCGATGCGGTTGTCCATCGGGGTGGGGGAAAAGGGGAGAAGACCCGGCATCAGGTCAAGAAACAAACGAGGGTACGATAGAAGGGGTATACCTGTACCCACCGGTCCGAGATCGCCGCGCCGGGCGCGACCGCGGGCCCGGGCGCGTTCCGTCCGTCCACTCGCCCCGCCCCGATGCCGCTCGCCCCGATGCGCCTCGCCCTGCTGACCCTCGCCGTCGCCGGCTGCACCACCGCCCGCCCCGACACCGCCGCGGCGCCCGGCCCGCCGCCCGCCGCGTCCGAGCCCGTCGTCATGCTCGAACGGACGCCGTGCTACGGGCGCTGCCCGGCCTACACCGTCGCCGCGTACGCCGACGGGCGCGTCGTGTGGACGGGCGCGCAGCACGTCGGGACGACCGGGCCGTCCGAGTGGCGCGTCGCCCCGGCCGTCGTCGCCGGGCTCGTCCGGCAGGCCGAGACGGCGCGCCACGCCGCGTTCCCGGCGATGCTCGACGGCCCCGTGGCCTGCCCGAGCTTCCACACCGACGGCGCCGGCGCCGTCACGACGGTCCGCACCGCCGAGGCGGTGCACACGGTGACGCACAACCGCGGCTGCCGGGGCTTCGCCGGCGAGGCCGCCCTCGTCGCCTTCGAGGACGCCATCGACCGCGACCTCGGCACGACGCCCCGCGTCGCCGGAGCAAATCCCGACGCGCCGCGGTAGGCCGCGCCCGTCCGCACCCGCCCCGCAGGGATACCCTGACCTATGCCCGCTCGCGCCTCCCGGACCGTCTCGGCGGTCCTGCTCGCTGCCCTCCTGTGGGGGACGGGCTGCCTCCCCGCGGCGGCGCCCCTTCCCGCTGCCGACGGAGCGCCTGACTTCCGCCCCGAGGTGTTCTTCGCCGGCCGCTCAACCGGCGACCCCGTCGTTGCGATCCGCACGCGCGGCGCGCAGCGACTCCGCGTCGAGAGCGTCGGCGCCCTCGGCGCGGACGGCGTTTTCCGCCTCGACCAGACGATCTCGTACCCCGACGGCCACACCGCCGTGCGGACGTGGACGATGCGCCCGGGCGGCGCCGGCCGCTACACCGCCACCCTCACGCCCGACGCACGCGGGCCGGTCGAGGTGTGGACCGAGGGCCCGCGCCTGCGCATCCGCTACCGCATGGGCCGCACGACGACGATGGACCAGACGCTCGCCCTCCGCCCGGGCGGCCAGGTCGCGGACAACGTCGCGACGGTGCGGATGATGGGGATCCCGATTGCGCGCATCACCGAGACGATCACCCGCGACGCCCGGTAGGGGAGGGGCTGGCGAGCCCGCGGCCGGCGCTACTTGCCGCCGGAGACCGTCTCGCGCTCACGCGCGGCGACCGCAATGGTGTGCATCCGCTCTCCGAGCGCGGGCAGGTGGTCGTCCGGACAGGGCTTGCCCTGGAACGCGGCGAAAGCTCGGCCCTGGGTCATGCCGAAAAACGTGCCGATGAACGCGATGCGCTGATCGTAGGCGGCCGTGCCGCGCTCGCGCCCTTCGTTCGCCGCGCGGCGGCGCTCGGACTGCATGTAGCCGAGGTAGTACGGCTCCCAGTCCAACTCGCAGGCCTGGATCTCGCCGGCGAGCTGCCCCGCCTCGGCAATCTGCGCGAGGTGCGCGTCGGTGGGAAGCACGGCGGCGGAGTCGATCCGCACGCGTTGCGCGACGGCTGCAGGCGACGCGGCAAACAAGACGAGGGCGAGGACGCAACGGCGCACGGGAGGTATGGCGAGGTGAACCAGGGACGCGGCGGCCGCACACGCCCGAGAGGTGAAGCTAGGGACCCGGGGCGGCGGGGCGCCGTACCTCCGCGACACGCTCCCGCTCTCCGATGCCGCTCCCGTTCCGCCCACTCGCCCTCGCAGCCCTCGCCCTCGGCGCCTCGGCGTGCGGCGGGTCCGCCCGGCTGCCCGTCTCGGCCGGGACCGGCCCGAGCCCCGCACTTCCCGAACCGCGGCGCGGGCTCATCCCCGTCGTCGCCGTCGCCGATGCGACGGGCTGGGCGCCGGGCGAGATGCCGACGCCTGCGGTGGGCACGGCCGTGACGCCGTTCGCGACGGGCCTGGAGCACCCGCGCTGGCTCGCCGTGTTGCCCAACGGCGACGTGCTCGTCGCCGAGACCGACGGGCCCGTCCGGCCCGACGACAACCGCGGCATCAAGGGCTTCTTCACGCGTCTGTTCATGCGCCGCGCAGGCTCGGGCGTGCCCAGCGCGGACCGCATCACGCTCCTCCGCGACGCCGACGGTGACGGCACGGCCGAGATGCAGACCGTCTTTCTCGACGGCCTCCACTCGCCATTCGGCATGGCGCTCGTCGGCGGGACGCTCTACGTCGCCAACACGGATGCCGTCGTCGCCGTCCCGTACGAGACGGGCCAGACACGCATCACGGCAGAGCCGACACAGGTAGCGGCCCTGCCGGCGGGGACGATCAACCACCACTGGACGAAAAGCCTCATCGCGAGCCCCGACGGGCAGCACCTCTACGTCGGCGTCGGGTCCAACAGCAACGTCGGCGATAACGGGATGGAGGCCGAGGCCGGCCGCGCGGCAGTCTGGGAGATCGACACGGCGACGGGCGCGGCGCGCGAGTTCGCGACCGGCCTGCGCAACCCGGTCGGGCTGGCGTTCGAGCCCACGACGGGCGCGCTCTGGACGGCCGTCAACGAGCGCGACGAACTGGGCTCGGACCTCGTGCCGGACTACATGACGTCCGTCCGCCGCGGCGCCTTCTACGGCTGGCCCTACAGCTACTACGGTGCGAATGTGGACACGCGCGCGCCCGAGTCGCGGCCTGACCTCGTCGCCCGCGCGGTCGTCCCGGACTACGCCCTCGGGCCGCACACCGCCTCGCTCGGGCTCGCGTGGAGCGGCGACAGCCGCCTGCCGTTCGGCGAGGGCATGTTCGTCGGGCAGCACGGGTCGTGGAATCGCCGCCCACGGAGCGGCTACAAGGTCGTGTTCGTGCCGTTCGCCGACGGCCGCCCGGCCGGCGCGCCCATCGACGTGCTGACAGGCTTTCTCGTCGGCGACGAGGCCCGCGGCCGGCCGGTCGGCGTGGCCGTGGACACGAGCGGCGGCCTGCTCGTCGCCGACGACGTCGGCAACGCCGTCTGGCGCGTCGCGGCGTCCGTGTCCGGCTCCGCTTCGGGGCCTGTGCCGGCCGACGGGCCAACCGTCGTGACGCTGGAGCGGACGGCCTGCTTCGGGTGGTGCCCCGTGTACACTGTCACGGCCTTCGCCGACGGGCGTGTCGCCTTCGAGGGCCGCGAACACGTCGCGACGGTTGGGGCAGCCGAGGGCCGCGTCGACCCGGCCGTCGTGGCCGGCCTCGTCGCGCAGGCCGAGGCGGCCGATCATGCCGGCTATCCTGACGCGCTGACGCGGGGGAGCGACGCCTGCGAGCGGGTCTCGACCGATGGCCCGACGGCAACGACGACCGTCCGCACCGCTAGCGGGGTCTCGCGCGTCGAGCACTACGGCGGCTGCCGGGGGTTCGCAGGCGAAGTCGCGCTGACCGCGTTCGAGGCCGAGGTCGACCGCGCGCTCGAAACGGCCGCGTGGGTCGGGCCGCGCTAATGCGCTCGGGCTGCACGGGCGCGAGCTCCGTGCGTCATCGAGGCGTTTCCTTTCGTACCATCCGGCGCCCCCGCCCCCCGCAGAGTTGAGCAAGAAGCGTGTGTTCGTCGTCGACGACGACCCCAAGATCGGAGACCTCTTCGCGACCGTCCTCGCCCGCGACGGCTACGCGACGAAGGGATTCACGACCGCCGAGGCCCTCCTCCAGACCATCGACGACGGGACGGTCCCGGACCTCGTCCTGACGGACCTGATGATGCCCGACATCTCGGGCATGCAGCTTATCGAGGCGCTGCGGACGCGCAACGTGAGCGCACCCGTGATCGTGATGACGGCCCACTCGTCCGTCCAGACGGCCGTCGAGGCGATGCGGACCGGCGCATTCCACTACCTCCAGAAGCCCGTCAACCTCGAAGAGATGCGGGCGCTTCTCGCGAAGGCGCTCGACCTCTACGCGGACAAGCAGGAGCTCCAGGAGATCAAGCGGGAGCGGAAGCAGAAGAACTCCCCGAGCCGCATCCTCGGCGACTCGGACGAGGTCCAGCGCGTCCGCGACACCATCGAGACGCTCGCCGACATCCCCAACACGATCGTCCTCGTGCGCGGCGAGACCGGGACCGGCAAGAACCTCGTCGCCCAGAGCCTGCACTACGCCTCGCGGTGGGCCGCGGGCCGCTTTCTGGAGATCAACTGCGCGGCGCTCCCGGACAACCTGCTCGAATCCGAGATGTTCGGCTACGAGAAGGGCGCCTTCACCGACGCGCGCGCGGCCAAGCCCGGCCTGCTCGAAGTCGCCGACGGCGGGACGCTCTTTCTCGACGAGATCGACTCGATGAGCCTCGCGCTGCAGTCCAAGCTGCTCTCGTTCCTCGAGTCGCGCACGTTCCGCCGCCTCGGCGGGACGGACGACATCAAGGTCACGACGCGCATCGTCTGCGCGACGAACGCCAACCTCCAGGAGCGCGTCGCCGAGAAGGCGTTCCGCAAGGACCTCCTGTACCGAATCAACGTCGTCTCGGTCGAGCTGCCGCCGCTTCGGCGGATGGGCCGCGACGTGCTCGCGATCGCGGCGACGGTCGGCGCGGGCTACGCGCGCGAGTTCGCCAAGCCCTTCGAGGGCTTCACGCCCGAGGCCGAGGCGCGCCTGCTCGGCCACGACTGGCCCGGCAACGTCCGCGAGCTGCGCAACGTCCTGGAGCGGGCCCTCATCTTCTCCCGCACGCCGCGCCTCGACGCCGCCGACCTCGTGCTGATGAACGCCGACGCGTTCGACACCGAGGTCTCGGACGCCGACACGTTCCGCACGCGCTCCGGCAACACGCTCGAAAGCCTGGAGCGCGAGTACATCCGCCACACGCTCGCCCAGAACGCCGGCACGTCCTACGCCGACGTCGCCAAGATGCTCGGAATCTCCAAGAAGACGCTCTGGGAGAAGCGCAAGCGCTACAGCCTCGACGCCGGTGCCGAGGCCGGCGCCGACGCTGACGAGACGGACGCCTGACACTGCCGGCCCCGCACGGGATGATCCGGCTTTCTGCACCCTCACCGGTTCCATGACCTCGACTGAGAAAGACGCCCTCGCCGCCCGCCTCGCCGGCACTGCCGCACCGGTCGCGCCGGGCCTCGCGACGGCCCTCGAACGCATGCTCGGCGCCGGGGCGAGCCGCTTCGGCCTCCGCGCCGATCGCACGGGCGCCGCCGACGCGTGCGCGCTCGCGCCGCCGCTCGCGCGCCTCATCGACCACACCGTCCTCAAGCCCGACACGACCGAGGCGGACGTGCGCGCACTCTGCAAGGAGGCCCGCCAGAACTGCTTCGCGAGCGTCTGCATCAGCCCCGTCTGGGTGCCCGTCGCGGCCGAGGAACTCGCCGGGCAGACGTCGCTCGTGTGCACGGTCGTCGGCTTCCCGAGCGGGGCCGTGCGGACGGCCGTGAAGGCGTACGAGACCGAGGTCGCCGTCGCCGACGGCGCGGCCGAGATCGACATGGTGATCGGCATCGGGCGCCTGAAGTCCGGCTGGACGGCCGAAGTCGAGGCCGATATCCGGGCCGTCGTTGAGGCCGCGCAGGGGCGGACGGTCAAGGTCATTCTGGAAACCGCGCTGCTGACCGACGAGGAGAAGGTCATCGCGTGCGTGCTCGCTCAGAACGCCGGGGCGGACTTCGTCAAGACGTCGACGGGCTTCGCGTCGTCCGGCGCGAGCCCGCAGGACGTGGCGCTGATGCGGCGCGTCGTCGGGGACACGATGGGCGTCAAGGCATCGGGCGGCATCCGGTCGCTCGAGGACGCTCAGGCGATGGTCGCCTCGGGCGCGACGCGCCTCGGCGTGAGCGCCTCGATCGCTATCTTGAAAGGCCTCCGGTCCGACGCCACGTACTAGCATGTTGTCCCGCCGCCTCCGCTCCGCCGCGCGCCTGTCGGCGCATGCTGCCGCCACCCTCGCGCTCGGCGTCGCGCTCGCGGCGTGCTCGGGCACGCGCCCGCCGTCCGGACCCGATGCGGGCCCCACTGCCCCGCCCGACGCGACGCCGGCGACGTACCCGGCCTACGAGACCTTCGACGCGTCGCCATACGACGCCGCGCCGCCCGGCCGCGTCGAGATCGTCCACGACGTGCCGGCCGTCGTGATGGCGGGCCGCGTCGTCGTGCCCGCCCGCGCCGGCGCCCCGGCGCCGACCGAGCGCACGCCCCGTCAGGTGGACGGCTACCGGGTCCAGATCTTTTCGAGCAACAGCCGCGCCGCCGCCGAGCAGACCCGCGACGGCGCGGTCGCGTGGTGGTCGCGCGCGCGCAGCCGCACCGGCGCGCCGGCCGCGCTCGACCCACTCGTGGCATACCTCCAGCCGTATTACCGCGTCCGCCTCGGGGCGTTCGCGAGCGAGGAGGACGCCGAAGCGGCCCTCGCGTTCGTACGCTCCGAGTACCCTGAAGCGTTTCTCGTCCCCGACGTCGTCACCGTCGTCGAATAGCCCCCCGCCGATGCTCCGCTCCCTCCCGCTGGCCGTCCTGCTCCTCGCCCTCTCGGCGTGCTCTGGCACCCGGCCCGATGCTGAGCCCACGCCGCCGGAAACGGTGAGCTATCCCGGCGAGCCCGCGCCCGAGGTGGCGCCCGCGCCTGCTCCGGTCTACGAGCCGACGCCCGCGCCGGTCTACGCGCCCGAGCCGGCGCCGAGCCGCCAGATGGAGGGCTTCCGGGTGCAGGTCTACGCCTCGGATTCGCAGGCCGGCGGCGAGCAGGCCCGCGCGGACGCGCAGGCGTGGTGGGCGGCCGAGCAGCGGCGCTCGGGCTTCACGGCCCCGCTGGACGCCTACGTCGTGACGCTCGACGGCCTCTACAAGGTTCGAATGGGCGCCTTCACCAACCGCGCCGACGCCGAGAGCGCGCTGGCACTCGTCCGCACGCGCTTCCCCGACGCCTTCCTCGTGCCGGACCTGGTGACGATCGACGGCTAGACCCGGGCGTAAACGCGGCCGGGTGAGGTGTCGTAGAGACGCGCCGCGGCGCGTCTCCGCTGTGCCAGTTCAACGAGGCGATCCAGACTAGCGCTCCGGCTCAGCGACGAGGACGAGGCCCGCCGGCGCGCCCGAGTGCGCGTCGAGCGGCTCGCGGACGCTCCGCAGCACGAGTCCCGCCGCGGCGAGCACGCGCACCCACGACGCGAGCGTCCGGACGTACGTCGGCTCGCCGCCGAGGTCGAGAGGGCCGTCCTCGTACGGCCGCAGGGCGGCCGGGTGGACGGCTTCGACCACGACCCGCCCGCCCGCATCCAGCGACGCCCGCGCGGCGAGCAGCGCCGATGCCGCGCGCTGCGCCGGCGCCGACGCGTCGTCCGGGAGCGGCGTCAGCGGAAATGCGACCACGTCGGCTGCGATGCTGTTGTCACTCACGACGACCACGCCGAGCGCCTCCAGGCCGACCGTCAGCCACGCCGCCTCGCCGGCGATGCGGACGCGCCCGCCCGGCGGCAGGCCGTCCAGGATCGCCTCGACGGTGGCGGCGTCGGCCGCCTCGCGCGACGCGCCGAGCATCGCCGTGCGGGGGCTGGGGATCAGGCGGAGCGGCGGGCGGTCGGACATCGGCGTGGAGGCGTCGGACCGGGAGGATAGCGCCACGCTCAGGGCGCCCGGGTCCGCTGCGCCCCTGCCCGGACTACCTATCCGGCCCGTGCTGCGGGACGCCGGGGCGCGTAGGTTCTGGCATGTCCGACCGCTCCCTCTTCCCCGACCTCTCCGCCCCGGACGCCGGACTCGCTGCGGACGACGCCCGGGCGCTCGTCGCGCTCTCGCTCGTGGCCGGCGCCGGATCAGCGCGCATCCGGGCCCTCCTGACGCGCTTCGGCAGTGCGCATGCGGCGATGGCGGCGCCCGTCGCGCACCTGGCCGGCGTCGAGGGAGTCGGCCGCCAGACGGCGCAGGCCGTCCGCGCCTTCAGCGACTGGCCGGCCGTCGACCGCCAACTCGCCGGTGCGAACCGCGTCGGCGCCCGCCCGCTGTCATTTCTCGACGCGGATTACCCGGACCTGCTGCGACAGATCTACGATCCGCCGGCACTGCTCTGGCTCCGCGGCCGCCTCGACCCGGCCGACACCCACGCCGTCGCAGTCGTCGGGACGCGGACGGCGACGGACTATGGCCGGCGCGTCGCCGAGGCGTTCGCGCGCGGGCTCGCCGAGGCGGGTGTGACCGTCGTGAGCGGCCTTGCGTACGGAATCGACGCCGCCGCACACACCGCCGCGCTCGACGCCGGCGGGCGCACC
>DASWMO010000184.1:0-7387 GCA_036399715.1 Rubricoccaceae bacterium
CATGGACATCGGAATCATCGGTTCAGGACACATCGGGAGCGCGCTCACGCGGCACCTCACCGCCCTCGGGCACCACGTGTCGGTCGCCAACTCGCGCGGCCCCGACTCCCTCGCCGACCTCGCCGCCGAAACCGGCGCGACGGCGGCCACGGCCGAGCAGGCCGCTCAGGCCCGGGACGTCGTCATCGTCACCGTCCCCGAGAAGGCCGTGCCCGAGCTGCCGGTCGAGATCCTGGCCGCGTCGTCCGCCGTGATCCTCGACACGGGGAACTACTACCCGGCGCGCGACGGCCACTTGGCCGGGATCGAGGCGGGCCTGACCGAGAGCCAGTGGGTGGAGCAGACCATCGGCCACCCGGTCGTGAAGGTGTTCAACAACATTGGCGCCGAGAGCCTCGCCACGCGCGGCGTCCCGGCGGGCACCCCGGGGCGCATCTGCCTCTCCGTCGCCGGCGACGACGCCCAGACCAAGGGAGTCGCGCTGAGCCTGCTCGACGCGCTCGGCTTCGACGGGCTCGACGCCGGTCCGCTCGCGGACTCGTGGCGGCAGCAGCCCGGCACGCCGGCGTACTGCCGCGATCTGGACACGGACGGACTGAGCGCCGCGCTGGCACAGGCGGATGCCGGAGGGGTTGCCGAGTACCGGGCCCAGGCCAACGAATCCGTGCGCGCCTACTTCGCCTGAGGGTCTCGGCTCGCCGGCGCAAGGCGGGAGAACACCTCTGCAATCCCGAGTGGTCGCCCAGGCGGCGCGACCGCTCCGGCGTGGCCATGCAGGAAGGGCTCGGCGGCGCCACGACCAACCTGGATGTCCGAGGACAGGACCTGCCTCAGTCGCGCTGTACATGTGACGCAGAGCGGAGGTCGTGTCCGGTCACACGTTCCGCTGACGCCGCACTGAGCCATCGCAGGACGTCCGAACGGCAACCCCGAGCCGCGAAGACGTGGGGTGACGAAGCAGTTCGTCGAGGCGGGAAGGGGCATGGGCATCCCCGTCCACCTCATCCTCGCAGGCAGCGACTACACGAGCCCGGCCGAGCGCGGGCTGATGTAGCAGATCGCCCACGGTTCGGTACCCGAACGATCGGCGTCGCTAGCGTTGGCCTCGCGCTGAGGAGGTACTCGACGAGCGCGGGGGCCGGCGAGGGGCGTGCCGCCGCTGCGGGAAGACCAGGTAGCGCCCCAGGAGGGACGGTCAGACGCCTGCTGCATCGCTCACCCTCGCGCCGGTCCGGAGCCGCTCCACGTCGTGGATCGGGGGCTCACCGAAGAGCCGCTTGTACTCCCGGCTGAACTGCGACGCGTCGTTGTAGCCCACCTGGTGCTCCGCCGTCGCGGCGTCGAAGTCCCCGCCTAACAGAGCCCTGGATCGTCTCGATCCCCGGTACGTCGAAGCTGCACCGGCTCCACGAGAACCTCGGGGGCCACTGTCGATCTCACGGCCGACGACCTGAGCGAGATCGAGGCCGCCGCGTCACAGATCACGGTCCACGGCGCGCGGTACTCCGCTGCCGCGCAGGCGCGGATCGACTGCTGACCATTCTTCTATCCGACCACGAGAACACCATGGACAGCACCCGCAGCGGCTCGCTCCCTTTCGGCCAGGGCCCAGCCGTGTAGTTTACCGGGACCGTCCGGATCGGCCCCCTCTTCGGCACGGCCGCCCCGGCGCGCGACGCCGGCAACGCGGTCGCGTTCGAGCCCGGCGCCCGCACGGCGTGGCACACCCACCCGCTCGGGCAGACCCTCATCGTCACGGCGGGCACGGGCCTCGTGCCGCGGGAGGGCGGCCCGGTTGAGGCCATTTGACCAGGCGATGTGGTCTGGTTCGAGCCAGGCGAGAAGCACTGGCACGGCGCGTCGCCTACGACGCCGATGACGCACATCGCGGTCCAAGAGTCGCTGGACGGGAAGGCAGTCAACCGGGTAGAGCACGTGAGCGGCGACGAGTACCCGGGGCGCCGAGCGCCTCTTAAAGGCAACGGTATGGCCCGAACGAACGTGACTGCGCAACTGCCCGAGACTCTGTCGGTCTCCATCCGGACCGCGAAGTCCGAGGACCTCCCCGCCCTTGGCCGCCTCGGCGCGGCCCTCGTCCGCGCCCACCACGCGTTTGCCCCGGACCGGTTCATCGCGGCGACGTCGAAGACCGAGGAGGCCTACACCGGCTTCCTCGGGTCCAAGATCGACCGGCCGAACGCTCGTCGTGCTCGTCGCCGAGCAGGGGGTACCGTGCTGGGCTATGCCTATGCCCGGGTTGAGGGGCCTGACTAGGTTCGAGCCCACGCGGCTCTAGACGGGCCTGCGGCGTCTACGCCCTCGCCTCAGCGAGCCCCGTGACATCCGCCGTGGTACCGGGCTTCGTGCCGCTCACGCGTTGCACACTGTCAGTCTGTGTGGTACGCCCCTGCTGTGCTCCCCGGAAACAACCGTCGTCCTCTCGGCTCCCGGACGCCAAGCGGGCTCGCGTTGCGAGATGCCGCCCAGGCTCAGGCCGGGAGGTGAGGTGCCGTTACGACGACCTCGACGTCTGCGATGATCTCAAAGGCGACGTCGCCTTCGACGTCGTCGGCGGGCGGGGAGGGTTCGAAGGCCATGTTGCCCGTGGCAGGGAAGGCCTCGATGTCGAAGACCGGGGCGTCGCGGTCGAGCGGCAGGCCTGCTTGCATGACGCTCTCGGAGGCGGCCTGCGAGTCGTCCACCCGGGAACTCGCGTCGGAGACGCGGCTAGCGGCGTAGCTCGGAACAGCGATGAGGAAGAGGAGCAGCAGGGCGCTCTGGAGCGAGGGCAGAAGGGCGTTCATCGGAGTGGAGTCGGTGGGAATAGAGCCGGCACGTGAGCCGCGCTGGCGTCTGACCAATCGACGGCCGCACATGCGCGTCCGGTTACAGACGCGCAGAGCCAGAGTCCGGGAGACCGCTCCCAGCCACTGCAGCCACTCTTTCTGCCGGTTCGATTCTCACACTCTTCGCCGCGCTCGACCGCTCGGGTCTGCCCTTGGTATGTGTACGCCTTGCCCACTTCTACGCTGACACGCGGTTGGCGGCGGCGTGCGCGAGACTCAGCGCCCACCCTGCCACGGCGCCCATGCCCGCCCCGCACAAGCCCCATCCCGCCATCCGGCGCGGGCACTACGAGGTCCAGACGTTTCTCGTCTGCAACGTCGATGCGAAGGCGGTTTCTCGCGGCCGCGACATCCCCCTCCGGGTCGTCGGGATGATGCCGACGATTCTGCGCGTCGTGGTCGCGGGGCTCGATATCGAGCCGTACCTCGTGCCCGGCACTGAACGGTCGCGGTCGAAGGACCTCACGTCGGATGCGTTCGTGCAGACCGTTGCGCCCTACCTGCGTGAGGGGCTGATCGACCCGGGCAACGGGGAGCCGAACACGGCACGTCCGCCAGTCGTCGCAATGGAGACGCTCCACGGGCTGAGCTTCGTCCAAGCCGTGGCCTGTCTCAACTGAGCGGCTGCCGTCGGCGAGGCCGGGCGCTGGAGTGCCTAACCCCACAGGCCCGTTTCGTGTCCGGGGTTACGACATTACCGACGACGAGGGCGGAGGACGGGCCCTCGTCTAACCAGGAGAGTACAGGAGCACACGTGCAGGTGCTGGCACACTTTTAGTGCGCATCCCTGCGTGCGGGGGCGCCCCTGCCTATTCCCTGCTCTCTCCGGGCGATACCCGGGCCTACACCGATGGGACAGCAACAGCTCCTCCTCCTCGTCTTCGGCATCATCATCGTCGGGATCGCGGTCCTCGGCGGCATCGTCGCGTTCAACGAGAACCGGGATAAGTCCAGCCGCGACGGGCTGGTCAACGATGCCGTCCGGATCGCCACCGAGGCGCAGTCGTGGAGTCTCAAGACGAGGGCGTTCGGCGGCGGCAACGGCGTGCCGACGAACGTGACGTTTGAGAGGCTCGGCTTCACCCCGACGAACGGGACCTACACGAACATCAACGGCACGTACTCGATGAGCGCGACCGCGACGAGCGTCGCAGTCACGGGGACCAACACGACAGGTACCGGGTTCGTCGCCGTCGGCGTCTATGGCCCGGCGCCGCAGTGCGTTGCGACCTCCGTCGGTGCGACGGTGCAGGGGACGCCCGCAAAGCCATCGGCCTGTACGGCTGACTTGGACTGGTAGCGCCTGTCTCGACGTGCGCCTCGCACTGCACCTACGTGTATGGGAGCAGCGCGACGACGCGGGCGACGAGCTGGTCGACGGGCTGCCGGTGAGGTGAGATCATCTTAGTGATGTCGGGTGGGATAGCGAGCCATGCAGAACGCTGTGCGGGACGCTGGTCGGCGGCGCGCCCGCTCGGACTGTCTTTCGGTATGCCCGCCGTTCGAGGAGGCCCGCTGCTCAGGGAAGCCTTAGGGTTCGCTCATGCCGCTCACAGGCCGTCGGGGCTAGGCTCGCAGCCTCACTTATCGACGGAGGGCAGGCAATGGAAGCACACCACGACAGCACGGCCACGGCCACGGCCGCAGACACGGGAGACAGGAATCGACGGCTCGGGAGCCGCCGCAGGGGAGGCCCGCTCGTCAGGCGCCGCGGCCGGGCCTTCCTCCTCGCGCTCACGGCCGCCCTCGCCGTGTTCCTCTTCGTCCAGTGGCGAGCAGCGTCGAACGCGGGGGGGCAGACGTACGCCGAGCCGTTCCGGATCGCTGGAAACTTCTACTACGTCGGCGCCAGCGACGTCGCCTCGTTCCTGATCACCGGGCCCGAGGGCCACATCCTCATCGACGGGGGCTACCCCGGGACGGCCCCGATGATCATGGCGAGCATCGCCGAGCTCGGGTTCGACATCCGGGACGTCCGGGTGCTCCTGAACTCGGAGCCGCACTTCGACCACGCGGGCGGGCTGGCGGAGCTGCAGGAGGCGTCCGGCGCCGAGTTGTGGGCCAGCGACGCGAGCGCCGACGTCCTCGCCTCCGGCGGCGACGACCGCGACATCGGTCTGCCGCTGCGGGCCCTCTTCTGGACCGGCGTCCTCGGGTATCCCGCCCCGCGCGTCGACCACCGGTTCGAGGACGGCGGCACCGTCCGCGTCGGGCCGCTCGCGCTCACGGCCCACGTCACGGGCGGCCACACGCGCGGCTGCACCTCGTGGTCGTTCCCCGTCCGCGACGGCGACCGGGTGCTGAACGTCGTGAGCGCGTGCAGTCTCGTGAGGCTGGGGATAGGGCAGTACCCCGGGCAGCGGGCCGACTTCGAGCGGACCTTCGGCGTGCTGCGCAGCCTGCCTGCCGACATCTGGGTGACGTCGCACGCGCGGCTGTTCGGCCGGTACCGGAAGTTTCGGGAGAGCGCCGAGGCAGGCGGGGCCGTAGCACCGTTCGTGGACCCGGAGGGATACCGAGCGTATGTGGACAGCGCCGAGGCGCGATTCCTGCGGGGCGTGGTCCACTAGGGGCTCGCGAGAAGTGGTCGAACTCGCTCTTCCCACCTCCGCGGCCGTCCGTGCACCGGAGGTAGACCGGGAGCCCGGCCGCGTGCCTCCTACATTCGGGGCTCCCAGGCGCTCATGAGCATGTCGACGAGGACGGGCAAAGGTCAGCGGGTCGGACCCGTAGACCGGTGGGTGCTCAGGGGGGCCGGGGCCGCCCTAGTCGCCGTGGCCGTCGGCCTGCTCGCCTTCGTCGGGGAGACCGTCGCAGAGGGACGTCTCGACACGAGGGCGAAGCACGCGGGGCCCGAGGACGCCTCGTTCCTTTACTCCTCGGCGAATCCCGTCTGGTTCTACGGCCTCCTCGTTGCCGCAGGCGTGCTCGCCCTCTACCTGCTCGTGACCGGGGCCCGGATGGTCCGGAGCACGACCGACCCGGAGTGAGGGCGGGACGGGGCGGCGGGCCCTGCGCGAAGTAAGCCAGGCCTCCGGCGCAGCGTGAGGCGTACGAGCCCGGCGTGCATTGCCCGGGTCCGCGCTCGCCCGTATTGTGGCGCCTCCGTCCCGCTCTGCTGCGCTCCTGGAGCTCCGGTGATCGTCATCCCGGACACACGTCAAGACCAGATGCCGCTACTGCCTTACGAGGTCGTCTCCATCGATTCGCCTCTAGCCCCTGAGGATGTGCCAACGGCCCTCCGCGAGCACGTCGAGGCGCGCCGCATGATGAGGTGGAGTCGGGGAGAGGCTGAGTTCGAGGGCGAGATCCGGGCGTCCACGTTCGACATCCGGCGGCTGATCGGTTACCAGAACGGCTTCCTCCCCGCCATTCGCGGCACCATCGAACCACACCATCCGGGAAGTCGGATTCGGGTGACGATGTCTTTGCACCCGTTCGTGCTCGTCTTCTTGATCTTCTGGGTAAGCAGTGTGGGGACCATCGGCGTCCTCGCTCTGATCGGGTTGGTGTCCGGAAGTGGCCCAGGTCTGGGGGTGTTGCTTCCTCTCGGGATGCTCCTCTTCGTGTGGGCACTCGCGTCGGGGGCGTTCACCGTCGAGGCGGGGATTGCCACGCGCCGTCTCATCGAGATCCTCGGCGCGAAGTCCCGTGCGGCATAATCCACCGTTGCACCGGACGGCACAGCCAGCGTCGCGCCGTGGCTTACTCTCCCGCCGTGCCGCCGGTGAGTGGTCATGTGTGAGGCGCGCTCCGCGCACACGTATACCCCCGATCTGTTGAGAGCACTCGTCACCGCCGTCCTTGTCTTACTCGCGCTGTCTGCAAGCGCCCAGAGCCAACCGGTCTTGCTCCGGTGGCAGGTTCCAGCCGACAGCGCCCTCGCCTTCCGCACTGCCATGCGAGCGGTGGAGCCGAGGAGATCTAGCGGTTTGGCCGCGCTGATCCCGGCCGTAGAGCGAGCCGACATGACGACCGTGCTGCGGGGGCGCACGGACGGCGCGATCGACGTGGAGCTTATACAAGGCGAGGTGGCGTTCGCCGACGACAGCACGGCGGCCCTGTTGAAGGCGCTGCGAGAATTGCAGCAATCGCTGGGAGGAACCCAACTCCGGGGCCAGATCACGACGGCGGGCGAGGTCACCTCGTTCTGGCTCCCGCAGGAGCAGAAGAACATCCTCGCGCTGTTCTTCGAGTTGCCAGAGGACTCTGTGTCCATCGGGGACGTATGGGAGCTCTCCGGGACCAGCCTGCTCTCGCTCCGTGGACCGTTCAACGTCGAAGAGGCCAGCCGGTCCAACGAGGTCCGCCTTGTCGCGTTGGAGGGAGGCCCCGCTCGTCCGCTGGCTACCCTGGACTACAACCTGCGTGAGCGGATCGCGGGCAGCTTCGGCCACATGGAGTTCGTGTTCGTCGGCCGGGGCGAGTTCGACGTGGCGGCAGGGACGTGGCGCCGTTTCGGCGGTCGCATGAGCATTGAGAGTACGTTTATGGGGACGCAGTCGTCGTCCCAGGAGTTCGCGCTCGAACCGGTAAGCGTC
>DASWMO010000185.1:0-13633 GCA_036399715.1 Rubricoccaceae bacterium
CAGCGAGACCTCGACCGGCCGCGCCTCGTCGTCCGCCCCGACGATCCCGTACTCGATGCCCGAGATCGCCGCGCCCTCGTCGAGGCTGCGCCGCGCGAGGTCGAGGAGCGGGTCGAGCGGGAAGACGTCTGCCAGGACGGCCGCGTGGCCGCCGCGGACCACCTCGGGCGGCATGCCCGTCATCGCGTAGAAGGCAGGGTTGGCCTCGACGAGCCGGCCGTCGAGCGTGCACAGCAGGACGGCGTGCGGGTTGACCTGGTACAGCGCTGCGACGTGCTCCCGGAGTTCGCCACGCTCGGTCGCTTCTTTGCGGAGGCGCGCCGCGACGGGCGCGAAGGCGCCGGCGAGCGTCCCGAGCCCGTGCGAGGCTGCCCGCATCGCCGCCGGGTCCGCGTCGCCCTGCGCGATGCGCTCGCCGAAGGCCGTTAGCCGGGCGGCCGTCCGCGGCCCATCGGCGTAGGCCAGCATGGCGAGCAGCCCGACGAGTATCCCCCACAGCGCGATGGCCCACGAGGCCGCCTCCCAGACATCGGCCGCGGCGAGGGGCGCATCGGACCGGGCCGCGGAGACGACCACGAGGCCGGTCGCCCCGACCGGCGCCGCGGCGGCGCGGTAGCGTGCCTTCCCGAGCGCGAGGTCTGCGACGCGCCCGTCGGCGGCCCGCCGGACGGCCACGCCCCAGTCGACGTCACGACCGAAGTCGTCGTCCGAGGCGGCGTAGACGAGCCCGGCGGTGTCCGTCAGCACGCGCTCCGTGTCGTCGCCGATGGCGGCGAATGGCCGGAACGCGGCCGCGACACGCGACGGCGACGCGGGCGCGCTGCCCTGTGGCGCCAGTGCCGCCGCCATCGTCGCAACGTCGGCCCGGAGCACCGTATCCGTCGCCGCGCGTCCCTGCCGCTGCTGCGCGGCGAGGTGCAGCCCCGTCGCACCGACCGCGACGAGCGTCACTGCGGCGATGCTGACGAATGCGGAGCGGGCGGCCGGCGTGGGGCGGGTCATGTCGGAGGGCGGGGGGCGGGGCGTGCCGCCGCGCCTAAGCTATCGTCCGCGTACACCTTCGGCGCAAGCGAGTTCACCCCGGCGAATCGCCGAGCCCGGCACGCGGGTCGACCGCGCGCATCCCCTTCGCCGTCGCCTCGACGCGCGCCGTCGCGACGGCCGGATCGTGCTCGAAGACGAGCATCCACGCCTCGTCGGCCGCGCGGGCGAGCAGGCGGCGCTTCTCATCGATCGTCACGAGGGGCTCGACGTCGTAGGCCATGCCCCACAGCAGGGGCACGTGGGCCGAGGTCGGGACGAGGTCGGCCGGGTAGAACAGCGTCCCTTCCGCGCCCTCGCCGTGGACGAGCAGGAGCTGCTGCCCGCGCGTGTGGCCGTCCACGACCACCGTCTCGACGCCCGGGAACGGCGTGCCGGGGCCATCGTGGAGCACGAGCCGGCCCGAGGCCGCGAGCGGGTCGAGGTTCTCGGCGAGGAACGACGCCGATTCGCGGGCGCTCGCATGCGCCCAGTCCCAGTGGCGCTGCTGGACGTGGTGGGCGGCTTCGGGAAAGACGAGGCGGAGATCGCCCGATTCGTCGCGCTCGGACACGCCGCCGCCGTGGTCGAAATGGAGGTGCGTCAGGAAGACGTCCGTCACGTCCGCCGGGGCGACCCCGAGGGCGGCGAGACTCGGGCCGAGCGCCGAGTGCTCGTGGTCGACGGCGTAGATGCGCTTGAACGCGTCGTCGGCCTTGTGGCCCATGCCGGTGTCGACGAGGATCGTCCGGCCGTGGCCGCGCAGCAGCAGGCACCGCATCGCGAGCGGGATGCGGTTCTGGGTGTCGGGCGCGATGTGGCGCTCCCAGAGCGGCCGGGGGACGATGCCGAACATGGCCCCGCCGTCGAGCCCGAGGCGGCCGGCCTCGACCGTGTCGATCTGGTATCCCGCGTGCGTCATGGAGTGGCCGGTTGGACAGGAGGAAAAGGGAACGTCGAGGATGCCGCAGCCCACTCAGTCACGTGTCCGGCTCCGGGAAGCCTGTCGCGTGGCCGTCGCCGCGGGCGAGCGTGCTGATCTTTCGCGCCTCGCGGATGCGCAGCAGGAGCCGCCCGAGGTGCTCCGCGAGCGACGTGAGGCGCTCCTGCTCGGAGTCCGAGTCGAGCAGCGCCTGCTTGCCGTCGAGGTCCAGCCCTGCGTTGCGGCCGACGACGAACGAGAGCGGGTAGGGCTCGTTGTAGAGCGCCGGGCGGACCGGCTCGCCGGCGAGTTCCAGCAGCTTCATGTGCCGCGCCACGACGCGCTGCCGAACGCGGGCCGGCGGCTCGCCCGCGCCGTCCTGGACCGGCGCTGCGTCGGCGGTGAGGTACGGGCGGTCGCGGTGCACCCCGGCGACCCGGAAGCGGTCTTCGCCGATGACGATGATGTCCAGCCGCCCATCGTCGTAGCGCGTCGCGACGCTGCGGATGCGGGCCGAGCAGCCCACGCTGGCGAGCGCTGAGGGCGACGCGTAGACGATGCCGAACGGCTGGTCGCCGTCGAGGCAGACGCGCACCATCTCCTTGTACCGCGGCTCAAAAATGTGCAGCGGGACGGGCTCGCCGGGCAGGAGGACGAGGCCGAGCGGAAACAGTGGGATGCGGAATTCGGGCCCCACGGGAGAGGGCATAGCGGTCAGGGGGTCGCGGGGGCGGCTTACCCGGCCGATAGTGCGCGGTTCTCCCGCCCTGGGGATTCTCAGGCCCGAGCCTGCGGCGCATCCGGCCGAGCCACCGGGGCGGGCCTAGCTTGGCCGGCCCGCTCCGCTGCACTGTGACGTCACTTCCCCCGGACACTCTGCCCCACTCCGCCCTCGGGCGGCGGTCTCGGCCGCACATGCGACTCGCGGTCTTGCTCGGCGTCCTCGTCGCCGGACCCGTTGCGGCGCAGTCCGCCCCGCCGTCGGTCTCGACGTCCGGCGTCGAGGCGTCCGGCGCAGCGGTGGCGGCCGTCCCGCCCGCCGCGTTCGGGTCGTCGGACGACCTCTACGAGTTCGAGGGCGAGCAGCGCCGCGACCGCGCCCCGGCCGTGCAGGCCGCCGTGTTCGGGGGTGCGGCCTACCTCCCCGACACGTGGCGCGGCGCCGTCCGCGGCGAGGTGGCGGTCGTGCGGGGGCTGCTCAGTGCCGCAGCCGCGGCGACGCTCCACCCCGCCGCCGGCGGCCTCTACGGCCCCGAGGCCGATGAGGCCTACGACGTGCTGCGGGCCGTCGAGTACGTCCGGCTGGAGCGCGGGCCCGGCCAGCCGCTTTACGCGCGCCTCGGCCCGACTGAGCGCGTGACGCTCGGCGTGGGCGCGCTCGCCCGCGGCTACCGCACGACGACGGCGTGGGACGAGCGGACGCTCGGCGCCGAGGCGGCGCTCGACGTCGGCCGACTCACGGTCGCGGCCTTCGCGGACGACCTGCGTCTCGGCGGTGTCGTCGGCGGCGAGGTCGGGGTTCAAACCGGCCGGAGCATCGGGCCGCTCGGGGCTGTTCGGCTCACGCTCGGGGCGGTCCACGACCTCAGCCTTCCGGCGCGCGGCGACTCGGCGCTGACGGGCGTCGAGGCGACGCTCCGTGGCAGCCTCGGCGCCACCGACGCCCCGTTCGGCATCGTGCCGTTCGTGACCGCGGCCCGCTACCTCGGCAAAGGCTCGGCGCTCGGCGTCGGGGCCGACGCCGAGGCGTTCCGGGCGAGCAGCGCGCTCCGCGCGAGCGCGCGTATCGCCCTGTTCGGCTCGACGGCGCACTTCGTGCCGGGGTACGTCAACCCGTTCTACGCCCTCTCGAACGCCGACGAGCGCATCGTGTCCGGCGGGGCGCCTGGCGATGACACGGAGGCGGACCTCGCCGGGACGCCGCTCGACAGCCTCGGCCGTGGGCTCGACCTCGTCCTCGACCTTCGCGTCGTGGCCTTCGGGCGCTTCGAGGTCGCGCAGCACGTGCGGCGCCACATCGGGCCAGACCGCGCGAGCGCCTACGGCCTCCGCCTCGCGGCACGGTTGCCGCTGCGGGCCCGCGCCGAACTGGCAGTCGAGCGGCAGGGCTTCCGCGGCCTGCTGGGCTTTCTCGGGAGCCTCGGCCAGGAGAACGCACTCGTCCTCGACGTGACGGCCCCGGTCGGCCGCGGCGGGCAACTCTTCGTCCGCTCGCGCTACGGCTACCGCCGCCTTCCGGGCGACGGCCCGGACCGCTTCCTCGCCGAGCGCCGCTTCGAGCCGCTCGTCGGCGTCCGCGTCGGTCTGCGCTGAGCGACCGCCGCAGAACGTCTGAACCAGGGCCCTTTCACGTCTCGGCCGATCAGTCGTCGATCGCTTCCTCGATCGTCATCAGGAGCGCCTCGAGGAGCGTCACGACCGCGTCGGCGTCGAGCGGGAGCGCGAGTTGGTGCGTGAAGCCGCGCGCAGCGAGGTCGGCCCCGGCGAGCGCGTCGCCGCCGACGCGGAGCACGGGCAGGTGCGCGTAACCCGGTACGGACCGGAGCAGGGCGACGCGCTTGCGCTCGGTCGCCTCGTCGGCGGCGGCGACGAACACGGCGTCGTATGCCAGCTTGCGCGCTTCGCGGACGGCCTGCCCGGCCGTTTCCGTCTCGCACACGGTGCCCTGGGGCGCGATCCACGAACGGACGGCCCGGCCGTCGGCCCCGAGGCCCACCGACAGGATCTGGGCGCCGCCGAGCGCCGGACTGCTCGCCGCAGCCACCGAGCGCTGCGCCGCCGAGCGCTGCGGTGCGGCGTGCAGGTCGCCCCAACGTGGCAACGCGATCCGAACCGTCGTCCCGGCGCCGATCGTGCTCTCGACGTCGACCGATCCGCCGAGCGTGTCGACGAGGCCCCGGACGATGGACAGGCCGAGGCCGTTGCCCTCGTAGCTCCGCGAGAAGCCGGTCGAGACCTGCTCGAACGGTTCGAACACTTTTCCGATCTGGTCGTCGGGAATGCCGATCCCGGTATCTGCGACCGAGATATGTAGCTCATGGTCGGTCGCATCGACGAGGACCGTGACGCTGCCCGCATCGGTGAACTTCACCGCGTTGCCGACGACGTGCGCGAGAATGCGGTCGAGCGCGCCGCGGTCGATGGCGGCCGGGAGCACGAGGCCCTCGGGCCGCACGCTCAGCACGAGCCCGCGGCGCTCGGCGAGCGGCGCGATGCTTCGGACGCACTCGCGGACGGCCTGGGCGGCGTCGGCCTCTTCGAGAAACACCTCGACCGTGCCCGACTGGAGTTTGAACATGTCCAGGAGCGAGTCCACGGTCCCGAGAAGGCGCTGCCCGCCGCGCTGGATGCCCTCGGCGAGGTCGTAGATGCCCGCGTCCGCCTCGTCGAGTAGCATCTCGGAGAACCCGAGGATGGCCGTGAGCGGCGTCCGCAGCTCGTGGCTCGTGTTGGCGAGCAGGTCGTCCTTGAGCTTGTCCGCCCGGCGCAGGCGCGTGTTGGTCTCCTGCAACCGCGCCGAGAGGCGCTGCATGCGCTGGTTGCGCGCGCGGGCCGCCTCGAGACGCAGGCGCTGCGCGCGGAGGCGCCACGCCGAGACGCCCCAGATCACGCCGCCAATCGAGAGCGCGTAGAGCGTGTACGCCCACCACGTGCGGTACCACGGCGGCAAAACCCGCATCCGCAACGCGGCGACGGCCGTCTCGTGGCCGATGTCGTCGCGGGCCCGGACTTCGAACGTGTACGTGCCCTCGCGGATGCCGACGAACTGCGAGACGCGCTCGCGCGTCCACGGGCCCCACGCCTCGTCGTCGGAGCCCAGCAGGCGCGTCGAGAACTCGGTCTGGCCGGGCCGGTCGAACAGGGCCGCCGCGACTTCGATGCGCAGCCCGCGCGCGGCGCGGATCGGGACGTCGAGGTCGATGCCGCGCTGCGGCGGGCCGAACGCGTCGCCGCCGAAGAGGACCGTTTCGTCGCGGTTGGTGACCCGGCGCACCATCGCCGGGTACACGTGCTGCCCGGCGCGGACGCCCGCGTCGAAGCGCAGCAGCCCGTCCGACGTCGCGACCCACGCCACGCCTGGGGCCTGCGTGAGGACGTCGTTCGGCTGAAGGCCGCCGATCTCGAACCCGAGGCGGTCGCCTGAGCGAAGGATCCCGTCGGAGAACGTCCACGGGTTCCGGCTGTCTGGCGAGAACAGGCTGTAGGCGCCCCCGAGGTGGGCGAACGCCGGCTCGCGGACGAGCCGGACGCGGCGGCCCGCCGGCTCGACGCGGAAGACGCCGTCGCGGGTCGACATCACGAGCGTGGGGCCGACGAGGTTGAGCGGGCCCGCGGACGAGGTCAGGCCCTCTGCCGGCCCGAAGGTCTGGACGGCGGCCTGCGGATGCTGCGGCTGTGCGACGCGGTAGAGGTTTCCGCCGGGTTGCGCGATCCACATCGCACCGCGGGCGTCCTCCTGCATAAAGCGCGTCTCGCCCGTGATGCCGCCGACCACGCCGTCCGGTACCCACTGGCCTCCACGGCGCACGACGCGCGCCACGCCGTCCGCCGTTCCGACGAGCAGGATGTCCGGGCGCCGCGTCACTGGCGTGATGGAGTACACCGTCGTGCTGAGCACCCGCTGCACGCGCCTGCCCTCGACCGCGTACAGCCCGTCGCGGGCCGCGACGATGAGCCCTGCCGCGGTCGAGGCGATGTCCCAGACCTGCATCCGGTCCCACGGGAAGCCCGCGACGGGCTCGAAGCGCGAGTAGGCCCCCGCGTCCGCGCCCGGCCTTCCGAGCCGTCCCGGCACCTGACGGAACACTCCGGCGTCGGTGCCGACGTACAGAGCGCTGCCGTGCTGAACGAGCGCGTTCGGACTCCCAAGCAAGCCATCCGCCTCGTCGAACCACGTGTGACGGGGGAACAGGTCGATGCGGACGATTCCGTTCTGTAGCGCCACCCACAGCCCGCCCTGCGCGTCGGTCTGCAGCCCGAGGATGTCGTCGCCGAGCGTCATCCCCGCGTCCTCGCGGTAGACACGGAGGAGGCGGCCGTCGGGCGTCACGAGCGCGACGCCGCCGCCGAACGTCGCGACGGCGTAGAGGGCGCCGCGGCCCGTGTACCGGTTCGGGACGGCGATGGCAGCATAGGGCCGAAACGTCCGGAGGTAGTCCGAGGCGGCGCCCCCGACCGCACGCGACCGGCCGGCCGCGTCGATCGCGACGAGGCCCTCATCGCGAACGACCGCCATCCAACCGTTTCCGTCCGCGAGCCGGGCGTCCACCTTTCGGCCAGCGAACGCTCCGCCGCCGGGGATGAGCGAGAGGCCACGAGGTCCGAGTTGCTTGATGCCGACGCCGTCTTCCCACACATGAACGCGGCCGCGGACGAGGAAGGACGACCGAAAGCGCGTCGGCGTCGGCCAGGCCTCCATGCGGTGCCCGTCCCATCGGAAGAGGCGCTCGTAGCTCTGAAATACGATGCCCTCCTGCGTGGCGTGCGTCGTCCAGACGTCCGTAAAGACGCGGTCGCCGGGAGCGATAAAGCGGGTGAGGCTGTGGTGGTGCAGCGTGCCCGACGCGTCCGGTTCGAGCATGCCGACGTCGCCGATGCCGCCGGCGTACACGCGTCCGGACGGCCCGATGGCGACCGAGTGAATCAGAAAGCGCTGCTCGGCAGCCGTCTGGTACAGGCGCCAGTCGACGCCGTCGTATTCGAGGATGCCCTCGGTGTTGGCGACGTAGAGGCGCCCGTCGGGGCGCTGCGCAAACGCCCAGTTCTGAGCATTCCCGCCCGATTCGCGCCACGAGATACGCCGCGCAAACAGTGGCCGCCCCTCGCCCGACGACGGGACGGGCTGTGCGGCCGCCCCGAACGTGGCGACGAGCAGGAACAGAGCAGCGACCGCAGGGCGGAACACGGGCAGGGGCCGAGCGGCAGGCGGGTGAGGACGGCCGTCCTGCTATCGCCTTCTTCGGCCACGGCTTAAACAGATCCCAGACGGACACACTCCGTTCATTGCGCCGGGATGTCACGGTTCGTATCCTGCAGGCCAGGTTATGACCCACCACGGCGACGGCTCGCCCGACCATCTCTCTCCCTCATGAAGGCACTCCTGTTTTCCCTCGCCCTCGGCGTTGCTCTCTCGACGGGCGGCACGGGCGGCGGCTCGACGGCCCCGAAGGGCGGCGTCCTCGACATCGCCTCGACCGGCGGCACGGGTGGCGGCTCGACGGCTCCCAAAGGCGGCGTTCTCGACATCGCCTCGACGGGCGGCACGGGCGGCGGCTCGACGGCCCCGAAGGGCGGCGTCCTCGACATCGCCTGAGCCAGTCCCTCGCTCCTGCCTCACTGGGGCGAGCCAGCTGACCTGACCGCCGCGCCGACTCAACGGGCGCGGCGGTCTCTTTTTAGCCTTTTCCGACGGCCCAGGCCGGTTGCGGCTACTGCACGCCCGCGCTCATCTCCAGCATCCGCTCGATGGGCCGCAGTGCTGCGACACGCGTCGCCTCGTCCATCACGAGCTCCGGCGCTTGGTGCTTCAGGCAGAGGTAGAGCTTTTCGAGCGTGTTGAGCTTCATGTGCGGGCAGTCGTTGCACGCACAGCCATTGTCCGGCGGGGCCGGAATGAATGTCTTGCCCGGGCTGTCCTGCTGCATCGCGTGCAGAATGCCGGACTCCGTCGCGACGATGAACTCGGTCGCCGGATTCTCCTTGGCAAAGCGGCGAATGGACGCCGTGCTGCCGATGTGGTCCGCGTGCCGAAGGACGGGCTCCTCGCACTCGGGATGGGCGAGAATGAGCGCGTTAGGATGCCGGATTTTGAGCCGGACGAGCTTCTGGTCCGAGAATATTTCGTGAACGATACAGGACCCGTCCCAGAGCAGCATGTCGCGCCCGGTCTGCCGGTTGATCCACCGCCCGAGGTTGCGGTCCGGCGCGAAGATCACCGGCTGGTCGAGCGGGATCTGGCGGACGATGTGCTCGGCGTTCGAGCTCGTCACGATGATGTCCGTCTGCGCCTTGATCGCGGCCGAGCAGTTGATGTAACTCACCACGAGGTGGTCCGGGTGCTGGGCGCGGAAGGCCGCGAAGGCGTCCGGCGGGCATGAGTCGGCGAGCGAGCAGCCGGCGTTGAGGTCCGGCAACAGAACGCGCTTGGACGGGTTGAGAATCTTAGCCGTCTCGGCCATGAAGTGGACGCCCGCGAAGACGATCACGTCGGCATCCGTCTTGGCTGCCTCGCGGGCGAGCCCGAGCGAGTCGCCGATGACGTCCGCGACGTCCTGGATGTCGGGCTCTTGGTAGTAGTGCGCGAGGAGGACCGCGTTGTGCTCCCGCTTGAGGCGGTCGATCTCCTCGAACAGGTCCAGCGACGGGTCGACGGCCTCACGGACGAAGCCGGTCCGGGCCACGGCGGCAGGAGCGGCGGGGTCGAGTAGATCGAGCATCAGAGCGTCGGGGATGGAGTGCGGACGGTAGGTCGGGGCGACGTGCTGCGGGTCAGGGCAGGCCCCAGGCCCGTGACACGCGCGCACGCACGTCGCGTGGAAGCTGAACGAGCACCGGGTCTGCGGCCGTATTCAGCCACGCGAGGACGCCCTGGAGCGCGGCGTCGGGCATGGCCGTGCAGCCCGAGGTCGGCGTCTCGGGCGTGCGCCAGACGTGGAGAAAGATGCACGAGCCCGCGCCGCGGCTCATCGGCTGCCGCGCCGCCCGGACGCCCGGCACGAGCGCCGCGTCCACGCCCGGGCCGTTGTGCGCCACGACGACGCCGATGCGGTAGATCGGCGCGTCGAGGCGCATTTCCTCGTGGCTGCCCCACGCCGAGGCGGACGTGCGGCGGCGGACCGAGTTGTAAGCCGCCGAGGTCGTGTCGTCCACGCACTCGGTGTCGGCGTCGGTCGGGACGTAGGGCAGGCCGGTCGCTTCGGACTCGGCGTAGCCGAAGGCGGCCGAGAGGCGGAAGACGCCTGCCGGTGCGCGGCCGTCGCCCTCGCGCTTACCGGGCTCGCCGCGCCGCGCCGCGCCCGCCGAATGCAGCCCGCGGCCCCATCCGAGGCCCGACCGCCCGACCCGAACCGGGACCGGCTCGCCGACGGCCTGCCACGCACGGCCCCGCCGCTCGTAGCGCTGCAACTGGCCCGACGTCGCGCTCCACGCGTCGGTCGTGACGAGGAGCATCTGGCGGCTCGTCGCCGGAACGGGCGACGGCGGCCCGGCGGGTGGCGAGGCGGCGAGGAAGGCTGCGGCGAGCAGGACGGCGAGCGGCACGGGCGACGTCGGAGGGCGAGCAGGAAGGTAGCCGGATCGGATCGCGGCCCCGAAGCGTCTCGGCTGTCCCCAATGCCCCGACCGATGAATCCCTCCCCTGACCCGCCACCGCGGCGCTCCACGATGACGGCCGACTTCGGGCCGGGTCTGCGGCTCGCCCTCCGCGTGTCGGGGATCGTGTTCGTGACCGCGCTCGCGCTCGTCTTTCTCGACGTGCTCGCGGGCGTCCGGCTGCCCGCTGCGGTCCGCCCCGCGCTGCCGTGGGTGCTCGTCGCGGCGACGATGGCCGGGGTCACGCTGCTCGTCGGGGCACTCGGGATGCCACGTCGGCCCGATCCACCGGGGTCCGGCGAGGAGCCCGACCGTCCGCTCTAGCCTGTCGCGGCGAGCCGCAGGCCGCGCTCGTACTGGTCGCGGTAGGCTGCGATGGCCTCAAAGATGGCCCGCGCGGTGCGCTCCTGGCCGGAGGCGCTCCCGAGCAGGCGGGCCTCATCGGGGTTGGAGACGAAGCCGGTCTCGACGAGAATTGCTGGCATCGACGCGGCCCAGAGGACGAGAAAGCCGGCCTGCTTGACGCCGCGGCTGCGCCGGCCCTGGCCGACGAGACGGCCCTCGACGAGCCGCGCCAGCGTCTGGCTCTCCTCCTGGTACGCGCTCATCGCGAGGGCCTGCAGGATGTCGCCCTGGTCCGTGTACTCGGCGTAGAGGTCCGGCGTGGACTCCAGTTGAATGACCGCGTTCTCGCGCTCCATCACCTCCTGCGCGCTCGACGAGCGGTGCGGCGCCAGAAAGTAGGTCTCCGTGCCCGAAGCCGACGAGGCGCCGGCGGCATTGGCATGGACGGAAATGAACAGTTTGCCGCCCGAACGGTTGGCGATCCGGCCGCGCTCACGAAGCTCCTCGAAGTGGTCGTCGCGGCGCGTGTACACGACGCGGAGGCCGAGTTCACGCTCGATCATCGGCCCGAGCGCGCGCACGATGCCCAGCGTGACGTCTTTCTCGCGGACGCCGTTGTAGGTCGCCCCGATGTCGTGGCCGCCGTGGCCGGCGTCCAGGACGATGGTGTCCAGCCGCCAGTTGTTGCCGTTGGCGACGTAGACGGCCGACGCCTCGGGCGTGTACGGCACGACGACCGGCGGGGCCGTCTGCCACGACGACGCGACCGGCGCCTCGCCCGCGGGCGACGGATCGGGCGCAGCCGGAACGGGATCGGCTGCGCTCCGCGAGCGGCGGGTCGGCGTCCGCCGCGGCGCGGCGGCAACGGGCGTCTCGACGCGCGGGATCTCGACGCGCGCCGTTTCGCGCGGCACCTCGGCGCGGGTCGTTTCGGCGACAGGTTCAGCGGCTCGGCCCCAGCCCGCCGCGCGCCGCGTCGTCGGCGTGCGGGTGGCGACGGTGGCCGGCGCGCCCGTGGGAGCAAACGTGAGCAGGATGTCGGACGTGCGGGCGTCCTGCGTCGCGACCGGCGGCGGGCTTCCGGGCGCGTCGAAAGTCACCGTGACGCGGTTGCGGGCGCCCTCGACCCGGTAATCGCGGACGGGCGGCGCGGCGCGGCCGCGGTCCAGGGCCGGCGCCATGTCAGCCCCGGTGAGGACCAGCCGGACCGTCCGGCCGGACTGCTCGACGGCGAACGACTCGACGCGGGCCGTCGTGCGGACGCGGACCGTCAGCCCGGTGCCCTGCGGCTCGAACGAGACAGCCTGCACGGCCGCCGGACGTGTGGCGGTGAGCCGCGTTGCGGTCGGGGCCGGGCGGGCCACCTCGGGTCCGGCCGCGGCCGGAGCGGCGGCGAGGACGGTCAGGAGCGCGACGAGTGTCGAGCGGGAGACAACGGGCATAGCAAGGGGCGCGGGGCCGCAGATCGTCGGGGACACCGAGGCCTGTCAAGATCGTGCCAGAACGGCGCCGCTGCACGCAGGAGCGGCGCTGCTGGCTTCGCAGGGCTGCGTGGACGCGTAAACAGACGGCCCGTTTGGTCCACCAGGCGTTCCCGACGAACCGCCCGAGCGGTCGATTCTGCCCATGCCGCTACTCCTCGCCGCAGAGGCTCCGGAGACGGCGCTCCACGATGGCCTCGTGCTGCGCCTCGCGGGCGTCGATCTGTTCACGGAGGCCATCGAGTTCGGCCTGCGCGCGTTCGACTTCCTCGCGGCGGTTCGCCTGCTTGAGCGAGAACAGTTCGCCGAGACGCGTGCGTAGCTCTGTCCGGAGGCGGGTACGGTCTGCACCCGGAGGCATGCTGCGAAACTGCGCCGCAAGCGCCTCGACGCGCATTTCAAGCGCGTGCTCTTCCTGCATGCGGCCGTAGAGAGCGCGGTCCCGGTCGGCGAGTTCGCGTCGGTAGGCCTCCTGGCTGACGAGCGCGATGCGGGCGTCGTCCATCGCCGCGACGTCCATCGGTTCGGGCTGCGCCTCACCGACGACGTAGACGCGCTCGCCGGCCCGCGTCGACTCTTCGAAGCGGACGAGGCGGCCGCGTTCGAGCACGTAGGCCTGCCCGTCGACTTCGACGACCGGTGTGATCGGGCCGCTGTAATCCAGCGCGAGCGTCAGTCCCGTCAGGTCGAGGCCGTCGGGGACGGCGTCGACGAGCGCGACGCCGTCGAGATGGACGCCGCCGTCGCGGATCTCCAGAAGGTGGCCTTCAGACGGGGGCCGGGCAACCGCATCGGACGCGAGGGGCGACGCGGGAACGGGCTGAGCGGCGGCCACGAGCGGAACGGCCGCGAGGGCAAAAACGAGAGCGCGGGCAGTCATCGGTCGCCAGGGACGGTAAGAAGGCGGGCACGGGCGGCCGGGACCGACTCGCGCACGCTGCGGAGGCCAGGCGTCGAACGGGTGGACGGGGCGGGCGCGCCGAAGGCCTCGGCGGGGGCATCCCACCCGAGGTCCGCCGTGCCGCGGCCGAGCGCCTGAAGGCGTAGCGAGAGCACGCGGACGTTCGCCGGGGCATCCCACGCACCATCCGCAGCCGCCGGGGTCACGTCGGCAGAGGCAAGCGTCGTGGTCGGGTCAGACACAGTCGTGCGGGAGACCGGCGTCGAGCGGATCGGCGCGTCCGGCGAGGGCGCCCGGAGTGCCGGCGTCCGAGGGGCCGCCGGGGCGCGGGGCGCGGCGACGGGCGCCTGGACCACCATCGGGGCAGCGGCCGGACGAGGTGCAACGGCAACAGACGGAGCAGGCGCAGCCGGTGGCGGGGCGACGGCACGTGGCGGAGCCGGAGCAGCCCCGAACGTCTCTGGCGTCATCTCGCCCCCGGCCGACGCCGCAGCGGGCGTGGAGGCCGACGTAGACGCGTCCGGGCCCAGCGCACTCGCGACGAGTTGCTCCTCGACGGCTGGCGTGACTTCGGGGGCGCTCACCGCGTGCGGCATGAGCGCAAAGACGAGCGCGACGGCAACCGCAGCGGCGCTCGCCCATGCGCCGGCCCGG
>DASWMO010000186.1:0-9012 GCA_036399715.1 Rubricoccaceae bacterium
GTCGCGACGTTCCTGCCGGGGGGGGCAGACGCCGTGGGGGTGGTCCGGGCGATGCAGGCGCAGGGGCTGACGGCGACGGCCCTCTCGCCGTGCTATATCGGCGCCGAGCGGTCAAGCGGGCTCCTGCTCGGTTTCGGAGGCACGGACGAGCACGGGCTCGCCAAGGCGACCCGGATGCTAGGGGAGGTCCTACGCACGGGGGGTGCCGAAGCCGTCCCTGACGGACCGACCCTGGACGAATAGAATCAGTGGAGCGGCAGGTGGAGACTTCGCTCCTCCCATCCGCGGTCGTCGAGCACTACCACGCGGTGATGGCAGAGGCTCGCCTCCGGCGGCGTTACGAATGGCCGCTCAGCGCTGGCACGGTCGCAGAAGCCGGCGTTAGGCGACATACCTCACCGTCACCGAGCAAGGGTGACAGTCTCCCTGAGTCCCGAGGCCGGAATCCAGCAGCTGCTCGCGACGCTTGCCGGGCACGTCGCCTCGGCCGCGGCGTGGCCCGTGGCGATTGCGAAGGATCCTACAATAGATTGCTAGACAGGGGGAGGGGGGAGAGTGTCCCGTTCATCCCGTTGGGGAAGAGGCCGCCGCCGCTCACGCCGGTTTGGTCCGTCAGGTAGACGATCCGGAGCACCTGTCAGTCAGGCGTGAGGCGCTCACTCGCCACGTCCGGCGATGGACGGCCACATCGTCTGCGTCACCTCCGTCTCAAGCGGCATCCAGCGCTTGCCAGTAGGATCAGCAAAGAGGCTCTAGAGGACCACCTCTCTGGAAAGCATCTAACCGAGCTCTGGGCTCCCCTCGTGCGGGACGGGAAACGAGCGCTTCGCCTGCCGAGATGGGACCGCCTGGAACATTATACAAGTAAATATTTGTACAATGAATGGCTGTCTCTATCAGGAGATGCCCCGCCCCTCCTCTATCCCTCTACACGAGGACCGCCATGTCCACTCCCTCTCTCTCCCGACGCTCTGCGATCAAGATGTTCGGCGCCCTCGGCACGGCGACGGCGCTCCCCGGTTGCGCCGCGCTTGCCCCGCTGGCCGGCCTGACGGGCGCGCCGACCGACGTCGACATCTTCAACTTCGCCCTCAACCTCGAGTCCCTCGAGGCCGAGTACTATCTCCGCGGAACCACGGGGCGCGGGATGGACGCCGCCGACGCGGGCCGCGAGCCTGGCGCCGTCAACGGGGGCCACCTCGTCCCCTGGCAGAACGACGACCTCCGGCAGTTCATAGAGGAGGTCGCCCAGAACGAGCTCGCCCACGTCCGGTACCTCCGCCGCGTGCTCGGCGACGCGGCAGTGAGCCGCCCGAAGATTGACCTCGCCGGCGGGTTCGCTGCGGCCGCACGGGCGGCCGGGCTCGGCGACGATTTCGACCCCTTCGCGAGCGAAATGAACTTCTTCCTCGGCGGGATGCTCATGGAGGACGTTGGGATTACGGCCTACAAGGGCGCGGCCCCGCTGATCTCGAGCAAGACGTTCCTTGAGGCGGCCGCTGGGATCCTCGCTGTCGAGGCATACCACATGGGGATGGCCCGCTCGACGCTCTACCGGATGGGGGCCGAGGCGCGCCGGGCGGCCAACGCGATCTCGGACGCCCGTGACCGGCTCGACGGGCCAGACGACCTCGACCAGGGCATTGAGGTGAACGGGCGTGCGAACATCGTCCCCTCCAACGCCGACGCGCAAGCGTTCAGCCGGACCCCCCAGCAGGTGCTCCGGATCGTCTACCTGACGGACCAGACCGGCGTGAGCGGCGGCGGCCTCTTCCCCGACGGGATGAACGGGACGCTCCGGACGACCTGAGCGCAGGGACGTCGCCCCCTGGCCTTCTCCGGGCTGACGGAGGAGGCCGGCTCGTCTATCGGCGCGGTCTCGGCGTAGAAGGCCGAGACCGCCCGCTCCCCTGACCATGCCCACGCCCCGCCCCCCCGACATCCGCCGGACGCTCCTCGCCCGCCTCAAGTACGTTGGGCCGAGCACGACGGCCGACCTGGCCGCTCACGTCGGGCTCACCTACGAGGCTGTCCGCCAGCAGCTCCACGCGCTCGCTGACGAGGGGTTCGTCGCGAGGGAGAAAGGGGCGACCGGAGGGGTCGGCCGCCCGACCATGCGGTACGCGCTCACACCGGCCGGCGACCACACGTTCGCGAAGCGCTACGACGCGCTCGCCATCGAGCTCATCGACACGGCGAGCGCCGTGCTCGGCCGAGAGGCCCTTGGGCTCCTCTTGGCCCAACTGACCGAAGACCGGGTCCGCGCATGGGCCCCCCGGCTGGAGGGCCTCTCGCTTGAGGACCGCCTCGTGGCCCTCCGCGAGATCTACCTCGACGACGATCCGTTCACCGCCGTCGAGGACGGCGAGGGCGGGCCACGCCTCGTCGAGCGGAACTGCCCGTATCTCAACGTGGCCTCCAGGCGGCCCGCCCTCTGCAGCGTGACGGTCTCGACGCTGACCCGGCTCCTCGGCGCCGAGGTCGTCCGTGACGAGCGGTTCCAGGAGGGCGACGGGCGGTGCGTGTTCCGCGTGCTCACGGACCGGCCCGTCGACCCGAACTCCTTCACGTTCGCGTGGGAGCCGGACCCACCCGCACCGACGGCGCCTCAGGCTCAGTTGTGACGGAGGAGCTGCCAACGTCCCCGGCGCCGTCACCACGGCGTGAGCACCCCTTTCGCGCTGCCTCCTCCGCCGTCCTCTCCGCACTTTAGGCTCTGTCGCCTCACTGGCCCGGCTCTGAGGTTCAGGCGAGCCCGTCGACGCGCTCCTAACCCTGTCATGGAGTCTTGGGCTGTCATGGGGTAGCGACGCCAACCCCATGCACACGCGCAAACCCCATGCAAAGGAATGCGAACGCAGCTCAACATCCCGCCGGTCGTAGGTAGAAGTCGACTGGACGTTCTGGTGCCGTCGGGTGCAGCGGCGGGTTGGGCCGTATGCTCGGTTCATCACGGCCTGCTCAGCGGGCAGTCAAGCGTTCCACGACCTCCGCGTTCACCGCCTCCCAGCACGAAGCCGACACCCCGCGCTGCCACACGACGACGAGGACGTTGCCTTCGCGGTGCACCCGCGAGAGCCCCAGACGATCCTGGAACGCAATCGCTGCGCGCAGGACGCCTTCGAGCCGGTCGGCCTCTGCGGGGGATACGGCCTCCAGGCCATAGAGGCCGACCTGGCCCTCCGCCTCGCCGCGGTAGAGGGCATAGAGCCCAGCGCGGACCCCCTCCCCTCCGCCGAGCCGGCCCTGCGACGCGTACCGAGCGAGGACATCGACGAACTCGGAGTCAGTCGAGAGGTAGGGGTTGTCTCGTAAGACCGGGGCCAGTTGGTGTTTCGCGGCGTCCTCGAGCCTCCGTGTCACGAGCGAGGGATGGAGCTCCGGCCCGTCGACGACGAGCGGGCCGAGTCCGCTCGGCTGGCAAGCGGCGAGGAGGAGCAACCAACCAAGAAGGAATGTTCTGCTCATCGTTCGATGTCTGCCCAACATTTGGCCGCTCACCGGCGGCACGGGCGGGAGAGTAAGACCCGGCACAATACCGGCCGTGGTGTCCGGTGCAGAGACGGGTTCTGCCGCGCCGGAAGGGGCCTGTTACGGCGACGCCAGCACCTCGTAGTGGGTCACCGTCGGCTCCAGCTCCAAGAGGTACTCCTCGTCCTCCGGGTAGTACCGCGCTCGTTCGACGTCGTCCCCCGCGAACGCTCGGATGACGTCGAGGGAGTCCCAGAGCGTGAGGAGGAGGAAATGTGCCGTATCGCCTTCGGTCCGCCGAAAGACGTAGACGCCCCGGTTGCCGGGCGTCTTCTGGTAGTCTGGGACGCCGGTATCGAGGAGGTAGTCGTGGTAGGCGTCTGACTTCTCGGCGGGCACAGCGCCGTGCCAGGTGCGGGCGATCATGAGCCTCGTCCTCGGGTTGTGGTGGCAGAATCGCAAGCGGTAGAACGGATGGCCGCTCACCGGGGGCCAAGCGGAAGGTAGATCCCGGCGCTTCGTTCGGGGCCATCCGGTGCAGCGGCGGGTTATGAGGACCCGCGCACCGCTTGCCCCTGCGCCGCATGTTTCGACAGAAGAGAAGCTTTGTCTGGTGCCTCCCGAAACGGAGCGCGCCCCGCTCTCCAGATGGAGAGCGGGGCGCGCGGCTCGCCTAGGGCGAGCGTGCTAGACAGCCCGGGTTAGCGGACGACCGTCACACGCTGCGTCAGGTTGACCGCGTCGCCCGTGGCGCGGACGGCGTAGACGCCGGCCGGGAGCGCCGAGGCGTCGAGGCCGAGGTCGAGCGCCTGGCCCGCCGCGACGGCGCCCTGGAAGAGCGTCGCGATCTGGCGGCCGGTCATGTCGTAGACCGCGACCGTCACGTCCTGCGCCGTCTCGACGGCGAGGCGGACGCGGGCCGAGCTACTGACCGGGTTCGGCGACGCCGTCAGCATCGTCTGGCCCATGCCGGGGGTGCCCTCACCCGCGAGCGGGTTGGATATGAACCTCACCGCCGCGGGACCAACGACATCGCCGGTGTACGTCCCGAAGTCGTCGTTGCTATGCCCGGTCACGACGAGGGTGTACTGACCCGTCATCAGGTCGAAGTTGGCGAACTGCGACCCCCCCTGGCCCTCGAAGTCGTCGTCAAGCGCGACGAGGTTCAGGCACGGGTCTGCCGCGTTGAATGCCCCCCGGTAGAGAAAGAGGAACCCGTCGAAGTCGGGCGTGCCGGTGTAGTCCGTCGTGATCGTGTAGACGCTATCCGTAGCGACGATGAACGAGCGCGCCTCGTAGGACACCGCCGTCGCCGAACTGCTGAGGGAGCACGAGCCGCTGGTGCCGATCCCGTCGGTGAACGGGCGGTTCCACGTCGGCTCTCCCGTCGTGTCGCCGGCGGGGATCGCCGAGGTCACAAGCCCGTTGGCCATAAAGGAGAGGTCGAACGAGATGTTGCCCTGATTAGCATCGCGATAGCCACCGACGCGGATGTAGACGGCCCGCCCGCCCGTAACAAGCACATCGGTGAGCACGGACGTGAAGTCGGGATTGCCGTCTTCGTTACAGGCGATCAGAGTCCCATCTTCCTGGTAGAACGCGAGGCTCGTGTCGTAATCGGAAGCAGCCAGGTCGACCGAAAGCAGCCCGTCTCCCGCAGGTGTGTATACCCACCACACCGAAACGCCACCCGTGCCGGCCGCGGCCACGCTGCACACCGGCTGCTCCTCGCCGCCCTCGACCGTCGCGGCGACGTTCGTACCGGTGTAGGTCCCGGTCTCCGTGATCTCGATTGCGTCCGCGAAGTTATCGTTCGGCGGCGGCGAGAAGCCCGTGCCGCTCAGGTTGATCGTCTGCGGCGAGTTCGGGGCGTTGCTCACGATCGTGATCGTGCCCGTCACGTCGCCGTGCGCCGTCGGCGCGAACGTGACCGTGAGCGTCGTGCTCTGGCCGGGGTCGAGCGTGAGGTCCGTCCCCGTCATCGTGACCGTGAACGCCGCGTCGCCCGAGGCGGTGATGGACGTGATCGTGACGGCCTCGGTGCCGTTGTTCGTGATCGAGACCGTCTCCGTCTCGCTCGTCTCGCCGACCGCAACGTCACCGAAGGCGACCGTGCCCGGCACGTGGAGGCTCGGTCCGACGATCGGCGCCGTGGTCCCGGTCACGTTCACGACCCAGTGCGCGTCGGGAAAGCCGAAGCCCAGCGTGGCCAGGTCGGCCGGCTCGGCCGCGCCACAACCAGCGGCACGGATGTACGTCGGGCCGGTCTGCCCGGCCGCGTTGCCGCCGAAGTAGGCGCCCGCGAAGGGGACGGCCCACTCGACGACGAGCATGTCGCCACTCTCAAACGAGCCCGTGATGGGCACATTGACGAGGCTCAGGTTGTCGGCCGACGAGACGACGAGCGGGGCCGTCCCGACGAGCGCCAGGTTGGCCTGCGTGAACGCGCCGCTGAGCCGGTACAGGTTGACCGCCGTCGCGCCACTGGGGCCGATCTCTTGGATGCCGATGTCGACGCTCGTCACGTCGATGCCGTCGGCGAGGCCGAACGTGCTCAGGTCGAACACGCGGTACCAGCTGTTCGGGGGCGTCGGGCAGGCGATGCCCGTCAGCGGCACGATGTCCTGGCTGGCGTTCTGCGTGATCGTGGTGGAGCCGCCGGCGCCGAAGAGGATCGGCGCGCCGGGCGTCGTCACGGCAGTAGCGGCCGAGGCCGACCTGAGCGAGCCGTCCGAACGGACGAAGCTCGACTCGAGCTTGCCCTGCGCGCTGGTCGTTGAGGCCGTGAGGGCCAGCGCGATGAGCAGCGCCAGGGTGGGAATCGAACGAGACATGAGAGAAAGGAGAGAGAAGGGCCGGAGCCAAATGCCAGCATAGGGAGCCCGTCCGGCAGAGTCAGTGGGCCACCGTCACACGACGGACGACCGTCGCCCGGCCGGCCTCTAAACGGACGACGTAGACGCCCGCGGCGAGCCGGCCAGCTTCCAAACGACTCTCGTGCGGCCCCGCGGCCTGCTCGCCGGTGGCGAGCACGGCGACCTCGCGGCCGAGCACGTCGTAGACGGCCAACCACACGGGACCCGCCTCTGGCAGATCGTAGCGGATGCGGCTGCCTCCGGGGCCGACGGGGACCGGGGAGAGCGTGAGCGTGAGCCCCACTGACGCCCCCGGCTCGGACGCCACCGTCTCGGGCCCGGGCTTGTAGAGCTGCCCGTAGACGCCGTGGGTGAATTCTGATTCCTGCTCGTAGCTCGACCATGCGACGGCGAAGCGGCCGTCGGCGGCCATCGCCACCGAGGGGCGGCTCTGTGACTCCGTCGTCGTCGTGTTGACCAGGAACTCCGGCCCCTGCGGCTCTCCGTCCGAGTTGTACTTCTGTGCGGAGACGCCGCTGTTGTCGCCCACCGCCCTCCCAGACCACACGACGACGAAGCCTCCGTCGGCCTCCCAGGCTACGGAGGTGCCGGACTGCTCGCCCGTCGTGAACGTGTTGACTCGGAACTCCCCGCCCTGCGGTGCGCCGGCCGCGTCGTACCGCTGGGCGTAGACCTCGAAATTACCGCCTAGCCCCGAGAGGCCCGACCAGGCGACGACGAAGTCGCCGTTGGGGGCCACCCCGACGGCAGGATCGCTCTGGCTGCCGTACGTGAGCGTGTTGACCTGGAACTCCGAGCCGAGCGGGGCCCCCGCCGCGCTGAACCGCTGGGCGTACACGCCAAAGAAGTCGCCGTCCTGCCCGGTGCTCGTCCACGCGACGACGAAGCTGCCGTCGGCGCCGACCGCCACCGAGGGGGAGGACTGGTCGCCCACCGTATACGTGTTGGCCCGGAACTCCGGGCCGAGCGGCCTACCCGCCGCGCTGAACCGCTGGGCGTACACGCCCGCGGAGGAGCCGTCCTGCCCCTGTCCGGGGTCTTTAAAGGGCAACCCTCGGCTCGTCCAGGCGACGACGAAGTCGCCGTCGGCCGTCATCGCGACCGAGGGGGTGTTCTGGTTGTACCCCGTGTACGTGTTGACCTGGAACTCGGGCCCCTGCAGTTGGCCCGCGGCGTCGTAGCGCTGGGCGAGGACGTCGTCGTCGTTGATGGGGTTCGGTGCGGTGTCAGAGGGTCCCCTGCTCTGCCACACGACGACGAAGTCGCCGTCGGCGTCCATCGCCACTGACGGGTTGGTCTGGGCGTCCGCCGTGGTTGTGTTGACCCGGAACTCCGTGCCGAGCGGGGCCCCCGCCGCGCTGTACCGCTGGGCGTAGACCCCATCGCCCGAGCCGTCCTGGCCGCGGCTCGCCCAGGCGACGACGAAGTCGCCGTCGGCGTCCATCGCGACCGAACTGGCGGTCTGGTCGTCCGGCACATACGTGTTGACCTGGAACTCGGTGCCGACCCGGACCGGCGCCTGGGCACGCGCGGGTACGAACAGAGAGACAGCAACGAGCGCGGCCGTCACGACCGGACCCACGCGTCGGAAGGCGAGAAACGGACGGCGGGCTGAGGAGCGGACCATGGGGGAGCGTCTAGAGGGGCCGGACAGGCGGGTTGTCGTGACGCGCCAAACATCGTACCACCAGCAACCTAGGGCATAGGTGGCGGATGATGGGCGTAAACCGGCCGTCGGCTTAACTAAATGTGCGCACGTCGCGCAAGCCGTGCACAGCCGGCCACCGTTGGACCGACGCGGTTCAGAGCGCCGACTGAACGGAGACCTCGACGAGTTGCTCCGACACATGATCGGCTCGGAGTGCCGGCGGTGAGGAGCGCGCGGGTAGGGGCGAGAGAGGAGAGGCTCATGGGATTGACCTCGGAGGAGCACCACCCGCGACAGGAGGCCGCATAACACTTTGCGGCTCAACCGCCGCACAGCGAGCGCAACGGTTAAGGCGGAGCGCACGATCCGCGGAGCAGCCTGCAATGCGTCGACCTAACCGTGCGGTCGGATGCAGCCGCGGGTTATGCCGCCCCGTGCCGCCTACCCGGCGGGGACGAAGTCCGGCGGACCGAAATACGTGCTCAGCAACACGCATCCGCCCGACGAGCCGTGCGGGCCGTGCGGCGTGCCCGCCTTGGCGACGAGGAAACTGCCGGGGCCGTAGGTCACGCCTTCGTCGATGAGGTCCCCTTCGGCCACGTACACGGCGTGGTCAGAGTGCGTGTGGCTGTGTGCCGGGATCGAGCTTCCTGCTTCCATCTTCAACATCCCGATCATCCCGCCGGTCGACTCGTCCTGCTGGAGCATCTTTATCGATACGCCCGGCCACCCCGTCGGCGACCAGGCAAGGGCGGACGTGTCGAGCTTTGTCTGGTACATGGGGGTTCCTCAAGAGGTGGCGGGCGAGAAGCGGCGGTTGCAAGGTGCCCTGGGTGGGGTGACACCCCCGCTTCCCCTACTCATCGACGTGAGGCGGCATAACAGCAACTGTGTTCGGAGTCAAGCCGCGAGAGCGCGATCTGGCTCCCACGCAGCTCCGTCACGCACGACGGCGTTGCACGTGATCAAGAGCTTACGCATGCACGCCACGAGCGCCACCTTCTTGGGCTTCCCCTT
>DASWMO010000187.1:0-7480 GCA_036399715.1 Rubricoccaceae bacterium
TTCTGCAACGGCGAGATCATCCCGTCGAACCCGGCGCTGAACACGGTCGTCGAGTTCGCGCACCGCGTGACGAGCGGCATCGCGCTCCCCCTCGTGTTCTGGCTCGTCTGGCAGGCGTTCAGGCTCGCGCCGCGCGGCGCAGCGGTCCGCAAGGCTGCCGCGGCGGCCGGCGTGTTCATCGTGCTCGAAGCGGCCCTCGGGGCCGGCCTCGTGCTGTTCAAGTACGTCGCGTACAACCCGAGCTACGCCCGCGCCGTCTGGATGGCCGGGCACCTCGTGAACACGCTGCTGCTGCTCGGCGCGCTCACGCTCGTCGCGTGGTGGGCGTCGGGTGGAAGCGTGCCGCGGCGCCTGGCGCCGGGCCGAGCGCTCGCCGTCGGGGCGGCGCTGGTGGCAGTCCTCGTGCTCGCAATGGGCGGCGCCGTGACGGCGCTCGGTGACACGCTGGTCGTCGGAGGCGGACTTGACCCAACTGTCCATCCGGTCGTTGCAACCCTTGTCGGGCTGCGCCTCTTTCACCCGGCGATGGCGTTCGTCGCGCTCGGCGTCGTCGCTGCGTCGGTCTGGCAGAGCCGCGGGACGGCGGTCGTCGCACGCGGAACAACGGTCCTCGGGTTGTTCGTCGCGCAGATGGGGCTGGGCGCGCTCAACGTCGGGTTGAACGTGCCCGTCTGGATGCAGATCATCCACCTGCTGATGACCGACGTGGTCTGGATCGCGCTCGTGATCTGGGCGGCCGAGGCGCTCGCGGCGGGCCCGGCCCGGAGCACGCAGGCACTTCGAGCTGCGGTCTAGTCCGGTGTGCGTCCTGTTTGCCGCGATCGGCGTGCATCCCGGCCATGCGCTCGTGCTCGCCGGCAACCGCGACGAGGCGCACGCGCGCCCGACAGCGCCACTCGCTCGGTGGCCCGACGCGCCGGGCGTCGTCGCCGGCCGCGACCTGACGGCCGGCGGCACGTGGCTCGGTGTGACCGATACCGGCCGTTGGGCGACCGTCACGAACGTCCGCGACCCAGCCGCCGTGCGGACCGACGCCCGCTCGCGGGGCGCACTCGTCGCCGACTTCCTTCGCGGCACGGACACGCCCGCGGCCTACGCGCGTCTTGTTCAGGCGGCGCACGGCACGTACAACGGGTTCAATCTGCTCGTCGGCATAGGGGCCGAGGCGTGGTTCGCATCGTCGCGCCGGCCCGCGGCCGAGCGTCTCGCGCCAGGCGTCTACGGCCTCTCAAACGACACGCTCGACACCCCGTGGCCCAAGCTCACGCGTGGCCGCGATGCATTCGCCGCGGCGCTCAGGGCCGGCCCGACTGATCCCGTCGACCTGCTCGCATTCCTCCACGACGAGACGCCCGCGCCCGACGCGGACCTGCCCGAGACGGGCGTTGGAATTGGCCTCGAACGCGTGCTCTCCCCGCTGTTCATCCGCGGCGCGCGCTACGGCACGCGCGCCTCGACGGCGCTGATGATCTCCGACACCGGCGCGATCCAAATCGCCGAGCAGACGTGGGGCCCGGACGGGGCGCGCGGCCCATCCGCGGACCTGCGCCTCGGGCCGGTTTTCAGTATCGGATCCGGAAGTTGATCGGGATCGCCATCCGGACCTTGACGGCCCGTCCGTCCTGCGTGCCGGGCGTGAGGCGAGCCTCGCGGACGGCGCGCAGTGCTTCGGCGTCGAGGTCCGGCCTCAAGCTCACCGTCAGTTCCGCGCACGTCACGGCGCCCGTCTCGTCGACGACGAAGCGGGCGAACGTAAGGCCCTGAACACCGTCGCGGCGCGCGGTGTCGGGGTAGCGAACCGACCGCGAGAACCCGTCGAGGCCACCGACCAGTTCGGGCGGCGTCTCGGCCACCGTCGTGTCGCGCGGCAGGTCTGGGCGCGGTGGCGCGCCTGTTTCGGCGTGCCACGCATCGAGGGTCGAGCACGCCGGCTGCCCGGGCTCGGTTATCGGGACGACGAACACGGGCACGTTTCGGTGGAACAGAGCACCTGCCGGGAGCACGGCCAGGCTCCGGTTGGTGGACGCGCCCGAGTAGACCGCCTCGACTGTCCCGCGCACGGTCCCGTCGCCGCCGTCCACGACCCGCACGACGGCGCGGTTGGACTGGCCGGGGCACGGATCGTCGAGCGCGAGCGCCGCGGTGCCGCTCGCGTCGCGCCCGCGGCGAACGGTGAGGCACTCCCGCGTCTGCAACTCGGCGACGAGCGAGTCGAGCACGGCCTCGACCGAGCCACGCGCGACGAAGGACGCCTGGGAGTGGTTGTCGTAGACCTCCTCTGGAGATTGGACGGCAGGCGCCACGAGGTGGCGCGGTCCGCAGGCGGCGAGCACGAGCGTGCAAAGAACGATTCCGACGAGACGAACGGTGGTCATTGGGGTGCGTAGAACGCGACGAGGATGCCGATGAGGACAGCGACGACGCCGACGAGCCGCGACGCCGCTCCGAACGCCACGACGCGCCGGAGCGCGTCGACGATGCGCGCCTCGTCCGGGCTCGCCGCGACGCGCTCCCGCGTGCGCCGCATCGCCGTGATCTGCCGCCGGATGCCCACCCCGACACCGGCCGTCGCTGCGGCGACGAGGCCCGCCGTGTGGTCGGGCGCGAGCCAGGTCGCGAGCGCGAGGGCGAGCGCACCCGTCCCGAGCCCGACGAGCGCCTCGGCGACCGAGATGAGGATCTGCCGGCCGCGGCCGGGATCGAGGCGCAGGATGCGGTTCGTGATGTCCCACCCGGCCGCAGGGGCGGCAATCGCCCCCGCGAGGAAGACCGCGACGGCGAGTCCGGCGCTGACGAGCGCGGCGCTCATCGCGCCGGCCCGGTCAGCGTTCCTGCGAGCAGGTCCGCTTCGGCCTGAGCGGCGAGCACCTCGGCGGCCTCTTCCGTCGCGGCCTCGGTGTAGACCCGCAGAATCGGCTCGGTGTTGGACGCACGGACGTGCGCCCACCCGGCGTCCGTGTCCACTTTGACGCCGTCGATGGTCGAGACGCGCGCGCCGGGGTGGCCAGATGCGGTCCAGGCGTACGCGGCGAGCAGGGCGCGCGCGTCCATGCCGGGCGTCAGCACGATCTTGTGCTTGGCGATGGCATACGCTGGCAACGTCGCGCGGAGGCCGCTCAGCGACAGGCCCGTCTCGGCGAGGTGCTGGAGCACGATCGCGACCCCGACGAGCCCATCGCGCCCGTAGTGCAGGCCGGGCACGATGACGCCCCCGTTGCCCTCGCCCCCGATGACGGCCCCGACGCGCTGCATCGCCCGGACGACGTGGATCTCCCCGACGGCCGACCGCTCGACGGTCTGCCCGTAGCGCGCGGCCACATCCTCTATGGCCCGGCTCGATGAGAGGTTGGTCGCGACCGGCCCGGGCGTCTTGCCGAGAATGAAGTCGGCCGCGACGACCTGTGTGAGTTCCTCGCCAAGAAAGCGCCCGCCGTCCTCGACGAACGCCAGCCGGTCGACGTCGGGGTCGACCACGATGCCCAGGTCCGCGCCGGTCTCGCGGACGCGAGCGGTGATCTGGCCGAGGTTCGCCGGAAGCGGTTCGGGGTCGTGTGCAAAGTGCCCCGTCACGTCGGCGTTGAGCACCTCGACGTCGGTCACGCCGAGGGCGGCGAGCATCGCCGGGATAGCGAAGGCGCCGACCGAGTTCACGGCGTCCACGACGACGCGGAAGCCACGCGCGCGAATGGTCGCCGGGTCGACGAACGGGAGCGCGAGAACCGCGTCGATATGGTACGGGAGGAGGTCGTCGGTGGTGTACGTGCCGAGCGCCTCGAAGCCGACCGTCTGGCCCGCCACGCCGGGCGAGCCGGGGCCGTCGGCGAGCACGAGCACCTCGGCGCCTTCGTCGGGCCCGAGGAACTCGCCGCGGCGGTCGAGCAGCTTTAGCGCGTTCCACTGCGCCGGGTTGTGGCTCGCCGAGAGGATCACCGCCCCGTCGGCCCGGTGCTTGAGCACGCCCATCGCGACCGTCGGCGTCGTCGCGAGGCCGCCGTCGACCACGTCGCAGCCGGCGGCCTGGAGCGTCGCGGTCACGATCCGCGCGCACACGTCGCCCGTCACCCGCCCGTCGCGGCCGACGACGACCCGGGGGCGCGCCTCGGTCTGGCGCGAGAGCCACGCCCCGAAGGCCGCGGCGTAGCGGACGAGGACGGCCGGGTCGAGACCGTCGCCGAAGACACCCCGGATGCCGGAGACGGTTGCGAGAAGAGGCATGGGCGGAGCGGGCGGATAGGAGCGGGGAATATCCCTCCGCCGCAGTAGGTCGCCGCCGCGTTCGCCCGAGACCCGCGCGCGGGCCCGGCGCCCTGTCTTTCCGTTGCATATTGACGGAACGGAGTGCCGGTTGAGCGTTCATTTCCTCCTCTGCTCCGCCCCCCCGATGAGGACCCTCGCCGCGACCGCCGTCCCGTCTCCCTCCGCCGAGGCCACGACCGACACGGACGCGCTGCGGACGGCACTCGCCGATTTCAAGGAGCTTCTCAAACCGGGCATCACGACGTTTGTCGTCGTGATGGCCGCCGCGGGCTACGTGCTCGCCGCAGAAGGTCCGATCGACTGGTTCGTGCTGTTCGGGCTGATGCTCGGAACTGGCCTCTCGGCCGGAGGGGGCGCCGCGCTGAACCACGCGCTCGAACGCGATCACGACGCGCGTATGGCACGCACTTCAGCGCGGCCGATCCCCGCTGGCCGCGTCTCCGCCCTCGTCGCGACGGTGTACGGCCTCGCCTGCGCCGCGCTCGGGGCAGCCGTCCTGTTCGAGACGACCAATCCGGTCACGACGGGCCTCGCGGTGCTGACGGTCTTGCTGTACGTCGCCGTCTACACGCCTCTGAAGCGCGTGTCGGTGTGGAACACGCTCGTCGGGGCCGTCCCGGGCGCACTCCCTGCCCTCGGCGGGGCCGCAGCCGCGACGGGACGGGCCGACGCAACAGGCTGGGCGCTGTTCGCGGTCCTTTTCCTGTGGCAGCTTCCGCACTTTTTCGCCCTCGCGTGGATGTACCGCGAGGACTACCGCCAGGCCGGCTACCGCATGCTCCCGACGGCCCGCGGCGGTGAGCGGACGCTCGCGTGGATCGTTCTCGGTTCGTCGCTCCTGCTGCTCGTCGCGGGCGTCGTTCCGGCTGCCCTCGGCAAGGCAGGACCGCTGTACCTCGCCGGCATGGGCGTGCTCGGGGTCGCGTTCACGCTGCCCGCCTTCTCGTTCTTCTCGGAGCCGGACGACCGGCGCGCGCGGCGCCTGCTGCTGGCCTCGATCGCCTACGTGCCGGCCTTCTTCGCGCTCGTGGTCGTCGATTTCCTGCTCCGGTGACGGTCGGCGGGGCTGCTGTCCGAGTTGGGGCGCCCGATCGCCGGTGACCGACTGGGCCGGCCCATCCCTGTTCGCCGCGGCGTTCGCCGGCGCGACGCTGCTGCCACTCTCTTCCGAGGCCGCCTTTGCGGGCGCGCTCGCGGCCGGGATGCCGGCCGGTCCAGCGCTCGCGTGGGCGACGGCCGGCAACACGCTCGGGTGCGCGTTCAACGTCGCCCTCGGACGGTGGGCGCGCGTACGGGCCGAGCCGCGGCTGCGGGCGTCGCGTGGCGGCCGGCGCGCGCTCGGTGCCGTCGAGCGCTGGGGCGGGTGGTCGCTCGGGCTGTCGTGGCTGCCTATCGTGGGCGACCCGATCACGGTCGCGGCCGGCGTGGCGCGGGTGCCGCTCGGCATCGTCGCCGTCGTCGTGCCCCTCCTGCGGTGGGCGCGCTATGCCGCGATCGCGTGGTCCATGGGCGCCCTCGGTGGGGCATAAGTCGGAACGCCGCGTTTCGGACTCACCCGTTCGACCCTGTCCGGGGCGCGATTCGAGGCTGATTCGCGTCGGCACGCAGTTTGAGACAGGCGTGGAATCCCTGCCCTCGAACTCGTGTCTGCGACTGCCCAGGTGCTCGGCTTCGGCCTGCCCGCTCCCGTTCGCGCGCTCCTCGGCGCCGTCCAGCACCGCCGAACGCTCACGGCCGGCGACCGCTCGCTCGCGCGGCGCGTCCATTCAGCCCTCGGCAACAGCCCGACACGTGGCCTGTCGCTCTACGTCAACAACGGCGCCGTGTCGGTCTACGGATCCGTCGCGGACGACGCCGCCCGCGAGGGCGTCCTCGCCGTCCTCGCCGCGCAGCCCGGCGTGCGGCGCATCGTGGACCACCTCACCCTCGCCGACGCCTGAGTGCGACCTTGGCCGAGCCCCACTTCCGCTCGCCCATGCTCGCCGACTCCCTCTCCCGCCTCGACCACGACCGGGCCGCCTTTCTCGCGACCTTCGATGCGCTCACGCCCGCGCAGCGCCAGTTCCGCCCGTCCGATGGTGGCTGGACGGCCGACGAGGTCGCACAGCACCTCGTGAAAGCCGAGACGGGCACGCTCGCGATTCTGGCGAAGCAGGTCGCGGCCGGCGACGCCCGACGCGCTGTTCCTGAGGCTTCCGAGGAACGGCTCGCCGCGGTCGAGGCCTTTCTCCGCTCCGATGGCCTCACGACGATGCCGGCGTCGGCCGAGCCGTTCATCCGGCCCGACAGCCCGCCTGGCGCCGGGTGGCGCGACCGCCTCGCCGCCTTCGAAAGCGAGTGGCACCACCTCGCCGAGGCGCTCCCCGACGCCCTCGCCGACGTGCCGCTGATGGAGCACCCGCGCGCTGGCGGGCTCACGGCCGCGGGCGCCGCCCGCTTCATGTCGGCTCACCTCGACCATCACCGGCGTCAACTCGAGCGCATCCAGGCGGCCCCGGGTTATCCGGCGTCGGCTCCGCCGGGATAGACCTTCATGGACTCGTAGCGCCGCAGTTCGACCGAGCCTGGCTTCGCGCCGCGAGGTTTCCGCACGTCGCATGCCCGGCAGACGTGGACGTCCACCTTGCCCGACGCCTTGCCGGCCTTGGAATGCTTCGCCGCCAGCTCGGCCGCCCGCTTGACGACGCTCCGCGGCACCTCGCCTCCCTCCGGTTGCCGCACGACAACGTGGCTGCCCGGCGTCCCCCCGCCGACGTGCAGCCACACGTCCTGCGGCGCGGCGACCTTAAACGTCAGCCGGTCGTTGTCGCTCGCGCTCCGCCCGACGAGAATCTCGTACCCGTCGACGTGGTGCGTGTCCCATCCGTCAGCAACGGGGCGTTCGGGGCGGGGCATCGGTCGTGCGGTGGCGGGCCGGGAAACTAGCGCGGCCGGTCGGTAGGTTCTGCGACCCCTCTCCCCGACCCGCCCTGACCACGCTCTACACCCGATCCGTCCGCGCCGCGGCGGCCGTGCTGAGCCGCGGCGGTCTCGCGGCGTTCCCGACTGAGACGGTCTACGGTCTCGGCGCCGTCGCGACGGAAGCGCGGGCGGTCGCGGCTGTCTTCGAGGCCAAGGGTCGGCCGGCCGACAATCCGCTCATCGTGCACGTCGCGGATGTGGATGCCATCATTGCAATAACGGACCTTAACGACACGGCACGGACGCTCCTTTCCGCGTTCTC
>DASWMO010000188.1:0-2716 GCA_036399715.1 Rubricoccaceae bacterium
GAGGGACCGACGGGGAGCAGCGGGCGGGGAGACGACGGACACAGGCAGGGCGAGGCGTGCGGCGGACGTACGGACAGGCGGCACGCGGGATGCGGCAACCGCGGACGTCCCCAAGTTCGGGACGCGTCAGCAGCGGACGGCCCTCGCGGAAGGCCGGGGGTACGTTGAAACACCTATCCACGCGTTCTGCAATGCGCCGCACCGTCACCGTCGTCCGCGTTCTTCTCGGGCTGCTGTTCTTCGTCATCGGACTGAACGGCGTCCTGAACGTTTTCCCGTGGCCGCCGATGCCGACACCGGGCGGGGCCTTTCTCGACGCGCTCGCGAGCGGCCACGTGATGACGCTCGTCAAGCTGGTCTAGACGGTCGCCGGGGCGCTCTTGCTCGCCGGTCGGTTCGTGCCGCTCGCGCTCGTGATGCTCGTGCCGGTCGCGGTCGGCATCGTGCTGTACCACCTCACCTTCGACCCGGCGGAGGGCGCGGGCGGCTACGCGGTGGCAGCCCTGCTCGTGTTCCTGCTGTGGGCGTACCGCGCGGCGCTGCTGCCGCTGCTGCGCTCGCTCGTCGAGCCGCTCGCACGAGTGGTCTGAGCGCGCCCTGCCGCTGCGGTGCCTGCCGCAGGTGGGGGTGCCGAACACGAACCTGTGCGGATGCGCCACGAGAGACGGGTGTAGGTTCGGACCTGCCACCCGCCCGCGTTGCCGATGTCGTTTCTCGTCGAGATCACTGAGGCGTCGCTGCCGCGCGAGCGGCAGGCCGCGCTTGCGCAGATCCTGATCGCGGAACTGAACGTCGAGCCCGAGGAAGCCGAACTGACGGCGCTCGTGATGCCGGCCCTCGTCGGGCCGTTCGCGACGGCGGCGGACCGCGACGCGTTTCTGGTCGCGCTCGCCGAGGTGGGCTTCGCCGCGCGGGCCGTCGCGGACGAGGCGCCGACCGATGCCTTGCCACCCGAGCCCGCCTACGCGGCACCGACCTACGCGGCTGCATCCGCCCCGGCAGCCTACGCAGCGCCTCCCATTCCGGTGGCTCCCGTCGCGCCGCCCACGTACGCGGCGCCTCCCGAGGCCGCCCCAGTGTCGGGATCGAGCGGCCTCGCCGTCGCGGTCGCCATCGTGCTCGGCGTCATCGCGGCCGTCCTCGCAGTCGTGGTGCTCACCGGCCGCGGCGGGCGTGAGGAGACGACGGTCGCCTCGGACGCGCCGCCGGGCGGGTATCCCTCCAGCGGCGACGCCGACGGCGACGCGACGCCCATCAGCGATGCGCCAGAGGCTGAGACGCCGGTGCTCACGGACGACGCTGCCTTCGCCCTCGGCTACAGCCCGCGCCGCGGCGTCAACTGGGACCTCTTCTCGGCCGGCACGCAGACGCGCTACTCGGGCGCGCCCGACGGCACGCCGATCCCCGTCCGAGACGCACCGAGCGCCCGCAACGGCACCGCCGTCGACGACGTCCCGCCGGGCGAGGCCGTCACGACCGACGGCTGCCTCCGGCCGCGCCCCGAGGACGGCGGTCGTTGGTGCCGGACGGACTACGCCGGCGGCGAGGGATGGATCTACGACCGCTACCTGCTCGCCTCGGCCCCCGCGCGCCGCGCGTCGGCGCCCTCGGGCGGCCTCCAGACGGTTCGCCTCCGCGACGGGCAGTTCTCGATCACGCTTTCCGAGGGCGGCCGAACATGGCGCCTCCCGCGGTCGCTCTCGGCCAACACGTCCGTTAGCAACCTTCAGCGCACGACGCTGGCCGGCCGCGACATCGTGCAGTTCGAGGCGCGCGACGGGCGATGGACGACGACCTACTTCTGGGAGTACCGCCAGGGCCTGCTCCACTTTGTCGGCCAGGACGGCTCGGGGACGGTCAACGTCTCCGAGGCGCCGGGCTCGCGGGCGGTCGTCGCGGCTGCGCTCGGCTACGTCCCCGGCGACGACGTGGTGCGCGGCAGCGGCAACGCGTCGCGGGCGCCGACGCGAAATTCGACGCCTCGGAGCGGGGCGAGCGCGCCGAACATCATCGTGATGGGCTCCTACCAGCCGTACGACCAGGCGGGCCTCGACGCGCGCTACGCCCAGGCGCAACGGACGGGCCTGACGCTCCAGGTCGTCCCGTCGGAGACTTATGGCATGACCCCGGGCCTGCGGATCATCGTCGCCGGTCCGTTCGACCGCGACACGGCGCTCCGCCTGCTCCCGCAGGTGCGGCAGGTCGTCCCGGACGCGTTCCGCAACTCGCTCGACTGAGCCGCTACGCCACCCGGCCCGGGCGGACGAGCTCGAACTGCTCGCCGACGGGCCGGACCTCGGCCGGCTCGATCTCGTGCAGCGCGGCCGGCGTCGCCGTGCCGTCCATGCAGGGCGAGAGCTCGCGGAACTGCTGTGCGCCGAGGGGCTGCGGCAGGAGGGCGTGCCGGCCCGCGTGCGAGACGAGCCAGTACTCGACCGGGCTCGACCCGCCGCGCGCGCGGAACGTGACCGGCTGCGCCTGCGAGTTGGCGTCGCGGTAGACGGCCGACACGGACGCGCCCTCGACGGTCTGCCGGACGTGCTCGGCGAAGAACTCGACCCGCCCGACGACCGGCCTCGCCGCGCGGCACCACGCCCGGAACACATCCGCGACAGCCGTCTCGGCGACGGTCGGCTCGGCGGGGACCGGCGGGACTGGCACGGCCGGCGGCGCGTCCGCCTGCGCGGGCACCCGGACGGTGTCCGGCGTCTCGGGC
>DASWMO010000189.1:0-3854 GCA_036399715.1 Rubricoccaceae bacterium
AGACGGTCGAGTTCTACGGCGAGGTCCGCGAGGTCGGGCCCGGCCGCCGCGCACGGACGCCACTCGTGCGCCTCCAGATGCCGTCCGTCGAGCAGCGCGTCGAGACGTTCGCGAGCCGCCGCGACTCGGCCGCGACGACGCTTGAGCGCCTCGGGCAGCGCGCGCGTCAGCAGTCGACCCGTGCCACTCGGCTCCGGCAGGAGCTCCGCGCCCGCCCGACGCCCGACGCCCAGACGCGCCGCGACGTCGAGCAGATGAGCCGCGAGCAGGCCGCGATGCAGGACGAGGCGCGGCGCCTCCGCGAGCAGATGCGCCAGACGGCCGAGCAGCTCCGTGGGTCGGACCTCGTCACGCCCGAGACGCAGCGCCGCTTCGAGCAGATGCAGCGCGTCATGGAGGACCTCGCCTCGCCCGAGCTTCAGGAGGCCCTGCAGCGGCTGCAGGAGGCAATCCGCCAGCTCGACCTCCAGCAGATGCTCCAGCAGGCCGACCAGGTCGAGCAGGCCCAGCAGACCTTTCAGGAGCGTCTGGAGCGCGCCCAGGCGCTTCTCGAACGCCTCGAAGCGGCCGTCGAGATGGAGGACGCGGCCCGACAGGCAGACGATTTGGCCGAGCGCGAGGAAGCCCTCGCCCGGCAGGCGGAGCAGATGCGGAACGGAGAGTCGCCCCGGTCGCCCGAGGCGCAGCGCGAGCGCATGGCCGACGAGCAGCGCGACGCCGCCGAGGACGCCGCCGACCTCGACGAGGCCCTCCAGGAGCTTCAGGAGCGCCTCGAACAGATCCCGCGCGCGCCTGCCGCGGCCGTCGAGCAGATGCGCCGGGAGACGACGCCGCAGGGAGGACTGCCGCAGCAGATGCAGCAGAACGCCGAGCAGATGGAGCAGGGCGAGATGCAGCCCGCCCAGGAGGGCCAGCAGGAGATGGCCCGCCGCCTGCGGCGCATGGCCCAGCAGATGCGCCAGCAGAGCCAGTCCATGCAGGGCCAGCAGGCGCGCATCGACACGGCCGCGCTCCGCCGCGCGCTCGAAGACACGCTCACCCTCTCGCAGCGCCAGGAGTCACTGGCCGACGACGCCGCGCGCACGCCCGACGGCAACCCCGCCGCGGGCGCGCTCGCGCGCCGCCAGCGCGACCTCCGGGACGGCCTCCGGACGGTCGCGGACACGCTCCGCCGCGTCGCCCGGACGTCGGCGCCGCTCACGGCCGCCGTCCAGACGCGCGCCCAGAGCGCGACCCGTGAGATGGAGGCCGCCCTCGCGCGCCTCGCCGACCGCGACGCCGCCGAGGGTTCTAGCCGCGGCCGGACCGCCATGGCGCACCTCAACGACCTCGCGCTCCTGCTCTCCGACGCCCTCGAACAGCAGCAACAGCAACAGGGCAGCTCCAGTGGCAGCGGCACGCCGCAACAGCAGATGCAGCAGATGGGCGGCCAGCAGCAGCAGCTCAACCAGCAGATCCAGGAGATGCTCGGCCGGACCGCCGGGCAACGCCTCACGCCGGGCGAGGGCACGCGCCTGCGCCAGATGGCCGAGCAGCAGGAGGCCCTCCGGCGCAGCCTTCAGAACACCATCGAGCAGAACGGCGGCAGCCTCGGGCCCGGCGCCCAGAGCGCACTCCAGCGCCTCCAAGAGCAGATGGGCCGCGCCGCGGCCGAACTCCGCCGCGGCCGCCTCGACGCCGCGACCGTCCAGCGCCAGCAGCTCATCACCGAGCGGATGCTCCAGGCCGAGCAGGCCGTCAACGAGCGCGGCCAGGAGGAGCGCCGCGAGGGGGAGCCGGCCCGCCGCACGCCCCTCGCCCCGGCCCCGCCGCCGCTCCCGCCGATGGACCGGCCAGCGGACCGCATCCGCGCCGACCTGCTCCGCCTCGACGCCTCGGGCTACGCGCCCGAGATGGAAGCCCTCGTCCGCCGCTACCTCGAACGCCTCGGCGGGCGGTAGATGCCGGGGCGCTCCGCCCGCCGCTCGAGGCGCGGGGTAGCTTGCCCCGCCCCGCCCCCCGCCCCGTGTCGCGCGTCCTGATCGCCGTCGGCGTCGTCCTCGCCGTGCTCGTCGCACTCGGCGCTGCTGTGGGCTGGCTCGCCTATGGCGCCGCACCGGACCGCGACGGCGAACGAACGCTGGCTGGCATCGCCGCCCCCGTGAGCGTTGCCTGGCCCGATGCCGAGGCCGGCACCGCCGGAGGCGTCGTCATCGAGGCGGCGACGTGGACCGACGCCGCCGCAGGGCTCGGCTACGCCCACGCCGCCGACCACGCCTTTACGCTCGCCCTCTGGCGCCAGGCCGCCCGCGGCGAAACGGCAGCGTGGTTCGGCGACACCGCCCGCGCGGCCGACCTCCACGCCCGCCGCCTCGGCCTCGACGCCCTCGCCCGCCAGACCTACGACGGCCTCGACGCCCCGACGCGCGCCCGCCTCGACGCCTACGCCCGTGGCGTCAACGCCGCCCTCGCCGAGCCCGGCGTCGCCCAGTCCGACGCCTTCGTCTGGCTCGGCCTCACGCCCGAGCCGTGGCAGCCGTGGGATGCGCTCGCCGTCGAGCGCCTCCTCGCCTACCTCGCCACGCCCGCCCCGGACTCGTCCTGGGCGACGGCCCGTGCCTCACCGGATGTCGCCCGCTTCGTCCGCGACGACGCCGCGTTCCGCCGCAGCGTCGCGGTCTCCGGGACCGCCTTCGGGCGCGCCTTCTCGGCCCCCGCGAGGGATGGCCGCGCCCTCGTGCTGCACCAGCCCGGGGGCGCGAGTGCCCTCCCACTCGTCGTCCCCGTCGCGTTCCACGTCGCCGGCCGGCGCGTCGCCGCGGCGAGCGTCCCGGGCACGCTCACCCTGCTCGTCGGGACGGACGGCGGCGCCGCGTGGGCCGTGCTGCTCACCTCGGACCTCCGCGCCGAGCCCTTCGCCGGCGCCCCGCCGCTCCCCGTCTACAGCCGCGTCGTCGCCCGCGACGGACGTGAGACGCTCGTTGCCGTTGCCCGCGACTCGTCGGGCCTCGTCCTCGGCCCGCCCGCGCTGCCCCGGTCGGCGGCCGGACCCGCTCGCGCCGATTCCACGCGCCCTGCCCCGGGAGGCACGACGCAGGCCCTGTCCCGCACGACGCAGACCCCGTCCGGCACAACGCAGACCTCGTCCCGCACTACGCAGACTCTGTCCCGCACTACGCAAGCCTCATCCGGGACAACGCAAGCCCTATCCCGGACCACGCAGACCCCATCCCGCGGAACGCAAGCCTCACCCCGGACACCGCAACCTCTCCCCGGCGCGCCCGCCGACTCGTCCGCTGCCCGCCCCGACTCGGCCGCCGCGCCCGTCCGCTGGGTCGTCCGCTGGGCCGGTTTCCGGACTGGGACCGACGCCGCCGCCTTCGGGCGCCTCGCCGAGGGCCGCGCCCCGGGCGCCTTCGCCCTCCTGCGCGGCGACGGCCTTCTCACGACCGCCACACAGACACGCATCCTCGGCCGACCCGTCATCGCGTCTGAGGATGGCGAGACGGCCTTCGCTGCCGACCACCCGAGTGCGCGGTGGGCACCGTCGAGGCTCGCCGTCCTCGCGGCGCGGCGCCTCTCCACCGATGCCCTCGCCCGCGACGCCCGCTCCGCCTGGGCCGAGCGCCGCCTGCCCGCCCTCATCCGCGCCCTCGGCCCCCGGGCCGCCCTCCCGCGCGCGCTCGACGAGCCCGTCGCGTTCCTCCGCAGTTGGGACGGCGCCTACACCACGGACGCCATCGCACCGACGATTTTCGAGGCGTGGCTGAGTGCCCACCGCGCCGAAACCGGCAGCCTCCCCGACCTCGCCGACTCGGCCGACGTGGCCATCCTGCCGTACACGCTCGCCATCGCGCGAGGCGAACTCGTGGACC
>DASWMO010000190.1:0-12538 GCA_036399715.1 Rubricoccaceae bacterium
CGTCTCACGTTCGGACGCGCCCCGGCCGGGCGTCTCACCGCTGCGACGATTTGCCCGGCGGAGAACCCGGCGTCGCGCCGGACGTGCTGCCCGCGATCCGCCGACGCCCCGATGCCCGACTCTGCCGCGCCCGACTTTTCCTCGGCGGTCCAGCGCGACCGCGACGCCTTCGCCTTGCCGCGCGGGCTCCGCACGTGCGCCCCGGCCCTCGCCGAGGGCGCGCTCGCGCTCCTCTTCCCGCACTTCGCGCCGCCCGGCGCGACCGACGCTGCGACCGAGGTCGCCGCCTTTCGCTCGCGACTCGTCGCCGTCCTCGCGCCGCTCGTCGCTCACGGCCCGGCCCTCGCAGACCACCTCATCAGCCGCCTGCCCGCCCTCCGCGAGCGCCTCCTCGCCGACGCGCAGGCGACGTGCGACGGCGACCCTGCGGCCCGAGACGCCGACGAGGTGATCCTCTCGTATCCCGGCTTCTACGCCACGGCCGTCTACCGCGTCGCGCACACGCTCCTCGCCGAGGGGGTCCCGCTCGTGCCGCGCCTGCTGACGGAGCACGCCCACCGGCAGACGGGCATCGACCTGCACCCCGGCGCGCGCATCGGCCACAGCTTCGCCATCGACCATGGGACGGGCGTCGTCGTCGGCGAGACGGCCGAGATCGGCGACCGCGTGCGCCTCTTTCAGGGCGTCACCCTCGGCGCCCTCTTCGTCGAGCGTGCGCTTGCCCGCACCAAGCGCCACCCGACGCTCGGCGACGACGTCGTGGTCTACGCCAACGCGACCGTCCTCGGCGGCGCGACTCGCGTCGGGGCGGGAAGTGTGATTGGCGGGAATGTGTGGCTCGTCGAGAGCGTCCCGCCAGGCTCGCTCGTTACCCGCACGAGCCAGATCCGCGCCCGCGCAGACGACCACACGCTCGACCCTCCGCCCTATCACATCTGAGCCCCGACGACGCCGCGGCTCCACTCCCCTCTTCCCATGAAAGCCCTTTCCGTCCTCGACACCATCGGCGCGACGCCGCATGTCCGCATCAATCGCCTCTTCGCCGAGCATGCCGCGCGCGGCGTCGAGGTGTGGATGAAGCTCGAGAAGGCCAACCCCGGCGGGTCTGTCAAAGACCGCATCGCGCTCGCGATGGTCGAGGCGGCCGAGGCCGACGGGCGCCTCGGACCAGGCGGCGTCATCGTCGAGCCGACGAGCGGCAACACCGGCATCGGGCTCGCGCTCGTCGCCGCCGTCCGCGGCTACCGGATCGTGCTCGCGATGCCCGAGTCGATGTCCGTCGAGCGGCGGCGGACGCTGGCCGCCTACGGCGCCGAGATCGAGCTCACGCCTGCCGCGGACGGCATGCGCGGTGCCATCGCGCGCGCAGCCGAGCTGGTCGATGAGATTCCCGGGGCGTGGATGCCGCAGCAGTTCGAGAACCCGGCCAACGTCGAGGTCCACGAGCGGACGACGGCCCAGGAGATCCTCTCCGACTTCCCGGACCGCCTCGACACGATGATTACGGGCGTCGGCACCGGCGGGCACATCACGGGCGTCGCGCGCGTGCTCCGGAAGACGTTTCCGGACCTGCGCGTGCTCGCCGTCGAGCCCGAGGCGTCGCCGGTCATTTCGGGTGGCGCGCCCGGTCCGCATCCTATCCAGGGCATCGGTGCAGGGTTCATCCCGGCCAACCTCGACACGACGCTTCTCGACGGGACCATCCAGGTCTCGCGCGAGGAGGCGTTCGACTACGCCGCGCGTGCCGCGCGTGAGGAGGGCCTCTTCGTCGGCATCTCCTCCGGCGCGAGCCTTGCCGCCGTTGCCCGGACGCTCCCCGGCGTGCCCGACGGCGCACGCGTGCTGACGTTCTGCTACGACGGCGGCGACAAGTACCTCTCCATCGACGGCCTCTTCTGACCCGCTCGGGCGAGGCACCGTCGGAATGCGACGCGCCCCGCCGCGACCGGTCGCGGCGGGGCGCGTCGCATCGCCAGCGAGGGTTACATGCCCTTTGGGCCGTCCGGCGCGCCGATCTCGGGGTCCTCGGGCGGGGCGCCCGCGATGCCCGGCGCCATCGGCGTCCCGGGGCTCGACACCCCGACGCCGGTCATGTCCGAGTACGTCAGGTCCGCCCCGGACTCGTCGAGGTCGTCGCCATGCTGGCCGGCGCCGGCCGGGGCCTGCCCGGAGCCCATCGCTCCGTCGGCGGTCGTGCCCGTCCCCGTCGAGCCGGTGCCGTGGGGGTCGGTCGGCGTGTGCGTCGGGTCGGTGTCGCCCGTGAGGGCGTCGGTGCTGGGGGTCTGCGGAGGGGCGCTCATCGGGGGCGGGGAGAATGGAGCAGGCAAACGCCGCGCGCCGGTGTGCCCGTTCCCGCCGCGCGGTGGGACGGCCGGAATCATAACGAGCGAGGGCCGCCCCACGGATGGAGCGGCCCTCGTTGCCGGCTGGCACGGATCACCTACGCCACGTGCGCGCCCGCCTGCGGGGCGCCGCTCGGCCCGCCGCCGGGCCCGTTCTCGTCCGAGGACTCGCCCGCCCCGTCTGCCTGCGCGGCGCCGGCCATCCCCTTCACTTCGGTCTTCGCCGTCTCGACGACCTCGGCCGCCTTGTCCTTCACTTCGCTGGCCACCTTCGCCGCGACGTCCTTGGCCTGGTCCAGATGGCCCGAGGCCGCGTCCTTGGCCTGCTCGACGAGGCGCGACGACGGAGCGCCCATCAGGTTCGCTTCGGCGTCGGTCGTCGGGAGCGACATCCCGACGAGGGCGCCAGCCACGAGCGCGACCGCGCCCACACCGAGCGGGTTGCTCTGGATCTGGCCTTCGAGCCACGACTCGGCGCGCTGCGCGGCGTCCTGCGCCCCGCTCGTCACGTCGTGCGCCGTCATCCGCGCCTGGTCCGCGAGGTCCGACGCCGTCCCGCTAACCGTCTCGGTCAGGCCCGACGCGGCGCCGCGCGCCTTGTCCACGAGCGACGGTCCGCCGCCGGAGCCGGCCGAGCCGCCGGACGGTGCCCGGTAGCCTGCGGAGGCGCCGTAGCCGCCGCTGTAGTCGCCGTAGGCCGCGTACCGCCCCTTCTGTGCGTTGCCCGAACGACCAGCCGTGCTCCCCGAGCTGCGGTTGGCGATGAGCCACGCGATGGAAAGGCCGGCGATGGCCGCCGGAAGAGGGTTGTCTTTGAGCGTGTCGATCATAGAAGTCCCCGCAGAGCGGGCAGTGTCGACGATCGCTTCCTGAGCCTGCTCCTTGAGGTAGGACGGCTCGAAGCGCGCGCCGAGTGCGTCGATGGTCTCGGTCATGTCGGCCCGCGTGCGCTCGATCTCGCGCTCGATCTGGGCCGGTGTCGGGGTGCCTGCCTCGCCGTCGCCGGTGGCGGAAGCGGTCAGGCCGTCTGGTTCTTGAGCCATTCTTTGTCCTCTTGGAGGGTCTTGAGGGTGCGTTCGGGAGTCGGGTCGATCTGCTTCAGCGCTGCGAGGCCGCCACGCAGCATCACGACGCCGGCGATGGCGACGACGAGGCCGACGAGGGTCAGGCCGAGCCAGTTGCTGTCGAACAGCTCGTTGAGGCCGAAGCCGAGGCCGATGAGCAGCACGATGAGCCCAGCGTAGGCGACGGCGCCGCCGGCAATGGCCGACCCGGCCGTCGCGCCGGCCTTCTTGGCATCCTGCGTGATCTCGGTCTTGGCGAGCGTGATCTCCTGCCGGACGAGCGTCGAGGTCTCGGTGAACAGCTCGCTGAACAGTTCGCCGATGGAGCGGTCGTCGGTCCGTGGGTCTGTGGTGTGCATGGCGGTGGGGGTTTAGAGGCGGTTCGTGCCGCCCATCGTTCCGCCCGCCCCGTTGCCGCCCGCGGCACCGCTGCCGGAGCCGCCGGCCGAGCCGACGCTCGTCGCGCCGCTCGCGGCCGAGCCGCCAGTCGCCGCGCCGCTGCCCGAGGCACCGCCGCCGGACGCCGCGCCGCCCACGTCGGTGTGCGTGCCCGAGCGCTCGCCGCCGGGCTCGCCGCTGAGCACGCTCGCGCCGACACCGCTCCGGATGGGCGCATCAGCGCCTGCTCCGTGCGTGCCGACGGCCGTGCCCATGCTGGACGAGCCAGCCGCAGCTGTGTTGCCGGCCGGCAGGTTGCCGCCGGTCAGGCCGCCCGCGTGCGCAGGCTGGCCCAGGCCGCCCGTGACCGGGCTCGCCGCGCTCATGCCGCCGGGCGTGCGGGCGCTCATGCCAGCCTCGCCGGGCATCACCGAGCCGAGGTGCCCGCCGGACGCCATCGGGTTCGCGTTCGAGACGCGGTCGGGGCGGCCCGAGCCGCCGGGCACCGTCATGCCCGAGATCAGCGAGCGCGCCGACGGTGCCTTCGTCGTCGTGCCGCCCATGCCGGACTTCAGGAAACGCGCGCCGAAGATGCCGAGCACGAACGCGCCGCCGAGAAACAGGCTCGGCTCGCGGCGCGCAAAGCGCTCCGCCTCATCGAGCAGGTCGCCGACGCTGCGCCCGCGGATCGCCTCGACAAACTGCTCGACCTGCTGTGCGGCCGCGTCGGCGTAGCCCGCGAAGGCGTCCTGGTCGTGCTCACGCATCGTGTCGCCGGCGCTGTGGAGCATATCGGCGACGCCCGTAAGCGCGTCGGTGGCCTGCTCCTTACCGCCGTCGAGCGTCGAGGTCGCCGTGTCTTTGGCCTGCGTGGCGAGCTGGCCGGCGGTCTCTTTCGCCGTCGTCATGATGTCCTGCGCGGTCCCGGCTGCGCCGCCGTTGGAGCCGGACGCGTCAGGAGTGGAAGAGGGGTCCATCGGAAGAGGAAGGGCTGGGTGGAAGGGATGCGTAAACCCGGAATTGCCCCCGAGCCGTTCCCGCGCGCCTCCTCAGATGCGCCCCCGACTTTTCCTGAGGGCCGCCTGTGGCCGTAGGTTCGGCCCTCCCCCTCCCCGCCCCCGGTGTCCGCTTTCCCGTTCGACCAGCCCGTCGCCTGGACGCCCGATCCGTCGGCCGTTGCCGAGACCAACCTCGCCCGCTTCTGGACGCGCCTCGGGCTCTCGTCCTACGCCGAGCTGCAGGCGTGGGCCCTCGCGGACGTCGGGCGGTTCTGGGACGCCGCCCTCGCCGACCTCGGCATCGAGTTCTCGACGCCGTACTCCGAGATTCTCGACACGTCGGGCGGGCTGGAGCGGCCACAGTGGTGCGCCGGCGGGCGGATGAACGTGACGCACAACGCCCTCGACCGCTACGCCGGCACGCCGACGTGGGCGCAGGACGCGATTCGCTACGAGCGCGAGGAAGGCGGGACCGAGGCGGTGACGTATGCCGAGCTCGCGCGCCGCGTCGGCGTCTTCGCGGCCGCCCTCCGCGGGCGCGGCATCGGGCCGGGCGACGCCGTCGGGATCCTGATGCCGATGACGCCCGAGATCGTCGTCGCGACGCTCGCCGTCGTCCGCATCGGCGCCGTCGTGCTGCCGCTGTTCTCGGGCTACGGGGCCGAGGCGGTCCGGCAGCGCCTCGACGACGGCGGGGCGGTCGCGCTCGTCACGTCGGACGGGCTGCCGCGCCGCGGCCGGGCCGTCGCCCTCAAGGCCACGGCCGACGAGGCCCTCGCGAGCCTGCCCGACGTGCGCCTCGTCGTCGTCCACGAGCGCATGGGCGCGGATCGCCTCGGCGGACCGGCCCCGATGACGCCCGGCCGCGACGTGCTCTGGTTCGACTTCGCGGCCGAAGGCGAACGGATGGCCACGCCCGAGACGACCGGGCCGCACGACACCTCGGCCGAGGACCGCGCCCTCCTGCTCTACACGTCCGGCACGACGGGCGCGCCCAAGGGCGCCGTCCACACGCACGTCGGCTTCCCGGTCAAGGCGGCACAGGACATGCGCCACGCCTTCGACGTCCGCCCCGGCGACGTCGTGTGGTGGATGTCGGACATGGGCTGGATGATGGGCCCGTGGCTCGTCTTCGGCAGCCTCCTCTGCGGCGCGACGATGGTTCTCTACGACGGCGCCCCCGACGCCGCGCCAGACGGGAGTGAGGACGCCGGGCGGACGTGGCGCATCGCGGCGGCGCACGGCGTGACGCTGCTCGGGCTCTCGCCGAGCCTCGTCCGCGCCCTGATGCCGCACGGCCCGGCCGCGGTCGCCGAGCACGACCTCTCGCGCCTTCGCGCGGCCGGCTCGACGGGCAGCCCGTGGGACCCCGAGTCCTGGCGCTGGCTCTTCGAGCACGTCTTGACGTCCGAGAAGCCGATCCTGAACTACTCGGGCGGGACCGAGATCTCGGGCGGCATCGTCTGCGGCAACTTTGTCGAGCCCGTCAAGCCGTGCGGCTTCCCCGGCCCCGTCGTCGGCATGGACGCCGACATCCTCGGCGACGACGGACAGCCCGTTCGCGGGGCCGTCGGCGAGCTCGTCGTGCGGCAGCCGTGGATCGGCATGACGCGCGGCTTCCACGACGGGGCGGCGCCGGGCTCGGGCGAGCGCCGCTACCACGCCGCGTACTGGGCGCAGCGCCCGGGCATATGGACGCACGGCGACTTCGCGGCCGTCGACGCCGACGGGCAGTGGTTCATCCTCTGCCGCTCGGACGACACGATCAAGGTCGCCGGCAAACGCCTCGGGCCGGCCGAGGTCGAGGCCGTCCTCAACGCGAACCCGGCCGTCGCCGAGAGCGCCGCCATCGGCGTGCCGGACCGCGTCAAGGGCGAGGCCGTCGTGGCGCTCGTCGTGCTCGCGCCGCGCGTCAGCCCGACCGAGACCCTGCGCGACCACCTCCGCGAGGCGCTCGTCGGGGCGCTCGGCAAGGCCCTCGCCCCGCGGGCGGTCCTGTTCACGACGGCGCTCCCGAAGACGCGCAACGGCAAGATCATGCGGCGCGTCGCGCGGGCGGCGTACCTCGGCGAACCCGTGGGGAACGTCGTCGCGCTGGAAAGTGAGGCCGGCGTCGAGGCGGTCCGAAATGCGGATTGAGAGATGGGGAAAGGCCGCGCCCGGCACCCCTCTGCGAGAATCCCGGGCGGGGCATACGCGTTGGGCCGGCATGAGTCCACCCACGTCCTCGGCCCTCCGCGGCGCCGCCACGATGGCCGCCTACGGAGCCGCACACAGCGCCCTCGCGAGCGCCACGGTCAAGCGCCTCGCCGCCCGCGTCGTCGGCGAGCGGGCCCGCGACGCCTTCTACCGGCCGTTCTACCTCGCGCAGTCGGTCGCGGCGACGGTCTGGCTCGGGCGCGCCCTCCGCCGGATTCCCGAGCACACGCTCGCCGTCTACCCACCGCCGGTCCACGCCGTCCTGCGCGGCGCCCACGTCGCCGCGGGCGCGTTCGGCGTGTGGGCGCTCGTCTCGGCGCGGATCGGCCGCATTTCGGGTCTCGACGCCGTCGCCCGAGCAGCGTCGGGCAGACGCGTCCGGCCGACGCCGCCGGCCCACGGTCCATACGGCCGCGGCGGGCAGTTGCACGTCGAAGGCCCGTTTCGGCGGACCCGCCACCCGCTCAACGTCGCCTTCCTGCCGATGCTCTGGAGCGCCCGGCGGCTCACCACGCGGCGCCTCGGGGCGGCCCTCGTCGGGACGGCGTACCTGTTCGCGGGCTCCGTGCTGGAGGAGCGCCGCAACCGGGCGGCGTACGGCGCCGCGTACGACCGCTACCGCCGCCGCGTCCCGTTCTTCTGGCCGCGCCTCCGTGCAGCGGATCAGGCCCCGATGTCAGCACGAGGCGAGCAACCCGGCCGTGCGGTTCGCTGAAGCGACGGGATAGCGGGCCTGAGTCTAGCGCCCGACCGCCACTCCCGAGAGCAGGCCGGCGAATGAGGCCCCGCGTGCCCCGGCGCCCGCCGCCGGACCCTGCACGGCCACCTCGTAACACGTCTCGTCGTCGCACCCCCGCACGAGAAGGCCCTCCGTGCCGCCGCCCGCCTCCCTCGCCGTGTACGCCACCCCCGCAAGTTCAGCGAAGCCGGCCGACAGCGGGAGGCTGTTCAGCGGCACCCGGTCGTACGAGTAGTTGGCCGATCCCGAGTGGCCGATCCCGCGCTTGAATGTGACGCGCTGCCACCGCGAGAGCCCCGAGACGGAGGTGACGATAACGAGGCGCCCGGACGCCACGTCCTCGAACACGCCGATGTGGTGCCGGACCCCATCGCGCTCCTGTGGCGGCGTGGACGTGCTCGCCCGAAACGACGCCGGCAGCGAGATCGAGAGGCGGTCGAAGCGGTGCGACGCCACGCCGGGGGTCTGCGCGAAGGCGGTCGAACTGATCAGAACGGCGACAAGGGCAGTCAGACCGGAGCGACACATGAGACCGGAGAAAGGTGGGACGGAGATATCGCGTAGCCCGATCTCGGGGTGCAGCCTTCGCATTCACCCGTCGGGAATGGAACTCGGGCGCGATGACACCGAACGAGTGTTCTGCCGGGCCCGCGTCTCCTCCTCCGACAGCCGCACCCACCGCACCTCAGCCGATGCGGACGAGCGTGATCTCGAACGTGAGGTCTTTGCCCGCGAGGTCATGGTTGGCGTCCAGCGTTGCGCCGTCGGCGTCGATGGCTGTTACGGTGACCGCGACCTGCCCGCCGTCGGGCGTCCCGAGCGCGAGACGGTCGCCGAGCACGACGCCCGTCGGCAGGTTTGCCGCCGGCACGACGAGCGTGTTCTCGGGGTCGTGCTCGCCGTACGCCTCGGCCGCCGGGATCGTCACGGTCTGGGTCTGGCCCTCAGCCATGCCGTCGACGGCGCGGTCGAAGCCTGGCACGACCTGGCCCGCGCCGAGCGTGAACCGGAGGGGCTCGCGGCCGCGCGACGAGTCGAACTCGGTCCCGTCGGCGAGCGTGCCAGTGTAGTGGATGTGGACGGTGTCGCCCGTCGTTGCCTGCGCCATCGGAGTCGGGAAAATGGGACCGCCTGAGACGGCCACCCCGGCCGCCGGTTCAGGCTGCCGCAGGTCTTCACCGTGTCTCGCCAGTCCCTCGCCGGCCGGGCGGAACGCCGGGGCGCCCGGAGCGATTCTGACGCTGGCCCCGACGGCCTCCCGTCCATCCTTCCCCGATCTCATGCCCATCCGATCTGCCGACGCCGAGTGGCGCGGCGCCCTCCGCGACGGCCACGGCGACGTCACGACCGAATCCGGCGCCCTCGAAAGCGCCTACTCCTTCGACTCGCGCTTCGGCGCCGGCGGCGACGCCGACACGACCAACCCCGAGGAGCTGCTCGCCGCCGCCCACGCGGCGTGCTTCACGATGGCCGTCTCGAACGAGCTCGCCTCGGCAGGCCACCCGCCCGAGCGCGCCCACACGACCGCCCGCGTCCATGTCGAGCAGGTCTCAGGCGGGTTCGAGATCCCCCGCATCGAACTCGAGCTGGAGGCGTCCGTGCCCGGGATGGACGACGACGAGTTCCAGCGCATCGCCACGCACGCGAAGGAGAATTGCCCGCTCTCGAAGGTCCTCCGGGCCGCAGAGATCACCCTGACGGCGCGCCTCGCGTAGTCCGACACATGCCAGATAAAGGACGCGCGGGGCGGAGGCCGTAGCCCCCGCCCCGCGCGGATTCGTCTGCCGGCACAGAGGCCGGAGTGCCTAGTACGACGAGTAGACGTTCGAGGCGTTGTTCTGCGAGTACGTGTCGCGGAACAGGTCGCGGTCCTCATCGCGCGGGTGCGCGCCAACGACGATGCGACCGTTCTTGAGGTCGGACTCGTAGGTCTTGGCGTGCTCCTCGGGGATGCCCGCGCCGACGAGCGCGCCGACGAGGCTGCCTGCGGCACCACCGGCGCCCGCACCGGCGAGGGCGCCGACGAGCGGGCCCGCGATGAGGCCGACGCCCGGGAGCGCCACGGCCGTCCCGACGGCCGCAATCGCGCCGAGGATGCCGCCGAGCGAGCCGCCGATGGCGGCACCCGTGCCGGCACCTTCAAGCGCCTTCGAGCCCTCGTCGATCGCCGCGTCGGGGCGGGAGTGGTAAGCCTCCTTGGTGTCCTCGGACATCATGACGTGGAGGTCGTCGTCCGTATAGCCGCGCTCGCGGAACGAGGAGTACGCGCGGTCGGCCGCGTCGGGGTCAGAGAAGGAACCGGTGATGAGGGGACGGTCTGCCATTGGAGAGCCCGGATCGGGCGGAAGAGGGGGCGGTTGCTACCGGACCTCCCTCCGGGGGTTCCACCCTCAGGCATGGGGACTTTCCCGAGACGGCCTCAGGCCACTCCCGGCCGGGGTACCCTGCGGAGGTCGCTCGCACCCGATATGTCCGCCTCGCCCTACGCCGCCGTCTGGACCGAGCCGTTCCGGATCCGCGCCTACGAGGCCGGGCCGGACGACCGCGTCTCGGTCCTCGCTGTTCTGAACCTGTTCCAGGAGGCGGCCGGCGAGCAGGCCCGCGCCCACGACCTCGACGTGTTTGCGCTTCCCGCAGGTCCGGCGACGTGGGTCCTGCATCGCCTGCGCCTCGCCGTTACCGGCCCGCTGCCGCGCCTCCGCGACGCCGTGACCGTCGACACCTGGCCCTCGGACCGCGACGGTCTCCGCGCGCACCGCGACTTCGTGCTCCGCGACGCCTCGGGGTCGGCGCTCGTCCGCGCCACGTCCGTCTGGTTCCTGCTGGACATCGGCCGACGCCGGCCCGTCCGGCTCCCCCCGGCGATGGACCACTTCCTCCCCCCGCCGGATGTCCCCCGCGGCCTGACCCTCGACGGCACGACGGCACTGACAGCTCCCGCCGAGGCCGAGCGGAGCGAGACGTTCGCCGTGCGCCACGCCGACCTCGACCGCGTCGGGCACGCTAACCATGCGCGGATCGCCGAGTGGGCCCTCGAAGCCGTCCCGGAGCCGGTCCGCGCCGCCGCCCGCCTCGCCGAACTCGACGTGACGTTCCTGAACGAGGCGACGGCCGGACAGGCGGTCGTCTCGGTGTGCGGACCCGGCGCCGGGCCGGGCGCGTTGGCGCACCACATCTTCCGCGACGGCGATGCGCCGCAAACCGTCGCGCTCGCCCGCACCCGTTGGACATGACCCGCCGCCTCGCCCTTCTCGCCCTGTTCGCCGCCAGCGCCTGCGCCCCGCCCAGGACGACCACGCCCGCCGCGTTCCTTGACCGCCCGCCCGGCGCGCTCGTCGTCGACGTCCGCACGGCGGCCGAGTACGCCTCGGGGCATGTCGCCGGGGCACGCAACGTGGACGTGAACGGCGGCCAGTTCGAGGCCGCGCTGGACAGCGTTGACCGCGCGACGCCGGTCTACCTCTACTGCCGCACGGGCCGCCGCAGCGGCGCCGCGGCCGAGGCGCTGACGCGGATGGGTTTCGAGACGGTCGTCAACGCAGGCGGCTTCGACAGTCTCGCCGCGGCCGGCGCACCGACGGAGTAGCACCGCGGCGCTGCAGCGTGTTAACGGGCGAGGCCGAAGACCTGCGTCCAGTAGCGGTCCTGCTCGTCGGCGCCCATCTCGGCGAAGCGCGGGTCCATGAGGTTGCGGCAGTGGCTCGGGCTCTGCACCCAGTCCTCGACAACCTCGGGGACGGTCCGCTGGAAGCGCGCGATGTTCTCGCCGACGACGCGCCACGCGTACCCCTCGCGCGACGCGCGCGCGCCGACGTCGCTGCCGTCCGTCCCGGCGTGGGCGAAGTAGCTGTTCCGCACCATGTCGCCGGTGTGGGCCGCGGCCGCGGCTTCGAGACGGTCGTTCCAGACGAGCGGCCCGGCCGGCGGGTACGCCTCCGCGCCGCACGTCTGGCCCGCGGCGCGCGCAGCGTTGACGGCGTCGAGCATCTCGACCCACGGGTCCGCCGACGCCTCGACGGTCGGCGTGTCGGTCCCGGCGCTATCGCAGCCGGAGACGATCAGGGCGAGCCCTGACCCGAGCAGGACGAGTGCGGCGAGCGGGCGGGCGGCGGACGGGCGGGCGGCCATCGGGACGGACGGTGGGGTCCTTCCGCCCATCGGCGCCTGCGCTGAAGTCTGTAGCAGTCGCGGTGAACGTCGCGAAAATGCTCCGGCAGGCCGCGCCTGCTCGCCGTTCGCTAGCGGACGGTGAGCGTCACGCGGAACGGGGCCGTCGCCGGCGGCAGGCAGATCTGCGCGTCGCAGACGGCGTAGCGAAGCGTCCCGGTGACCGCATGGCGGCCCCGAACGGCGCGCCGGTCGACCCGGAGCAGCTGCTCGACGCGCGCCGTGCCCGAGAACGTCGACCCCTCGGCGCCGAAGGCCTCGTCATAGCCGCGGACAGCTCCGCGCTGCCGCAGCGGGCCCGCCGAGACGCCTCGCGGGAGGGCGTCGAGGGCGAGCGAGAGCGGCCGTCCGACGGGCGAGTCGAGCGCGTACACCTTCCACCCCGGCGCGATCGTCGCGGCGAACACGACGCGCGCCTCGGCCCCGCGCGCGCCCCCCTCGGCGCGGGCGGTCCACGAGACGACACTCTCGGGCCGCGGCTGCGCCTGGCCCACCGAGGCGGCCATCAGGAGGGTAGCCAGAGCGAGAAGGAGACGCGGCATTCGGGAAGGGCGCGATCTGGGGCAAACGCCCCGGCGGTGCGAGCCGTGCCGGGCGGTCGTTCAGCGAACCGGACGGGGCAAACGGGCGCGGGGCGCCCCTCGTGAAAAG
>DASWMO010000191.1:0-22361 GCA_036399715.1 Rubricoccaceae bacterium
AATGGATTCGGCGGCTTCCTTCCTTTCGGCACGCATCCCTCTCGCCCGACGCGTGGGGCCCTCTCAGGTGGGCTACCGGAGCACCATCACACGCTGCGTCGCTGCGAAGTCACCGGACCAGAGGCGAACGACGTAGGTCCCGCTCGCAAGTCCCGACGCGTCCCACTGGACCTCGTGGCGGCCTGCGGCGCGGTCCTCGCTCACGAGCCGGGTCACGACGCGGCCGAGGAGATCGTAGACGGCCACGTCCACGCGGCCCGCCTCGGCGAGCGTGTAGCGGACCGTGGTCGACGTCCGGAAGGGATTCGGGAACGCGCTGTCGAGGGCGTAGGCGAATGGCGTGTCGCTTTCGGTCGCGACCGCGCCGACGGTGAACGTGCCCTCCGCCGTCGGACCGCCATTGAACGCGCTGTCGACGGCGCGGACGGTCCACGTGTAGGTCCCGGTGGCGAGGCCGGTCAGATCCCACCCCTGAGCAGTACTGATGCTGCCCGGCTCTGGCAGGCGCCTCGGAGTCGCGACGGGCGCCCCGCCGAGGCGGAGGTCGAGGTCGTACGTAAGCGCGCCGGCCGGCGTCGTGTCGTCGGTCGCGGCGGACCAGGCGAGCGTGACCGTTCCGGCCGTCGCACCGGGCGTCGCAGCCAGACCGGCCGGACGCGACGGTGGCGCGTTCTGGCCCGCGGCGTCGTTGAGGTAAAGGTGCGTCTGCGCCTCGATGAGCCCGTTGCCGCCGGGGACGAAGTACTGCCCCGCGATGAGGTAGTCGAGGTCTCCCTCGCCGTCGATGTCGAGCCATGTGAACGTGCCGCCGCGCGTCCCGCCGGCGGTCGGGGCGGGCAGGGTCTCGCCCGAGTCCGTGAACACGCCTCCGTCGTTGATGTAGATCACCGCGCGGCCGTCCGTGTCGCCGAAGTGGCGCCCGGTGAGCAGGATGTCGACGTCGCCGTCAGAGTCGTAGTCGGCCCACGTCGCGGCCGTGAGATCGAGCCATCCCTCGTTCCACGCGTCGGCGATGATGTCCGTCGCGGTGTAGGTGCCGCCCTCGTTACGGTAGACCCGGAGGACGGTCGTGAACGTCTCGTCGGGCTCGCCGATGTTGCCGGCGATGAGGATGTCGAGGTCGCCGTCGGCGTCGACGTCGCCCCACTGCGCCTCGCCGTGCTCGACGGTCAGCCCGTCCAGGAGGTCCTCGCCCACGAACACGCCGCCGTCGTTGCGGTAGCGCCGGATGAATCCCTCGTCACCCAACGGGGCCACGTTGACGAGCAGGAGGTCGAGGTCGCCATCGCCGTCGTCGTCGGCCCACGCGCTCTGGGCGTGGCGCGTCGGCGCGAAGGTGGAGTCGGCCTCGGTGAACGTCCACCCGCCGGACGCGTCGGGCCCGTCGTTGCGCATCAGCGCCGTCCGGTACTCGAACTCCTCGCCGTCGAAGACCGACGGGAGGAGCAGGTCGAGGTCGCCGTCGTTGTCCGTGTCGGCCCACGAGATCGAGCGCAGGTCGAAGTCGGCCTGGTCGTTGTCCTCGGCGTAGCCCGGCAGCGCAGTCGTCGTCTGGACGAGCGTTCCGGCGTCGTTGCGGTAGAGGACGGTTTCGCCGTCCGAGCCGACCGCGAGGTCGTCGTCGCCGTCGCCATCGGCGTCGCCCCACGCCATGTCCGAGGCGCCCGCGGTCAACTCGCCGAGCGGGACCTCGACGTAGGTGAACGCCCACTCGTCCTCGGCGCCCGCTCCGTCGTTGCGGAGGAGGACGAGCCGATCCTCGACGGACTGGTTGTAGACGACGTAGTACCCGAGGACGGCGAGGTCGATGTCGCCGTCGCCGTCGACATCGGCAGGCGCGGTCGTCGTCACCCAGAAGTCCTCGCCCTGGGGCGTCACGAAGTACGGGGCGTCGAACGGGGTGACCTCGGTGAAGCCACCGAAGGTGCCGCCGGGGCCCGGCGAGACGACGAGGAAGCGCCCGGTGACGTCGGTTGCGCCGTCGTCGTCGGTCACGGTCAGCCGGACGATGTAGGTGTCGGCCGCGGTGAACGTGTGGGTCGGGCTGGGGTCGGTCGAGGTCGATCCGTCGCCAAAGTCCCACTCCCACGCCGTGACCGTCCCGTCGGGGTCCGTGCTGGCGTCGGTGAAGGCGACTGTGAGCCGGTTTGTGACGGACGTGAAGGCGGCCTCGGGCGGGCGGTTCTGCGGCGGCGGCGGCGGTCCCGCAAAGTGGCGGATGCGGCCCTGGTACCCGACCGCCCACGCCTCGCCGGCGACGGTCGCGACGACGGCGTCGTACTGCTCCGAGAAGCCGCCCGCCCCGACGGGGAGGACGGCCCAGCCCTGCCCACCGTTCGCCGAGTAGTAGACCTGGCCGTCCCGGGTGCTCACCCAGATCTCGTTCGGGCCGACGAGGTAGAGGTCCGTAAAGTTGACCTCGTTGTCGGGTGTCGGGAGCAGGGTCCACGTCGCGCCACCGTCGGTGCTCCGGGCGGCGAAGCCGCGGGCGCCGACCGCGTATCCCGTGCTCGCGTCGGCGAAGTCCATGTCGAGCACGCTCAGAAAGCCGGACTCGTCGGGAAGCTCGGCCGATGTCCACGTCGCCCCGTTGTCGGTCGTCCGACGATACCCCCCGCCGACGTTGACGGCCCACGCGGACGCACCTTCGGCATCGACCGCGGTCCAGGTGCCGATCACGTTCTCGACGGGCACCCATGTCGCGCCGCCGTCCGTCGTGTGGAACAGGGCAGAGCCGGAGAATCCGGACCCGACGACGTAGCCGTTGAGCGGAGTCGTGAACCGGATGTCGACGGCGCTGAAGTCGGGCGGGCTGCCCGCCGTCGCCGTCCACGTCGCGCCTCGGTCCGAGGTCCGGTAGACCTGCCCGTCCTGGTCCACGGCGACGGCGGACTGCGGGCCGACGATGTCGACGGCTCGGAGGGCGAGGGCCGTCGGGATGGGGCGGATCACCCACGGCCCGGCGCCCGTCCGTCTAAGGAGCGTCCCGTCATCGCCTACGGCGACGAGCGTCCCGTCGGCGAACCGGGCGACGTCGTGGAGCGAGGAGCCCGAGCCGCTGCTGATCTGGGTCCACGTCGCGCCGCCGTCGGTCGTCTTCGCGACAAAACCGGGCCCGTAGGCGACGTAGCCCGTGAGGGCGTCGGCGAAGGCCGGGGCCGGAGTCCCGAACTGGGTCGGACGGGGTCCCGGCGAGGTGAACGTCTGGGCCCACGTCTGGCCGGCGTCGGCCGACCGGAACACGTCGCCCTGCCCGTCGATGGCGACGACCGTCTGGGCGCTGGTGACCGTGAAGGCCTCGACGCCGTCGGGGAAGACGTCCCCGAGGTCCGTCCACGTCTGGCCCGCGTCGGCCGAGCGGAGCAGGCGACCGTCGGCGTTGGGAGAGAAATCGGTCCGCCCCCAGGCCAGCACGACCCCGGCGGAGACGGCTTCGAGCTGGGACCGCCCCTGCGCCGGGCCGGCGTCCGTCCACGTCTGCCCGCCGTCGGCCGAGCGAACGAACGTGTCGTCGACGATCGCGACGGCGGCCGTCGCGGAGAGGTAGACGACAGAGCGGGCATTGCCTGCCCGGACGAGCGTGAAGGTGGCCCCGCTGTCGGTCGTCCGGTAGAGGCCCTGCTGTGAGACGCCGAGGCCGGTGCTCGCGTCGCCGAAGTCGAAGTCGAAGAGGCCGTCCGGCGCGTCGTCCCACGTCAGGCCGCCGTCGCGGCTGAGGGCGGCCGCGCCGTTGGTGATCGCGACGCCGAAGGTGGCGGTGAAAAACTCCATCCGGTACGTCGAGCCGAGAAACGGCAGCGCCGTCCACGTCACCCCGCCGTCGACGGTCCGGTAGTTCTCGTTCCCGAAGGCCCACCCCCGCTGAGCGTCGAGGAAGAACATCCCGTAGAACGGGCTGAACCCGTTCTCGGGCACGTCCCGCTGCGTCCATGTCGCACCGCCGTCTTCGGACTCGAAGAGGGCGCCGCCGCTGTCGAACGAGTCGTCCTCGGTGGCGACGAAGACGTGCTGGGCCGACGGGGCGGCCACGCCGCGGATGTCGAGATTGGTCGGGGACGGGCCCTCTGCGGTCCACTGCGCCTGCGCCGCCGGGGCGGCGAGGAGAGCGAGGACGGTGAGTACGACGTAGCCAGGGCGCATATAGACGGGCGGAGCGGGAGAGAGGGCCTATCCAAACGGAGTGCCGGTTTCAAAGAACGCGATTTTTCAGCCGCATGGTGTGATATGAGTGGGGAGACGGCCTGAACGCCTCGCCACCTGTGCAGAGATGACGCACTCGCGGTGGCGGGTGCGCACATACTGCACGCCGCGGGAGAAGGCTGGAGATGGCCCGGCCGCCTGGCGGGCGTTCGCGGTGTGAAGCTGAACGCCCCACGAGGCGCGCCTCAGTGGCCGCGTCCCCGACGCCGCCGGCCACTGCCCTCTTCTCCCCTGTCTCTCCTATCGCGACGCTCCCGGTGGTCCTCCCCCTCGTCGTCGCCGAACGTGTGGGTGAGGTAGGCGGCAATCAGGACCCGCTCCGGCTCCGTGATGGGCGTCTTTCCCGGGATCTCGTGCGCAAATTCCTGCATATCGCGCGTCGTCTCATCCCACCCGTCGTCCTCACTCAGGATCGTCGAGGCCCCGTGGCACTGGATACATCGCTCAGCGACGAGGTCGCGCCCGCGGTCGAGCTCCGGCGTGAGGTCGGCGAACGGCCGAACCACCTGCCACGCCGGGACGGCCCCGAGCGCGGCGACCGCAAGTGTGATCACCGCAAGCGCCCCACCGATCCACGGAAGCCTCGGTCCAAACCGGGCGACTGCCGGGACATGCCGGACGACGGCGATCTTGAACGCCAGGATCAGGCCGACGAGTACCCCGAGAAGGCCATGCACGACGGCCACGGGGGATGCGACGCGGAATTCCCACGACCGCGGGACCATCTCGACGAGGAGCGCCACGTACAGGAGCACGAACCCGTAGCCGAGCCCGCGGTGGACGTTCCGCCAGAAGACGGGCGCTGTCGTGACCCCTTCGGGGCGCTGCCCGGTCGGGTCTGGCACCATGGGAAAGCGCCACAGCCACGCCATCAGGGCCGGGTTGACGATCGCGATGGCGGCCATCGCGGTTGCGAGCCAGAGCGTCGTGTGTATCGTCATGGTAGGTCCACCAGAGGCAAAGGTCGGGCCGGTGTAGGGCCAGGGCTCGTCCGGGAAGATCGCCGGTCGCCGGTCACACTCCCACACGTCCGGGCGCCCCCGACGGCGCGGCGAAACGCGGCGCCGCTTTCTTAGGCGCCCGGGTCGGACTCCATTCGCCAGTACACCCCGACCTGCTCGACTGCGCGGAAGCCGAGACGCTCGTAGAGGAGTATGTCACCAGCGCTCAGGCGACGGCCGGCGCCTCGGCAGGCTCCGGAGTCGGCACCGCCGCGCGCGGAAGCGTCACGGTGAAGGTTGTCCCTATGCCTTCAGCCGTGTCCAGCGCCAGCGTGCCGCCGTGGCCGTGGACGACGATCTCGTAGGTCAGCGACAGGCCGAGGCCCGTCCCCTCGCCGGTCGGCTTGGTCGTAAAGAACGGCTCGAAGATCTTCTCCCGGACGTCGGCCGACATGCCGGTCCCGTTGTCCTCGATCGCGATCTGGACCCCCTCCGGCACCTCGCGCGTCCGGACGGCAACGCGCGGCGCAAAGCCGGACTCGCCGGTCTTTTCGCGTGTCCGCACGGCGGCGAAGGCGTTGTCGAGCAGATTCAGGAACACGCGCCCGACCTCCTCGGGCACGATCTCGACCTCGCCGATCCCGGGATCGTAGTCGCGCACGAGGTCCACGTTGAACCCGGAGTACTCGGCCCGCATGCCGTGGTACGCCAGCCCCACGTACTCGTCGAGGAGGGTGTTGAGCTTGGCCGGGCGGCGCGGGCCGGGCGTGGCGCGGCTGTGGGCCAGCATCGAGCGGATGATGCCGTCGGCGCGGCGGCCGTGGTCGCGGATCTTGGCCGCGTTCGACCGCAGGTCCGCGAGCAGGTCGCCGGAGGCGTCGAGCGCCTCGCCGACGGGCCGCATCGGGTCCTCGCGAAGCTCGGCGTCGAGGTCCGTCAGCAGCTCTTCCGAGAGCTGCGCGAAGTTGTTGACGAAGTTGAGGGGGTTCTTGAGCTCGTGCGCCACGCCGGCAGTGAGCTGCCCGAGCGACACCATCTTCTCCTGCTGGACAAGCTGGGTCTGCGCCTTGGAGAGCCGCTCGACGGACGCCGACAGTTCCTCGGAACGCGCTTCGAGCAGTTCGCCACGGCGCTCGAGGTGGTCGCGGAAACGGGCCAGCCGGACCGTCGTGCGGTGCTGCGTGTACCGGCCGGCATAGAGCGCCGCACTCATCACCGTGCACACGAACGTGAACAGCGTCAGGAAGACGAACCGCCGGATCTCGCCGGGCAGGTCGTACACCGACGGGCTCGCGAGGACTGGTAGCAGCGGCAGCACCGTCACGGCCGCCCCGAGAGCGGCCGTCTGAATCGGCTGGAACGGGACAGTCCCGACGGTCAGCAGGAGCAGCAGCGACAGCCACGCAGAGACGAAGCTGCCGCCCGGCAGCAACAGGTGGTCCGAGACGAGTTCGACCGCCACGAGGGCGACGTATATCCCGACGAGCGCACGCGCCACGCGCACACTCGGGCGAAGCCGGCGGACCACAAGAAACAGGGCGGCGAAGGAGAACACGAACAGCTTGTCCGCGAGCACCCCTGAGAGGTCCGTCGCGGCGAGGAGCATGCTGTCTCCCGTCAGCGCCGCCGCGACGATTTTGGACACGACGGCCCCGACGAGCGCCGCGACGCCGAAGATGCCCGCCACCTGCAGGCCCCGGTCCGTTTCGCGGTCGAGAACGGCCCGAAAGGCGTCGTCGCGCTCCAGCCGCCCCGGCGCGATGTAGAGGCCCCAGAGGGCGCGGAGATGTCGAACGGAGGTCAAGGCGAGACCGGGCGGGCCGAGGTGCTGGGCTCATACGCCGGACACGTCGGCAGGTCCCGGCCGTCTCCGCCGGCGGTCGGCTGCTCGGTCCGGGCGCGATCTTGGCGCGATGCCGCAGACTCCGACGCTCCCGGGCCAAGCTCTCCCCGTCGACGCGGTGCTGCCGCGCCTCGTCTCCGCGCTGCAGGCGCACGGCGCGGCCGTCCTCGTCGCGCCGCCGGGCGCGGGCAAGACGACGCGCGTGCCGCTCGCGCTTCTCGATGACGTACGCAGAAGCGAGACATCCGGCGCCCTAGCGGGGCGGATCGTGCTCCTCGAACCGCGCCGCATCGCGGCCCGCGCCGCGGCCCGTCGCCTCGCCGAGACGCTCGGCGAGCGCGTCGGCGAAACCGTCGGGCTGCGCGTGCGCGGCGAGACGCGCGTGGGGCGCGCGACGCGCATCGAGGTCGTCACCGAGGGCGTCCTGACGCGCCTGCTCCTCGCCGACCCCGAGGCGGCGGGCGTCGGCACGGTCGTCTTCGACGAGTTCCACGAGCGCTCGCTCGATGCCGACCTCGGGCTGGCGCTCGCGCTCCACGCCCGGGCGCTTTTGCGGCCGGACCTGCGCATCGTCGTGATGAGCGCGACCCTGGACGGCGCGCGCGTCGCGGCCATGATCGGGCCAGACACGCCGGTCGTCGAAAGCCACGGGCGCGCGTTCCCGGTGGACGTGCGCCACGGCCGCGCGCCGGCCGCGCGACGCGCGCGCGACACGGCCGAGGCCGTCGCGGGAGCTGTTCAGGACAGCCTCCGCGACGAGCCCGGTTCGGTTCTCGCCTTCCTGCCCGGCACGGCCGAGATCCGACTGGCCGCCGAGCGCCTCGCCGGGGCGGTCCCGCCGGACGTCGACCTCGCGCCGCTCTACGGCGACCTCTCAGCCGAGGCGCAGGACGCCGCCATCCGCCCGGCCGCTAGTGGCCGCCGCAAGGTCGTCCTCGCGACGTCCATCGCCGAGACGAGCCTGACCATCGACGGCGTCCGCGTCGTCGTGGACTCGGGGCTGGCGCGGCGCCCGCGCCACGACGCTGCCTCAGGCATGAGCCGCCTCGAAACGGTTCGCGTGAGCCGTGCCGAGGCGGACCAGCGGGCGGGCCGCGCGGGCCGAACGGCCCCGGGCGTCGCCGTCCGCCTGTGGAGCCCGGCCGAGGACGCGGCCCTCGTCCGGTTCGCGCCGCCCGAGATCGCGCAGGCGGACCTCGCGCCGCTCGCGCTTGCGCTCGCCGCGTGGGGCGCTGCGCCGGACGAACTCGCGTGGCTGGACCCTCCCCCGCCGGTCGCGTTTGCCACGGCCCGCACGCTACTCGCCGAACTCGATGCGCTCGACGCGGCGGGCCGCCTGACGCCGCACGGGCAGGCGCTCGCCGCTCAGGCGATGCACCCACGCCTCGCCCACCTCGCCCTCCGCGGCGGGCAGACTGGCGTCTGCGCCGACCTCGTCGCCCTGCTCTCGGACCGCGACCCGGTCCGCCCCGACGGCCCAGCTCCCGTCGACGCCGACCTGCGGCTGCGCCTCGAAGCCCTCCGCGGCGAGCGCCCGCACGTCCCCGGCGGCCGCGTGGACACGAACGCTCTCCGGGCCGTTCGAATGGAAGCTGAACGCTGGCGGCGGGCATGGAACACGCGCGACGCGGGCGACCCGGACGACGCCGGCCGCCTCGTCGCGCTCGCCTACCCCGACCGCGTCGCGCAGCGCGTCGGCGAAGGGGCGGCCGGGGCGCGCTACCGCATGCGCGACGGCCGCACGGCCCTGCTGGACCGCACGCAGCCCCTCGCCGACGCCCCGTTTCTCGCGCTCGCCGCACTCGACGACCGCCCCGGCGGTGCCCGCGTCTTTCTCGCCGCCCCGCTGACCGAGAGCGAGATCGAGGCCGCATTCGCGGACCAGATCGTGACCGACGACACCGTCGCGTGGGACGGGACGGCCGTTCGGGCGCGGCGAACGGTCCGCCTCGGGGCCGTCGTGCTGCGCGAGACGCCCCTTCGCAACGCCGACCCCGCCGCCGTCGCCGAGGCGTTTCTGGGCGGCCTCCGCGCCGCCGGCGTCGCCGCCCTGCCGTGGTCGCGCGACGCGGCGCGGCTCCGCGAGCGCCTCGCTTTTCTCCACCACCACGCCCCCGAGGCGTGGCCCGATGTCTCGGACGCGGCGCTTCTCGGCACGCTCGGCGACTGGCTCGGCCCCTACCTCACGGGCATGTCGCGCCTCGCGGACGTGGCGCGCGTGGACCTCGCGGGCGCGCTCGTGACCCTCGCCGGGCCTGGCCGGCGGGCGGAGATCGACCGCCTCGCACCGTCGCACGTGACCGTCCCGAGTGGCTCGCACATCGCCCTCGATTATGCGGACCCCGACGCGCCCGTGCTCGCGGTTCGCCTGCAGGAGACGTTCGGGCTGCGCGAGACGCCGCGCGTGCTCGGCGGGCGCGTGCCCGTCGTGATGCACCTGCTGAGCCCCGCCGGCCGGCCCGCGCAGGTCACCCGCGACCTCGCCTCCTTCTGGGCGACCGGCTACTTCGACGTCCGCAAGGACCTGCGCGGGCGCTACCCCAAGCACGCCTGGCCCGACGACCCGACGACGGCTGAGGCAACGGCTCGCGGCGGGAGGCGCCCGCGCTGACGCACCTTTTTGCGCAGCAGGCCCTTCCGGCTACGCCACGTCCGGCTGGAGGCGGCGGCCCATCTCAATGGCGCGGTCGATCTCGCGCTCGGCGACCTCGACGCCGCCCCACCCGCCCGACTGGGTATGCTTCTCTTCGAGGTCCTTGTAGACCTGGAAAAAGTGCTCGATCTCCTTGAGGGTGTGCGGCGCGACGCCCGAGAGATCCGTGACGTGGGCGTAGAGTGGGTCGCGGGCCGGGACGCAGAGGATCTTGTCGTCCGCCTGCCCGCCATCGATGAGATGGAACACGCCGACGGGGCGTGCCTCGATGACGCAGCCGGCGAATGTCGGCTCGCGGACGAGCACGATCGCGTCGAGCGGGTCGCCGTCGTCGTGGAGCGTCTGGGGGACGAACCCGTACTCGCCGGGATAGTGGATCGACGAGTACAGGACGCGGTCGAGGCGGAAGCAGGCGGCGACGAGGTCGTACTCGACCTTGTTGCGCGAGCGCTTCGGCGTCTCGACGACGACGTGGATCAGGCCCGGCTTGGCGGGCGGGCGCGGCGGGAGGTCGCGCCAGAGGTTAGCAGGCATCGCGGAGGGGGCCAGTCGCAGACAGGGCGAGGCCGCAGGCAGTCCAAGGCACTCGTGGGGGCACAGCACGCCCTACCCGGGTGCCAGGATGCCGCCGCACCTGGATTCCACAGCGTCTCGACGCACGCGGCGGGCTCAGAGGCCGAGCCGGACGGTCGCCATGTGCAGAATGCCCGTGCCGTAGGGCTCGAGCGCGGCCGTGTAGTCGATCCGCGCGTCGAGGTCCGTGAAGCGCTGCCGGAGGGCGAAGCCGACGGCCGGCCGCGCCACGTCGAGGCCGCCGGAGCCGATGCGGTCCACGCCGACGCGGATGCCGAACGGCTCGGCGAGCCACACCTCGGCGCCGACGCGGCCGCGGACGGTCGCGAGCGTGGCCGCGATCTCGGTCTCGTCGGGGATGAGGACCGGGCCCGAGACGTCCGTCCCGTCGGGGCGCGTCGTCTCCTGAGCGAGCGTCGAGAGTTCGAGGTCGGCCGAGATCTGTCCGCGCGAGCGGCCGGACGGGCGCCGCCCGAGCGAGTAGGCCGCGCCAGCCGTGACACGGCGCGGGAACGGGTCCGTCGCCGCTCCGCCTCCCGCGGCCGCGGCGTTCCACTCGTAGCGCGCGAAGAGGTCGTCGGCGACGAGGCCGAGCGAGAGGCGCGGCGTGAGGCGGGCCGCGAGGCCGAGCTGGATGCCGAGGGCTGTCGGCGGCGTGACGCCCTCGAACACGTCCGAGCGGTAGAGGCGGAAGCCGAGGCCGGCCGAGAGGCGGTCCGAGACGCGGATGCCGAAGGACGTGAAGAACGCGAACTCGTCCGTGCGGAGCGTGCCCGTCGGGTAGCCGCTCGCGTCGCGGCCGTCGATGTTGGAGACGCCGCCCGAGACGACGCCGACCGCGAAGCCCGCGCGGGGCCGCAGCGGCGCGCCGACCTGCACGGCCGTCCAGCGGCGGTCGAAGGTCAGCGCGGCGGCGGACAGCTCGACGGCCTGCCCGGCCTGGAACGGCGCGAGCGCGGCGTTGACGAACGGCGAGGCGTCGCCCGAGAGGTCCGCGACCTGCCCCGCCCCGGCGACGGCGCGGGCGCCCATGCCGAGGCGCGAGAACGCGGCCGGGCCCTGTGCGTGGGCGCGCGGGGCGAGCGCGCCGAGCACGAGGGCCGCCGCGTAGACGGCCGTAGCGGGACGGAATGCGGAACGCGGCATCGGCACTAGTTGAGGACGAGAATGCGGCCCGACAGCTGCCGTCCGCCTGCGGAGACGATGTAGACATACGGCCCGTTGGCGACCCGCAGGCCGTCGTCCGAGAGGCCGTCCCACGACACCTCGTTGGCGCCGGCGCTCAGGCCGGGGGCGTCGAGCGTGCGGATCGGGTTCATCGCCGTGTCGAAGATGCGGACCGTCGCGTCCGTTCCGCCGTCGAGCGTAAAGCGGACGCGGAGCGCGCCGTCGCGGGACGGCGTGAACGGGTTGGGGTAGGCGTAGACCTCGACGTCGGGCGAGTCGATGCGCGTGCCGTCGCCGGACGTGTCGGCGCCGGGCTCGGGGCTCGCGCGGAGCAGCTCCCACGTCTGGCCGCCGTCCGTGGAGCGGAGCAGGCCGTCGCTCGTGCCGACGTAGAGGCCCGTCGCGGCGACGGCGACCGCGAGGACGGTCGCGCCGGGGCGCAGCGGAAGCAGCCGCCCGTCGGGTGCGTTGAACGTCGTTACGGCGCGCCACGAGGCGCCGTCGTCCCCGGAGATGTAGAGGCCAGCCGCGCCCGCAGCGGCGTAGGCGCGCGAGGCGTCGAAGGCGAGGTCGAAGACCTGAACGCCGAGCAGGACCGGCTCGAAGCGGGCGAAGCCTTCGGCGTCGTCGCCGCGCCACACGACGACGCCGAACTCCTCGGACTCGGTCTGACCCGGGATGCCCGACGGCCAGCACGCGGCCCAGACGGCGGCGCGGCCGCCAAGGCCTGCAGCGGGCCGCGATTCGAGGGCATAGACGAGGTTGCCGACGGGCCCGACGGCCGTCCCGTCCGCGTTCCGGAACGGCGAGTCGAGGTAGCGGACCCAGCCCGGATCGGCCTCGCCGGGCACGCGGAACGAGCGGTTGAGGCCCGCGCCGGTCCCGACCCACAACGTCCCCGTCGCGTCGTACAACACCGAGAATGGGGCGAAGTTGATGCCCGCGTCGGCGAAGAGGCTCTCGGCCGGGTCGTAGACGAAGTCGTAGGTCCGCCGCGGATCGAGCGTGACGAGTGAGTCCGGGGGGAGGACAATCCGCCGCCACGTGCGCCCACCGTCGACAGTCCGGCGCAGGCCGCCCGTGCGGAGCGCGGCGTAGACCGTGTCGCCGCGGGCGATGGCGATGTCGAGCGGGGCTGCAAACTGCGGGATCGTCGAGGGGACGGCGTGGAGCGTCGACCGGCCGTAGGTCACGAGCGTGTCGGCGAACTCGTCGGTCGCGGGGAAGCGGTACGTGAACGTCGCGCCGCCGTCGGTCGAGACAGCGAAGCCTGCAGCCGTCTCGGGCGGGTCCTCGGCCCCGACGGCCGCGTCGTTGAAGCCCAGCCCGGCCCAGACGAGCGCGCCGCGGGCGTCGAGCGAGAATACGCGCGGCGCGACGGACGTCGCCGGGTCGAAGGCGACCTCGCCGCCGGGGAAGGTGACCGTCCCGTTCGGCGCGATGGCTATGAGGCGCGGGCCGGCATAGAGCGTGCCGGTCCCGCCGTCGAGGACGCTCACGCCGTTGCGGGCGCCGAGCGGCAGCAGGCGGACCGGCGCACCGCCCGTGCCGAGCGTGCCGGAGGTCTGGGCATGCACGGCCGGACCGGCTGCGGTGAGCAGGAGCGCCGCGGCGCAGAGCAGACGGCGCATCATCGGACCTCGAACGTGAACGGGGCCGGCGCGCTCGCCTCCCCGGCGCGGTCCAGCGCAACAACGGCGAGCGTGTAGGTGCCGGGCTCAAAGGCAGCCGGGATGCCGATGGTGACCGTGTAGCGGCCGTCGCCAGCCGTCGCGTCAGCGGTCGAGCGGCCTGTGCGACCTTCGTCGAACAACTCGACGATGACGCCGCCGGCCTCGTCGGTGAGCACGACCGTCGCGATGTTGGCGAGCCCGTCGGGGTCGCTCACGACGGCCGAGATAGGGAACGGGGCCGAGCCGTTCTGGGGGCGCGTGACGCTCGCCGCAGCGGTGACGCCCGAGACGGCCGGCGGCCCGAGCGAGGCGGCGCGGAAGCGGAACACGCCCGAGGCGCCGCCGCCGGTCCGGCCGTCCGCCCCGACGGTCGAGAGCGAGACGGCGTAGTCGCCCGTCGCGCCGCGCGGGAGGACGAGCGGGAGCGCGATGCGGACCGGCCCGGGCTGGACGGTCACGAGCGTGTCAGCCGCGAGCGAGTCAATGCTCGACACGCGCGTCGTGCCCGAGTAGCGAACGAGGATGCGGACGCTGATGCGCCCCTCGCCGGCGAGCGTCGCCTCGATCGCGAGCGGAACCGTGGCCGTCGGGGCACTCGTTTCGAGCGAGTCGCGGGCGGGCGAGAGCGCAAACGCCGTCACGGACGGACGGACGCCCTCGTCCGGCAGGCCCGGCGCCGAGTCGCACGCAGCGACGAGGAGCAGGGCCGCGAGGGCGGCGGTCGGCAGGCGGACGCGGGGCATACGGCGGAGTCTCGGGGCGGCGAGAAGGTACGCCTGCCCCCGGGCGAGGCGGGAGGTCACAACGACGAGCCTAACCCACCATTACAGGTTTCGACCGGTGCAGCCGGTCGAGGTTGGGTCAGACGCCGCGGGTGACGCGCCACGGCACGTCTCTACGAAAGACCGTGCACCCGTAGAGACGCGCCACGGCGCGTCTGGCCCGAGGCCGCCTCGGCGTGCGGGCCCGGCACCCGCCTCGTGGGCCCCCCCTCGCGAGATCCGCCGCGCCGCGTCAGAAGGCGCCGATCTCGGCCCGCGCCTCGGCGTCCTCAGGCGACGACGGGCCGCTCGCGAGGAGCGCCTCGGCCGGCATCGTCTCGGCGGGGATGTTCAGCTCGCCCTCCCAGCGCGCCATCACCGCCGTCGCGAGGCAGTTGCCGACGAGGTTGACCGTCGTGCGCGCCATGTCCATGAGCTCGTCCACGGCGAGGATGACCGTGATGCCGGCGAGCGGCAGGCCGAACGCGGCCAGCGTGCCCGAGAGGATCACGAGGCTCGCGCGGGGCACGGCCGCGACGCCCTTGCTCGTCAGCATCAGCGTGAGCATCATCCCGAGTTGCGTGCCCCACGAGAGCTCGATGCCCGCGGCCTGTGCGACGAACACGGACGCCAGGGCGAGGTAGAGCGTCGAGCCGTCGAGGTTGAACGAGTAGCCCGTCGGCATGACGAACGAGACGATGCGGCGCGGCACGCCGAAGGCCTCCATGCGCTGCATCGCGAGCGGGAGCGCGGCGTCCGAACTCGTCGTCGTGAACGCGATGAGCGCGGGCTCGCGGACCTGCTTCAGAAAGCGCAGCACGGGGATCCGCGCGATGAGGGCGACGGGCAGCAGGGCGACGAGCGCGAACACGACCAGCGCGCCGTAGAGCGTCCCGACGAGCAGCAGCAGCGGCTTCAGCACGGCGAGCCCGCTGTGCGCGACCGTGACCGCGAGCGCGGCCCCGACGCCGATCGGGACGTACAGCATCACGAGCCCGACGAGCTTGAACATCGTCTCGGCGAGCCCCTCGGTGAACGCGAGGAAGGCGGCCTTCGGCTTGCCCGGCACCTGGCTCAGGGCGACGCCGAAGAGGATCGAGAAGAACACGATCTGCAACACGTTGTTCGTCGCGAGCGCGTCGAAGACGGACGTCGGAACGATGTTGCGGATGTGGTCCTGCCAGCCGAGGGGCTCGGCGAGCGTCACGGCGGGCGCCTGCGCCTCGGCCGCGCGGAGCGCCTGCGTGAGGGCCGGGTTGTCGCCGGGGCGGACGAGGTTGACGGCCGCGAGGCCGACGAAGAGGGCGACCGTGGTCACGACCTCGAAGTAGAGGATCGAGCGGAACGCGAGCCTGCCGACCTTCTTGAGGTCGTCGCCGTGGCCGGCGATCCCGATCACGAGCGTCGCGAAGAGGATCGGGCCGATGATCATCTTGATCCCGCGGACGAAGAGGTCCGAGAGGATCTTGAGGTCGGCGCCGTCGAAGCCCGGCGTGTCCGGCCCCTGCCCCGGGAAGAGCACGCCGACGAGGACGCCCGCGGCCATGCCGACGAAGATCCAGTGCGTGAACGAGAGCCGGCGGAGGCCGCGTCGCGGCGCAGCGGGGGCAGCGGTCGGATCGGGGAGCGCGGTCATCGGCAGGGCGTGGATCGGGTGGCCAAGCTACGCGCCCGCACCCAGCGGCGGCTCACACTGCCTCGCGCCAGGTCGGCAGGTCGCACCGTCGTGCGGAGGACGTGCCTCGCGGACTGACCCTACCGAACCGATTCATCGGCCGCCTCGGCGGCACGGGCGGCGGCGAGCGCCGCCTGCGCGTCCTCGACGTCCTCGGGCACGGCCGGCCGGAGCCGCGCACGGATCACCTCAACGAGGATGGGCAAGACCGAGACGGCGATCACGCCCAGGATGACGAGCGAGAAGTTTTCCTCGACAGCACGGAGGCCGCCGAAGAAGTAGCCGCCGTAGAGGAACAGGAGCACCCACGCGACGCCTCCGGCGACGTTGTACACGAAAAACTGCCGGTACGGCATCGTCCCCATCCCGGCCACGAACGGCGCGACGGTCCGGACGATGGGGACGAAGCGGGCGAGGACGATGGCCCGCCCGCCGTAGCGCTCGAAAAAGTGCTGCGTCCGCTCCAGGTGCGCCGCCTTCACCCAACCGCGGGCGGCGATGGTCCGCCCGAAGCGGTCGCCGATGGCGTAGTTCAGCGCGTCGCCCGCGATGGCCGCAGCGACCAGAATGGCCGCCAACAGGTGCACGTTCAGTACCCCGTCCGGCTTGGCGGCGAGCGCGCCGGCGGCGAACAGGAGCGAATCGCCGGGGAGGATTGGCAGAACGACGAGGCCCGTCTCGCAGAACACGATCAGCCCGAGGACGCCGTAGGTCCACCCGCCGGCCTGCCGCACGATCTCGACGAGGTGGACGTCGATGTGCAGGATGAAGTCGATCAGGAAGCGGACGGCGTCCATCGGCGCGGGGCTCGGCGGGTGAGAGCCATGCAAGGTAGGGGCACCGCGGGAGGCGGCCTCTCCCTCACCCCGCCGAGCCTCACTCCGCCGGGCTTACGCCGGGAGCGCGACGCCGCCATCGCCCGTCGTCGGAAGGTCACGTGTGGCGCCGTCACCTGCGGCCCCGTGCGCCGGGGCCTTCACGCCGCGGACGCGCGCTGAGAGCGCCGTCCGCCAGGTATCGAAGATCTCGTAGACCGTCGGGACGACGATGAGCGTCAGGATCGTGGACGTGATCACGCCGCCGATGACGGCCGCTCCGAGCGGACGCCGGAAGAGGGCGCCCTCACCGGAGCCGATCGCGATCGGGACCATGCCGGCCACGAGCGCGAACGTCGTCATGAGGATCGGCCGCAGCCGGATCCCGCCGGCCTCGACGAGCGCGTCCCTCGCGGACAGCCCGCGGCCCTGCAACTCCTTTGCGAAGTCGATGAGCAGGATCGCGTTCTTGGCCACGATGCCCATCAGCAGGATCACGCCGATCATCGACATGATGTTGATCGTGGACCCAGCGATGAGCAGCCCGAGCATCACGCCGAGCAGCGACAGTGGGAGCGAGACGAGGATCGCGAGCGGGTCCAGGAACGAGTTGAACTGGAGCACGAGGATGAGGTACATCAGCAGGATGCCCGAGAGGAGCGCCGTGATGAGGCTCGTAAAGACCTCGTTCTGATCCTCGGCCTGCCCACCCTGGTCCAATTCCACGCCCGCCGGCAGCGGGCTCTCGGCGATGGTCGCGTTGATGCCCGCGAGGACGCCGTTGAGGTCGTAACCCTGCGCGACGTTGGACTCGACCGACACGACGGGGTCGCCGTCGAGGTGCTGGATGACGGCTGGCCCGAGGCCCGCCCGCGCCGTCGCGACCTCGCTGAGCGAGATCGTCGTCGGGCCGGCGGCCGTCTGGACGCGGAGCGGGAGGCTCTGGAGGGCCTCGGCGCTCTCGCGGAATTCGGGGCCGTAGCGGACCGTCACGTCGCGCGTCTCGCCGTCGGGGTCCACCCAGTCGCCGGCGTCGATGCCCGCGAAGGCCGGCCGGAGCGAGAACGCGACGTCGGCGACGGAGACGCCGCGCTGGAGGGCGGCGTCGCGGTCGAGGTCCACGCCGACCTCGGGCCGCCGGCCGCGCGTCGAGAGGCCGACGTCGGCCGTGCCGGGGACCTCGCGAACGCGCGCCAGCAGCGCATCGGCCGCGACGGCGAGCTGCTCGGAGTCCGTCCCGCGGAGCTGGAGCTGGATCTGCTTCGAGGCGTCGAAGCCCGTCGAGACGGAGACCTCGACGCCGGGGATCTGGATCGCCGCGGCGCGGATCTCTCCCGTAAGGTCGTTCTGGCTCTTCTCGCGCTGCGCGATCGGGACGAGGTGCACGTAGACGCTGCCCTCGTCCACGGCGCCGGTCTGCGACGAGACCGTCGCGTAGGCGTACTCGACCTCCGGGTGGGCCCGGGCGACGGCCGCGACCTGCTCAATGCGGTCCCGCGTGACGGCGAGGCTGGACCCCGGCGGCGTCTTGACGGACATCTGGATCTCCGAGCGGTCGTCCTCGCCAAAGAAGGATCCGCCGACGTGCGCCGACTCGGGTGCGAACCGGATCGCGGCGCCCATCCCGACGAGCGCGACGATCATCAGCGGGGCGGTGACGTACCCGTGCTTCGGAAGGGCCTTCAGGGCGACGGACGCGAGGGCCGTCACGGCGACGATCAGGCCCGCCGCGATGACGCCCGACGCGGGCAGCGCGATGGCCGCGAAGAGGCTCGCGAGCGCCCACAGAACGACGATCGACGGGTGGTCCAACGCCCATCCGATGACGCGGCGGTAGCCCTCAGCCTGGCGGTCGAACCACGCGTTGAAGCGGTCCAGCGTGCGCGTCAGGAGGTTCTTCTTGTCCTCCGGGACGTGCGGGTCCGGCCAGTACGCCGAGAGCATCGGGTCCAGCGAGAACGACACGAAGAGCGACACCAGGACGGACGTGGCGATGGTCAGCGCGAACGGCTTGAACCACTGCCCGGCGATGCCGTCGATGAACGCGATGGGCACGAACACGGCGACGATCGAGAACGTCGTCGCGGCGACGGCGAGCCCGATCTCGTCGGTCCCCTCCTTGCTCGCACGGAAGTGGTCCTTGCCCATCTCGACGTGCCGGACGATGTTCTCGCGGACGACGATCGCGTCGTCGATGATGATGCCGATGGCGAGCGACAGCCCGAGCAGCGACATCGTGTTCAGCGTGAAGCCGAGGATCCACAGCGGAACGAACGACGCGAGCACGCTGACCGGCAGCGCGAGGCCGGTGATGACCGTCGAGCGCCACGAGTTGAGAAAGACGAACACGACGAGGATCGTCAGGAAGAGGCCCTCGATGAGCGTCTCGACGACGTTGTTCACCGACGCGGCGACGCGCGTGCCCGAGTTCCGGACGACGTCGAGCTGCGTGCCCGCCGGCAGCGTGCCGGCGGCTTCGAGGCGGTCCAGCCGCGCGATGATCTGGTTCGCGACGGTCGTCGTGGACGCGTCCGACGACTTCACCACGTCGACGCCGACGGCCTCGCGGCCGTTGTAGAGCGCGAGCGTGCGGGCCTCCTCGGCCCCGTCCTCCACGGTCGCGACCTCGCCGAGGTAGACCGCCCGCCCGCCGTTGCCGCGCCCGACGGGAATGCGGTAGAAGCTCTCGACGTCCTGGATGCGGCCTTCGAGGCGGATCGTCTGCTCGGTCGCGGCCCCGTTGAGCCGCCCGACGGGCGCGGCGAGGTTCTGGCCCTGGACGGCCTGCACGACCTGCGCCGGCGAGACGCCGAACTGCACGAGCGCGTCGGGCCGCAGGTTGATCGTCAGCTCGCGGTTGCGCTCGCCGGCGATGTCGACGCGGGCGACGCCGGGCACGCCGCGGATCTCGCGGGCGACGACGTTGTCGGCGAGCTGCGTCAGCTCGGTCGTCGAGAGCGTCTCGGACGAGAGCGAGACCGACAGGATGGGCAGGTCGTTGGGCGAAAAGCGCCGGATGATCGGCTCCTCCATCTCCGCCGGGAGGTCGCCGCGGATCGCCGAGATGGCGTCGCGGACCTCGGTCGAGGCCTCCTGCGGGTCCTTCGAGAACTCGAACTCGATCGAGAGCTGCGCATAGCTGTCGAGCGCACTGCCGTTGATCTTGGTCACGCCCGAGATGCCCTGCACCGCCTCCTCGATGGGGTCGAGAATCTCGCGCTCGACGCCGTCCGGCGACCCGCCGGGGTACGGCACGCCGACGATGAGGAACGGCGGGGCGATCTCGGGGAACTCGTCGGTTTCGAGGCGCAGCAGCGACAGGACGCCGAAGAGGACGAGGCTGAGCATCACGACGACCGTGACGAGCGGCCGCTTGATGGCAAAGTCGGAAATGATCATCGGAGCGCAGCAGGCGGGACAGTCCGCCATGGACGTGCCGCGGCGGTCGAAGATTCGCGCCTGTGTGAACGAACGGTTCAGAATGTGACCGGCCGGTCATTTTCTTGTTCGTGCCGGTGTGCCGACCGCTTCGGGCCGCTCGCACGTGCCGTGCGCATGCGGATCCGAGCGCCCCGCGCCTGCGGGAAGACGGCGCGGAAACGGCTCCCGAGGGCGACCCAGCGCACGAATCGCCAGCTCGGGAGCGTACGTTTTACTCCGCGCTGAAACCCGTCCTGACATGCTGGCTACTGCTGGAAGCCTCGCCTTGCTCGTCGCCTTCGTCGCCGCGCTCGCGGCCGGCGTCGCGTTCGTCCTCGCTGCCCGTGCTCGGCCCGCCGAGGGCGCCGACCCGGAGGACGGCCGTGCCGCGGAGGGGTGGGCCCGCGTCGGGCGCTGGTCGTGGGCGGCCATGGGGATGGGCCTCGCCGTCGCCGCGGGCGCGCTCTGGACCGGGCTCTTCGGTCGCCACTTCGAGATCGCGTACGTCTACCAGCAGACGAGCCGCGCGATGCCGTGGCACTACACGTTCTCGTCGTTCTGGGCCGGGCAGGAAGGGTCGTTCCTGCTGTGGGCCATCATGACGGCGGTCGTCGGGGCGGTCCTCATCCGGTGGTCCACGCGGCCCGGCCGGACGGGCGCGGCCCGCGAGGCGCAGACGGTCTTCGCGCCCATCGTGCTGGCCGTCGTCGCGCTGTGCGAGGCGTTCCTGCTGTCGATGATCGTCGGGCTGAAGCTCGGGCCCCTGCCCATCGGAGCGAGCCCGTTCGTGAGCCTCGCCGCCAAGTTTCCCGACGCGCCGATGCTGCAGGTGCCCGGCTTCGTCCCGGCCGACGGGCAGGGCCTGAACGACCTGCTCCAGAACCCGTGGATGGTCATCCACCCGCCGACGCTGTTCACGGGCTTCACGCTGTTGATGGTGCCGTTTGCGTTTGCCGCAGCCGGCCTCGTCACGCGGCGCTACACGCAGTGGGTGCGGCCCGCGCTGCCGTGGGCGCTTGCCGGGACGGGCATCCTCGGCGTCGGGATCATGATGGGCGGCTACTGGGCCTACGAGACCCTGAGCTTCGGCGGCTGGTGGGCGTGGGACCCGGTCGAGAATGCGAGCCTCGTGCCGTGGATCTTCGCCGTCGCCGGGTTGCACGCGATGGTGGTCCAGAAGAAGACGTCGGCGGGGCACAAGTCCGCGCTCGCGCTCACGGTCGTCGCGTTCCAGCTCGTCATCTACTCGACGTTCCTGACGCGCTCGGGCGTGCTCGGCGACGTATCAGTCCACTCGTTCGTGGACCTCGGGCTGTACAACCAGCTGCTGCTGTGGATCGGCTCGATCGGGCTGCTCGGCTTCGGGCTGCTCGCGTGGCGCTGGCGTGACCTGCCGGCCCCGGCCAAGGCGCCCGCGTCGCTGAGCCGCGAATCGATGGTGTTCACGGGCGCGCTGTTGCTCGCGATCACGGGCGTCGTGATCGCGCTCGGGACGTCGGCGCCGATCCTCGGCAAGATTTTCCGCAACAACCCGTCGGCCGTGCCCGCTGCGTTCTACACGACGTGGACGCTGCCCCTCGGTGTGGCGATCGCGTTCCTCGCAGGCCTCGGGCAAACATTCTGGTGGCGCACGATGTCCGTCGAGGACGTGAACCGCGTCCTGCTGCGGCCCGTCGCACTGACCGTCGCGGCGACGGCCGCCGTCGTGCTGTTCACGCCGTTCGTGCCGCTCACCGTCCAGGCCGCCCCGGCGGCAGCGGCGGCGCAGACCGCCTCGGCCGGGTTCGTGCCCGCGGCCGTCACGGCCGTCTGGCACACGCACGGGACGAGCCTGCTCCTCCTGCTGCTCCTCTTCGCGGCCTTCTTCACGCTCTTCGGCAATGCGATCGTGATGTGGCGCGTCGGGCGGGGCAACCTCAAGATGGTCGGCGGCTCCCTCACGCACGTCGGCTTCGGGCTGATGCTGCTCGGCATCGTGGCCTCGGGCGTCTACAACGACCCGATCTCGGACAACAACGGGACCGACATCCAGGGCTCGCGCGAGAACATCGTGGTCCCGCTCGGGCAGACGGTCCGCGCCGACGACTACGAATGGACGTACCGCGGGCAGGAGGTGAACGCGGAGGGACGGCCGGTGTACGTGATGGACGTCGTGGACCGCCGCGGGGCGCGCTTCCAGACGCGCAACGTGGTCTACAAGGACGGCCGCGATCAGTGGATCCAGCACCCGGACGTGCGCGAGGGCCTCGTAAGGGACCTCTACGTCGCCGTCTTCCCCAGCGCGATGAGCGCCAACCCGGCCGAGGCCGGCGAGGAGTCCGTGCTCGCCGAGGGCGACTCGCTCGTGCTCGACGCGGGCGAGAACAAGGGCGCCTACGTCGTCCGCTTCACGGGGTACGACCTGGAGGTCGACCTCGACGCGGTCGGGCTGAGCCGCGACTCGGTCGACATGGCGATCGCGGCCAAGCTCGACGTGCGCAACACGCGCACGGGCGAGACGCGCCTGCTGCGGCCGGTCTACGTCATCGACAAGAACAACCGGCAGTTGTTCGTCCAGAACCGCGCGACGGACTGGGGCCTCGGCCTGACGTTCGTGGGCATGGTGATCGACGAGGGCGCGATCAAGCTCGTCGCCGAGGG
>DASWMO010000192.1:0-2825 GCA_036399715.1 Rubricoccaceae bacterium
TGGAGACCGGCGTCCAGTCAGGTACACCCGAGAGGATTCGAACCTCTGACCTTCGCATCCGTAGTGCGACGCTCTATCCAGCTGAGCTACGGGTGCATCGCGGTGAGAAGCGGTCTCTCACGGCAGGTCCCGAAGGTAACCGGGACCGGGGCGGCGGACCAAGTGAAGATGCGTCGGAGCGGCGGTAGGTTCGCGGCCGCTCCTCGCCCCGCCCGATGGACACGACGTCCTGCCTGAACTGCGACACGCCCGTCACGGGACCATTCTGCGCCGCGTGCGGGCAGGACCACGCCCAGGCCGCGAGCCTCTCGGCCGGCGTCACGTTCTTCGACGTCCTCGACGCCGTCGTGCAGGTCAACGGCGCGCTCGCCCGCGCCGCCGTCGACCTCGTGCTGCGCCCCGGCGTGCTCACGGCGGACTACCTCGCCGGGCGCCGCGCACGCCACCCGCCCCCGGCGAAGCTCTACCTCGTGGTCAACTTCGTGTTCTTCGTGGCCGTGCAATGGTTTGACCCGGTCCCGGCCGAGACCATCGCCGGTCTCGTTGGGCCGGGGGCCTACACTGCGGCCGAACGCGCGAGCGGGCTCGCTCCGGCCCTGTTCGCTGCGGGCGTCGAGCAGCGGATGGGCGAGGCGCTGCCGACGTTCCTGGTCCTGTTCGTTCCGGCCGTCGCCATCGTGCTGCGGGGGCTATACCCGAGCCGACCGCTCGGCGTCGTCGGACACGCCGTGTTCGGCTTCCATCTCATGGCGTTCCTGCTGCTCGCCTTCCTGCCCGGGACGATCCTCGCCGGCCCGACCGGCGACGTGCTGATCTCGGCCGCGCTCTACGCCGCGTTGCCGCTGTGGACGGCCGTCGCGCTGCGGCGCGCATATGGCGGCTCCGTCGGGTGGACCGTGATGCGGGCGGGCGCGCTCTGGCTCGTCGTCGTGCTGCTGCTTGCGGGGTATTTCGCGGTACTCGCCGCGTATGCGGTTTAATGCACCGAGACGGGGTCGTCCTGCGGGCCGGCCGCCTCGTCGCCGCTGAGAAACCAGAAGTGGCGCGTCGGGCCGTGTCCCCCTCCGAGGCCGGGCGCGTGCCGGATGGCCTCCTGGAGGTAGGCCCGCGCGCGTCGGACGGCCTCGGCGAGCGGCAGGCCGCGCGCGAGGTTCGCCGCGATGGCGCTCGCGAGCGTGCAGCCCGTCCCGTGCGTGTGCGGCGTGTCGAGCCGCGGGTGGCGAAACAGCGTCTCTGTCCCGTCCGCCGTGAGCAGCACGTCGACCGCGTCAGGCTCGCCTGTCAGGTGGCCGCCTTTGACCAAGACGGCGCGGGGGCCGAGGGCGAGAATCGCCGCGGCGGCACGGCGCGCGTCGGCGAGCGTCTGGACGGGGAAGCCGGCGAGGACGGCGGCCTCGTGTGCGTTGGGCGTCGCCACGTCGGCGAGTGGCAGCAGGCGCTCCCGGACCGCCGCGACGGCATCGGGGCGAAGGAGCAGGTCGCCGGAGGTCGCGACCATCACGGGGTCCACGACGACGGGCGCGAGGCGCCAGCGCGCGATCCCGTCGGCGACGGCGGCGACGACCTCGGCGGTCGCGAGCATGCCCGTTTTGACCGCCCCGACAGGTAGGTCGCTCGCGACGGCGTCGAGTTGGGCCGTCACGAACGCGGCCGGAACCTCGTGCACGGCCGCGACGCCGCGCGTGTTCTGGGCCGTCAGCGCTGTCACGACGCTCATCCCGAACACGCCGTGCGCCTCGAAGGCCTTGAGGTCGGCCTGGATGCCGGCGCCGCCGCCTGAGTCGGAGCCGGCGATGGTGAGGGCGGTCGGGACGGGCATCGGGAGTCGGGTGAGGGGACCGGGGGCCGGTCGCGGGGTGAAAGCGCCGGACCTTAGTACCGAAGGTGCAGCACAGTTATTAGGTCCACAGCGAACCTATTCGGCTCGTAGACCTTTTCCCCTAAACCCGGCGCGTGTACCGGGCTTCCGGCACGCGTACCGGGTTCCGGTCAGGGGTATCGACGGCCGGGACGGGGTACCGGCCTCGCGGCAGGCGGTTCGGGCGGTCGCTACGCGCTGAGGGCGTCGAGGAAGGCGCGGACGGTGCGGGGGGCGTTCCAGCCGAACAGGAGCTGCGAGAGTGCGACGACGCCGTGGGCTCCGGCCGCGCGTGCCTCGCGGGCGCGGGGTGGCGTAAGGCCGCCGAGGGCGAAGACGGGGATGCCCGCCGCCGAGGCGGCGAGGCGGAGCGGGCCGAGCCCGAGCGGTGGCGTGTCGGGGTGCGAGGCGGTCTCGAAGACGGGCGAGAGCGTCGCGTAGGCGGCCCCGGCGAGGGCGGCCGTCCGGACCTGCGTCGCCGAGTGGGCCGAGTAGCCGACAAACGCCGCGCCCGTCGCGACGGCCTCGCTCACGAGCGGCCCGCGGCGGCCGACGTGCAGACCCGCGCCGAGCGCGAGCGCGACCTCGGGCCGAGAGTTGACGACGAGGCAGACGTCGGGGTTGGCCGCGCGGAGGTCACGGGCGAGCGCCTCGGCGGCCGCGGCGAATGTGGCGGCGTCAGCGGCGTGGTCGCGGAGCATCACGAAGACGACCCCGGCCTCGACGAGGGCGCGTGTGCGGGCGGCAATCGCCGCGGCGTCCATCTCCGACCTCCCGGAGGCGAAGCCGTCGGCGACGAGCAGGAGGCGCGGAAAATCGGAATGGGGCGTGGTCATGTGCCGATGCGGCCGATGTCGGGCGTCGAGGCCGTCGCGAACGTGCGCGTTGGGATACGACCGGCGCCGTGGGCGAGGCGGCCCGCAGCCGTCGCGAGCCCGAAGGCACGCGCCATCGCGGCCGGGTGCTG
>DASWMO010000193.1:0-8772 GCA_036399715.1 Rubricoccaceae bacterium
GGCGACCAACGACGCGGCCCTCTCGCCCGACGTCGGCGGGACGCTCACGTACGTCGCGGCCGTCGGGACGTTCGTCCGGCAGGGCGCGACGATCGCGCAGGTCCGGGCGACGGGCCAGCAGGCCGGCGTCGCGCAGGCCCAGGCCGGCGTGGCCCAGTCGCGGGCGGGCATCGCGCAGGCCCAGGCCGGCGTCGCGCAGGCCGAGGCAGGCATCCGGGCCGCCCGCGCCACGCGCCAGGGCGCGCAGGCCCAGTTCGACCTCGCGCAGGACCAGTACCGCCGCCAGCTGCCGCTCGTCCGCGACTCGATCCTCTCGGCCCTCGAGTTCCGCGCCGTCGAGACGCAACTCGCCGCCGCTCGTGCGCAGGTCGCTGCGGCCGACGCGGGCATCGCGCAGGCGCAGGGCCAGCTCCGGGCCGCCCAGCAGGGCGTCGTCGCCGCCCGCGCGGGCGAGTCCGGCAGCCTCGCCGTCGTCCGCGGCGCCCAGTCGCAACTCGCCAACACGCGCATCGTCGCGCCCTTCGCGGGCGTCATCCAGGAGCGCATCATGGGGCCGGGCGAGCTCGCCAGCCCCGGCATGCCCGTCGTGCGGATCGTCTCGGGCGGGGCGGTCAAGATTGAGGCCGGCGTGCCCGAGCGTTACGCCGGCGCCATCCGCGTCGGCGCGACCGTCCAGGTTACGCCGGCGACGGGTGCGGGCGGGCCGCGCGGCGGCCGCGTGACGTTCGTGGGCGTCGCCGTGGACCCGCAGACGCGCACGTTCCCCGTCGAAATCCAGGTCGACAACAGCGACGGCGCGCTCAAGCCGGCGATGGTCGTCCGCCTCGCCGTCACGCGGTCGATCCTCGAAAACGTCGTCGTCGTCCCGCAGGACGCCATCGTCCGCGACGGCGACGCGACGGCCGTGATGGTCGCCGCGCGCGGTCCGCAGGGCGGGACCGTCGCCGAGCGCCGCACGGTCGAGCTCGGGCCCACGGCGGGCCCCAACGTCGTGCTGCTGTCGGGCGTCCGGACCGGCGAGTCCATCGTCGTGTCGGGCCAGTCGGGCCTCGCCGAGGGGGCGGCCGTGCGCGTCGCCGAGCGCCGCGCGCTGGCCCGGACGGCTGCGCGGCCCGCGTCGGGCGCGTCTGGCGCCGCCGCGCCGGGCGCTGCTGCGGGCGAGTAGCGGCAGGTGCCGGCCGGGAGGGCGGTAGGTTTCGCGCCCGCCTCCTCCTTCCGTCGGGTGAACCCGAACCGATGCGCCGCCCCGAAGACTTCCCCGACGCGCACCTGCGCGTCTTCGCCCGCCCGCCGCTGCCCCCGCCCGAGGCGATCCGGAGCGTCTACCTCGTCGGCGTGTGCGGCAAGGGCATGGGCGCGCTCGCCGAGCTCTTCGCCGCCTCGGGCCGGAGCGTCCGCGGCTCCGACGCCGCGGCCTACCCGCCGATGTCGACGCGCCTCGCCGCCGCGGGCGTGGAAGTTCTGGACGGGTACGCCGCCGCCCACCTCGCTGTGGCCGCCGACCTCACGGTCGTCGGCAACGCGGCCATCCCGACGCACGTCGAGGCCGCCGCCGCGCGCGAGGCCGGGCTCGTGCAAGCCTCGTTCCCCGAAGCGCTCGGGAACGTCTTCCTCACCGGCCGCCGGCCCGTCGTCGTCGCGGGCACGCACGGCAAGACGACGACGACCGGGCTGGCGACGCACGTCCTGCGCGCGGCCGGTCTCGACCCGGGCTTTCTCGTCGGCGGCGTCATCGTCGGGGACGAGGCGACGGCCGGGCTGGGGACGGGCCCCCACTTCGTCGTCGAGGGCGACGAGTACGACGCGGCCTACTTCGACAAGCGGCCCAAGATGCTGCTCTACCGGCCGCAGGTGGCCGTCGTGACGAGCCTGGAGTTCGACCACGCCGACATCTACGACGACGTCGACGACTACCGTGTGGCCTTCGAGACGTTCGTCGGCCTCGTCCCGCAAGCGGGCGGCCACCTCGTCCTCTGGGGAGACGACCCGTCCGTCCGCGCCCTCGCCGCGCACTCCGCCGCCCGCGTCACGCTCTACGGCGACACGCCCGCCTGCGACGTGACGGCCCGCGACGTGCGCCCCGAGCCCGGCGGGCAGCGCTTCCGCATCGACGCCTTCGGTGACTCGGCCGAGGCGTTCCTCCCACTCGGGGGCGACTTCAACCGCCACAACGCCCTCGCCGTCGCGGCCGTCGCCCTCGGCGAAGGCGTGGCGCTCGCGACGGTCGCCCACGCGCTCGGCACCTTCCGCGGCATGGCGCGCCGCCAGGAGCCCCGCGGCGAGCCCGGCGGCATCCTCGTCGTCGACGACTTCGCGCACCACCCGACGTCTGTCGAGGCGACGATCCGGGCCGTCCGCGAGCGGTGGGCAGATCGCTTCGAGCCCGCTGACGGCCGTCCCGGCGGGCGCCTCGTCGCCGTCTTCGAGCCGCGCTCCAATTCCAGCCGCCGCAAGGTCTTCGAGACACGCTACGGCGAGGCCTTCGGCGCGGCCGACCGCGCCTTCCTCTCGGCCCCGCCCCTCCGCCACAACGACACGACCGACGACTTTCTCGACCCCGCGGCTGTCGTCCGTGCCATCGAGGCGCACGGCACGCCCGCCGCGGCCTATCCCAGCGCCGACGCCCTCCTGCCAGATCTCGTCGCCGCGCTCCGCCCCGGCGACCTCGTCCTCGTCATGTCCAACGGCTCCTTCGACGGCCTCGTCGCCCGCCTCGTCGCCGCTCTCGCTACCTGACGCCGAGGCTGCATCGTGCTGGCTCTCAATGGCGCGATTTACCACTGCTCTAGCGTCGCTCTACCCACCCGCCATGCCTGACCCAGTCTGGCTCGGTCCGCCACCGCCAGCTCGTCCGCAACGCATCGTCTCGCTCGTCCCGAGCCTCACCGAAGCCCTCGCCGCCCTCGGCCTCGACGCCGAAACCGTCGGAATCACGCGCTTTTGCGTCCACCCTGAGGGCTGGAAAGGACGCAAAACCATCGTCGGAGGCACCAAGGGCACCGATCCTGCGCGTGTCCTCGCCCTCCGCCCGGACCTCGTCGTCGCCAGTCGCGAAGAGAACGACCGCGCCCCCGTCGAGGCCCTCGCTGCCGCCAGCGTCCCCGTCTGGCTCTCGGACATTGCGACCGTCGCGGACACCCTCGGCGCCCTCCGCAGCCTCGGCCAGGCCACTGGGCGCACATTGGAAGGCGACCGCCTCGCCGCGGACCTCGCCGCGGTCTTCGCGACGCTCGCCCCGCCGCCCGCGCCCCTCCGCGCCGTCTACCTGATCTGGCGCGACCCGTGGATGACCGTTGGCGCTGACACCATCATCCACGACGTGATGGCGAAAGGCGGCCTCACCAACGCCTTCGGCGACCTCACGCGCTACCCTGCTGTCACCGACGCCGATCTCGTCGCGGCCCGTCCGGACGTGGTCCTGCTCTCGTCCGAGCCGTACCCATTCGCCGAGAAGCACCTCGCCGAGGTCCGGGCGCTCGTGCCCACGGCCCGCGTCGCGCTCGTCGATGGGGAAGCGTTTTCGTGGTACGGTCCGCGCCTCGGCCGCGCGCCAGCCGAGATCGCGCGGGTGTTGCAGGAAATCGGGGCATGAGAGGAAAAGGTGCACGCGCCCGGGCGTAAGGCGCGTCCACTCTCTCCCGCCCGTCATGTCCGACTCTCCGACCGCCGCTCCGTCCGGGACCTTCCTTCTCGGCGGCGATCTGCCGGTCCACCGCCTCGGCTTCGGCGCGATGCGCATCACCGGGCCGGGCATCTGGGGCCCGCCCCGTGACCACGACGCTGCCCTCGCCGTCCTCCGCCGCGCCGTCGAGACCGGCGTGACGCTCATCGACACCGCGGACAGCTACGGCCCGCACGTCTCCGAAGACCTCATCGCCGAGGCGCTGCACCCGTACCCCGAGAACCTCGTCATTGCGACCAAAGGTGGGCTCCTTCGCACCGGCCCTAACGTCTGGCCCGTCTGCGGCCGGCCGGACTACCTCCGGCAGTCCGTCGAGATGTCGCTGCGGCGCCTGAAGCTGGACCAGATCCCGCTCTACCAGCTCCACCGCATCGACCCCGAAGTGCCTGCGGACGAGCAGTTCGGCGTCCTGAAAGAGATGCAGGACGCTGGCAAGGTCCGCCACGTTGGCCTGAGTGAGGTGTCGGTCGAGGAGATCGAGGCGGCCCGCCGCGTTCTCCCCATCGTGAGCGTCCAGAACGAGTACAACCTTGGCAACCGCAAGTCCGAGGACGTCCTGGACCACTGCGAGCGCGAGGGCATCGCCTTCATCCCCTGGTTCCCGCTCGACGCCGGCAAGCTCTCGGGCTCCGACACCCTCGCCGAGGCCTCCGAAGCCCTCAGCGCCACGCCGAGCCAAGTCGCGCTCGCGTGGCTGCTCAAGCGCTCGCCCGTCATGCTGCCCATCCCCGGCACGTCCAGCGTCGCGCACCTCGACGAGAACGTCGCCGCGGCGAGCGTGGACATGCCGGACGAGTGGTTCGAGCGTCTCGGCGCCGCGGTCTGACCACGTCCGGCTTCATGCGTTACGAATGTGTGTTTTGGCAATGTGGGGCCTTTCCGGTTGCCCGGTCAGGACTTCCCGCAGGATCCCCATTCGGCGATTATGGGTAACTCAGGGGCGGCAGAGTCCGCCGCCTTCACCCCATCAGTTCTCCTGTCGTCGATGACTCCACTCGTCGTTTTCTCTCACCTTCGGTGGGACTTTGTCTACCAGCGTCCGCAGCATGTCCTGTCGCGGATCGCCGCCCATCGCCCCGTCATCGTCATCGAGGAGCCGGTCCATGACTTTGACGTCGAGCACGGAGCCGAGGTGTTCGCCGAGCGCCAGATGCCTCACCCGGGTGTGACAGTCATCCGCGTCCACATCGGCCTTCACGGCGGCGGCTTCAGCGACGCCTGCATTGAGGCGATGCGCCCCGTCGTCGCCGAGATCGGCCGCGAGGTCGGTCCGGCCGACGTGTGGTTCTACACGCCGCTCGCCCTCCCGCTGCTCGACGAGATCGACGCCGGCGTCGTCGTGTTCGACGTGATGGACGAACTCTCCGCGTTCGACCACGCGCCGGCCGAGCTGCTCGACCGCGAGCAGGCTCTCCTCGACCGCGCCGATGTGGTCTTTACGGGCGGTCCGAGCCTCTACCGTGCCAAAAAGGACCGCCACGCCAACGCGCACCAGTTCACGAGCTCCGTCGACGCGGCGCACTTCGGGACGGCCCGTGACGACGGTGGCCTCGCCGATCCGCCGGACCAGGCCGCTATCCCGCACCCGCGCCTCGGCTTCTTCGGCGTCATCGACGAGCGCGTCGACCGCGACCTCATCGGCGCACTTGCCAAGGCGCACCCCGAGTGGCAGATCGTCCTCGCAGGCCCGGTCGTCAAGATCGACCCGGCGACGCTGCCACGGGCGGCGAACCTTCACTACCTCGGCTCCAAGGACTACGCTAGCCTCCCGGCGTACCTCGCTGGGTGGGACGTGTGCCTGCTCCCGTTCGCGCGCAACCGCTCGACCGAGTTCATCTCGCCGACCAAGACGCTGGAGTACATGGCCGCCGAGAAGCCCATCGTCTCGACGCCCATCCGCGACGTCGCCGAGCCGTACGGCGAGATTGTCCGCCTCGGCAGCACGCCCGAGGAGTTCATCGCCGCCTGCGAGGCCGCCTTCGCCGAGACCGAGGCCGAGCGCGCCGAGCGGACGCAGGCCATGCGGGACGTGCTCGCGGCCACGTCGTGGGACCGCACGGTCGACGCGATGCTGGCGCTCATCGCTGAGGCGGCCGATGCGCCTGAAGGCGCGGCCGCCGACACGCTCGAACCCTCTGTGAGACTGTAGCCCGGGCCCCCGGTAAGCCCTCGCTACACCTGTTTACGCATCTCCTTTCTCCTCTCTTCCTCTCTCTCCGTGTTTGACACCCTAATCGTCGGGGCCGGATTTGCCGGGTCGGTCCTCGCTGAGCGCCTCGCGACCGAACTCGGTCAGCGCGTGCTCGTGATCGACAAGCGCTCGCACATCGCGGGCAACGCGTACGACCACTACAACGACGACGGCCTGCTCGTGCACCGCTACGGGCCGCACATCTTCCACACGAACGCCAAGCGCGTCTTCGACTACCTCTCGCGCTTTACCGCGTGGCGGCCGTACGAGCACCGCGTCCTCGCGAGCGTGGACGGGCAGCTCGTGCCGATCCCGATCAACCTCGACACGATCAACACGCTCTACGGGCTGAAGCTGACGTCCTTCGAGGTCGAGAAGTTTTTCGCCTCCGTCGCCGAGCCGCGCACGCCGATCCGGACGAGCGAGGACGTCGTCGTGAGCACCGTCGGGACGGAGCTGTACCGCAAGTTCTTCCGCAACTACACGCGGAAGCAGTGGGACCTCGACCCGTCCGAGCTCGACGCCTCCGTCACCGCGCGTGTCCCGACCCGGACCAACCGCGACGGCCGCTATTTCACGGACACGTACCAGGCGATGCCGCTCCACGGCTACACCCGGATGTTCGAGCGGATGCTGGACCACCCCAATATCCAGGTGATGCTCAACGCGGACTTCCAGGAGCTCAAGGACATCATCCCGTACAAGACGCTGATCTACACGGGCCCGGTGGACGAGTACTTCGACTTCCGCTACGGCAAGCTGCCGTACCGCTCGCTGGAGTTCAAGCACGAGACGCACGACCGCGAGACGTTCCAGCCCGCGCCCGTCGTCAACTTCCCGAACGAGCACGCTTACACGCGCGTGACCGAGTTCAAGTACCTCACGGGCCAGGAGCACGCCAAGACGTCGGTCGTCTACGAGTACCCGCAGGCCGAGGGCGACCCGTACTACCCGATCCCGCGGCCTGAAAACGCGGCCCTGTACCGGAAGTACCAAATGCTCGCCGAGGCCGAGCCCGACGTCCACTTCGTCGGCCGCCTCGCGACGTACAAGTACTACAACATGGACCAGGTCGTCGCGCAGGCGCTGACGCTGTTCGACGAGATCGCCGCGGCGGCGTCCGAGCCGGTTCGCACGGAGGCCGCTCGCCCGACGGGCACGCGCAAGGCCGCCCTGCCGACGCTCTCCATCCATGCCCCTGACAAGGCGTCGCGCCACACGGCGGCGTCGGGTGACGGTGGCTCGGTCGAACTGCCTGTCGAGTCGTCCGGCGACGGCGGCTCGCGGCGGGCGCCCGACGCCTGACGCTCTCTGCCAGGCGTCTTCTCCTGGCAACACTGCGGTGGGGCGAGGGCCGTGGTCCTCGCCCCGCTCGCCCCCACGCTGTGGATATTCCTGCCTCCCATCGGCCGCTCGAGATCTGGGGCGGCGTCGAGTGCACGGTCAACCGGGTCGCGGACCGGACGCACGACCAGTTCGCGCACAACGGCCACGGTGCGCGACTGGACGACTTCGACCGGTTCGCGGACCTCGGCATCCGCACGCTCCGCACGTCCGCCCTGTGGGAGCGCGTCGCGCCCGACGGCCTCGCCTCGGCCGACTGGGCATGGACCGACGCCGCGCTCGCCCGGATGCAGCACGTGGGCATCGCGCCCATCGCCGGGCTCGTCCACCACGGCAGCGGCCCTCGCTCGACGAGCCTCATCGACCCCGGCTTCCCCGCCGGTCTCGCCACGTTCGCCCGCGCGGTCGCCGAGCGGTACCCGCACGTCGAGGCGTACACGCCGGTCAACGAGCCGCTCACGACGGCGCGCTTTTCGGGCCTCTACGGCCACTGGTACCCGCACGGCCGCAACGCGCGAACGTTCGCGCGTGCCCTCGTGACGCAGATCCAGGCGACCGTTGAGGCGATGCGGGCGATCCGCGAGGTCAACCCGGCCGCGCGCCTCGTCCAGACCGAGGACCTCGGGCGGACGTGGAGCACGCCGGGGCTCGTCGCCCAGGCCGAGATGGAGAACGAGCGCCGCTGGCTCACGTGGGATCTGCTCACCGGCCACGTCCGCCGCGACCACCCGATGTGGAAGTCGCTCGTCCGGTGGGGCATCGCCGAGTACGAACTCGACCGCCTCGCCGAGGCGCCGTGCCCGCCCGACATCGTCGGCGTGAACCACTACGTCACGAGCGAGCGCTTTATCGACGACCGAATCGAGTGCTACCCCGGGTGCGTCGGCTATGCCGACGTCGAGGCCGTGCGCGTGCTGAGCACCGAGCCAGCCGGACTCGCGACGCTTCTCGCCGAGGCGGGCCGCCGGTACGGCCTGCCGCTGGCGGTGACCGAGGCCCACCTCGGGTGCACGCGCGAGGAGCAGGTCCGCTGGCTCGCCGAGGTCTGGCGCGCGGCGGAGGTCGCCCGCGAGGCCGGCGCCGACGTTCGCGCCGTGACGGCGTGGGCGCTGCTCGGCTCGTTCGACTGGGACTGCCTGCTCACTGAGTGCCGCGGGCGGTACGAGCCCGGCGTGTTCGACGTCCGCTCAACCCCACCGCGGCCAACGGCACTTGCAGGGGTCGTCCGCGCGCTTGCCGCGGGGCGTGAGGCCGACCACCCCGTCCTCGACGGGCCGGGCTGGTGGCGGCGGCCGTTTCGGCTGACACACCCACCGGCCGAGGCGCACGGTCCGGTCGAGCGTCTCGACGTACCGGCGGTCCGCCGAGGCGCACCGGCAGACGCCCGGCCGATCCTCATTGTCGGGGCGGACCTGCCGCTTGGCGTCGCCGCCGTGCAGCTGTGCGGGGTCCGGGGCCTCGCCGTTCGCACGCTCGCCCGCGCCGAGGCAGGTGCCCTTGCCGCAGCGCTTGCCCAGTGGCAGCCGTGGGCCGTCGTCGACGCGCTCGCCGGCGG
>DASWMO010000194.1:0-8141 GCA_036399715.1 Rubricoccaceae bacterium
CGCTCGACCGGCGAGGCGCTGAGCCTCGCGCCCGGCGACCCGCTCTTCGCCGCGACCGTCGCCGGCCTCGGCCTGACGGGTCTCATCACCGATGTCGAGCTGCAGCTGATCCGCATCGCGAGCGACCGGATCGACCAGACGACGGCCCGCTTCCGCTCGCTCGACGAGTTTTTCGACCTCTCCGAGGCAGCGGGCGCGCGGAGCCCGTACGTCGTCGCATGGCTGGACGCGTTGCGCGCCGAAGGGCGCGGCATGCTCATGGACGGCGACCACGCGCCCGCCGGCCCCGATGCCGGGCTGCCCGCGCCCGGACCCGCGCACACGCCGCGCGTCACGCTGCCCATCGACGCGCCATCGTGGGCGCTGCGGCCGATCACGGTCCGCGCGCTCAACGAGACGTACTTCCGCCTCGGCCAGCCCGGGCAGGTGCGGATCGCCTACGAGCCGTTCTTCTACCCCCTCGACGCCATCGGCGGGTGGAACCGCGGCTACGGCCGGCGCGGCTTCTTCCAGTACCAGTTCGTCGTGCCCCTCGGCGACGGCGCGGCGGCCGTCCGTGACGTGCTCGGGCGCCTCGCGCGGGCCGGCGCGGGCTCGTTCCTCGCCGTCCTCAAGACCTTCGGCGACGTGCCCTCGCCGGGCATGATGTCGTTCCCGCGCCCCGGCGTCACGCTCGCGCTCGACCTCGCCAACCGCGGCGACGCGACGATTCGCCTCCTCCAGACCTGCGACGCCGTCGTGCGCGACGCCGGCGGCGCGGTCTACCCGGCCAAGGACGCCTGCATGACGCCCGAGAGCTTCCGGACTTTCTTCCCGCAGTGGGAAACGTTCGCCGAGCACGTCGACCCCGCCTTTTCGTCCACGTTCTGGCGCCGCGTCACCGCGGAGTGACCCTGATGCCGACTCTCCTGCCTGCCGGCGCCGCCCGCGTCCTCATTCTCGGCGCGACGAGCGCCATCGCGCACGAGACGGCGCGGCTCTATGCCCGCGGCGGCGCGTCGCTCGCCCTCGCGGCCCGTGACCCCGAGCGCCTCGCCGCCAACGCCGCTGACCTCCGCGCTCGCGGCGCCCACCTCGTCGTCGAGATCCCGTTCGACGCGGCGGACTTCGCGCGCCACGGGCCGGCCATCGCCGAGGCGTGGGACGCCCTCGGCGGCCTCGACGTCGCCCTCGTTGCCTACGGCACGCTGCCGGACCAGGCGACCGTCGTGACAGACGCCGCGGCGGCCGTCGAGGCGTTCACGCTCAACGCGACGAGCGTCATCTCCGTCCTGACGCACCTCGCGGCCCGCTTCGAGGCGCAACGCAGCGGCGTGATCGGCGTCGTGTCGTCCGTCGCGGGCGACCGTGGGCGGCCGAGCAACTACGTCTACGGGGCCGCCAAGGGCGCCGTGACGCTCTTCGCCGGCGGCCTCCGCGGGCGCCTTCTGAAGGCAGGCGTCCGCGTCGTGACGATCAAACCCGGCTTTGTGGACACGCCGATGACGGCGCACGTCGCCAAGAATCCCCTCTTCGCGAGCCCCGAGGCCGTCGGCCGGGCGATTTACCGCGCGCTCCGCGGATCCGCAGACGTCGTCTACGCGCCCGGCTTCTGGCGGCCGGTAATGGCGGGCATCCGCGCCGTCCCGGAGCGCGTCTTCAAGCGGCTCGACCTGTAGTCGGTCACCCGCCCGTCACGGCGCCGCCGGTCGCCTCCTCGGGCCGGACAGCGTCGCCGTAGCCGTCGCCGCTCGGGGCGTTCTGCGTTTCGGTCGCGCTGTGGTCGAGCAGTTCGTAGAGGTCGTCGCGGCGGTCGCGCCAGGGGCGGACGGTCCCGGTGAGGCGGTTCTGGCGCAGCAGCTCGAGGTCGAGGTCGGCCACGACGAGGGCCTCGATGTTGGGCTCGCACTCGGCCGCGACGCCGTCGCGCGCGAACGGGAAGTCGCTGGGCGTGAAGACAGCGGACTGCGCGTAGTTGATGTCCATGTTCTCGACGCTCGGGATGAGCCCGGTCACGCCGGCCGTGACGACGAACATCTGGTTCTCGATGGCGCGGGCCTGCGCGCAGAGCCTCACGCGGAGGTAGCCCTGCCGGTTGTCCGTGCAGAACGGGACGAACAGGATCTGGGCGCCCTTCATCGCCGCGATCCGTGCGACCTCGGGGAACTCGACGTCGTAGCAGATCGCGATCGCCACCTTGCCGCGGTCGGTGTCGAACACGTTGACGGCGTTGCCCGGCCGCACCCCCCACCAGCGGCGCTCGTTGGGCGTGATGTGCAGCTTGAGCTGGCGGTCGACGGAGCCGTCGCGGCGGCAGAGGTACGACACGTTGACGAGGTGACCGTCCTCCTCGGCGTAGTGACTCCCGGCGACGATGTTGACGGCGTACTTCAGCGCGAGGCCCTGGAAGAGGTCGATCACGTCGGCGGTGAGGTCGGCGAGCTGGCGGACGGCCTGGCCCGGTGCGCGGTGCGGCAGGTACGAGAGCAGCTGGAGCGTCAGGATCTCGGGGAAGACGACGAAGTCCGCCGTGTAGCCCGCCGCGGCGTCGACGAAGAACGTGACCTGCTGCGCGAAGTCGGCGAACGACGCGATCGGGCGCATCGGGTACTGGACGGCGCAGACGCGCACGGGGAAGGTGCTGCGCGCCTGCTCGTTGGGGTCGGGGTCGTGGTGCAGGTTGACCCACTCCATCAGGACGGCGTAGCCGCGGCTCGCGGCGTCGTCGGGGAGGTAGTCGCGCGCGATGCGGCGGATCGAGAAGCCGTTGGCGAGCTGGAACGTGAGGACGGGCTCGAGGACCTGCCGGTCCAGGACGCGCTCGACGTACTGCTGGACGGTCAGGCCGGGCTCGGCCGTCGCGGCGGCGTCGAAGCCGGGCAGGCGGCCGCCGATGACCATGCGGCGCAGGTTCAGGTGGCGCACGAGCGCCTTGCGGGCATCGTAGATGCGCCGGCCGAGGCGCATGGCGCGGAACTCGGGCGCGACGACGACCTCGATGCCGTAGAGCGTGTCGCCCTCGGGATCGTGCGTGCTCAGCGTGCCGCCGCCCGTGATGCGGGTGTACGTGTGGAGGCCCGAGAACTCGTCGAGGTCCAGGATGAGGCTGGACGACGAGGCGGCGAGGCGGCCTTCGACCTCGATCCCGATCTGACCTTCGGGGAAGGTGGCGAGGTGCTTCTCGAACTCGTCTCGCGTCCATGTCCGCATGTCGGGGAATCCGCTCCGCTGCAGGGCTACGACGGCGTCGTAGTCGGCAGGGGTGAGCGGGCGGAGGACGAGCGACCGCTGGACGTCGTCGAGGTCGATCTCGGGCATTCGGAACGATGGGGGGTCTGCGCAAGCCTACGCCCGAGCGTGTGCGGTGTGCCGCGAATAGCCCGTGGCGCTACATCAGGCCACGCTCGGCGAGGCTCGTGTAGGTCCGCCCGGCAATGATGAGGTGGTCGTGCAGCGGGATCCCCAGCAGTCGGCCCGCCTCGACGAGTTGCTTCGTCACGGCCACGTCCTCGCGGCTCGGCTCCGGATTGCCCGACGGGTGGTTGTGGAGGCACAGCACGGACGCCGCGTTCGCGATGATGGCCTGCTGGAACACCTGCCGCGGCTCGACGATGGACGCCGAGAGGCCTCCTGTCGTGAGCGTGAACTCGGCCGTGACGACGTTGGCGGTGTTGAGGTGGAGCACGACGAACACCTCGCGCGGGAGGTCGCGCAGGCGCGGGCCGTAGGCGGCCGCGACATCCGCGGGCGACTTCACCTGCACGCGCGCCTCGGGCGGGGCCGCCTCGACGCGACGCCCGATCTCGAACACGGCCGCGAGCTGCGCCGCCTTCGCCGGCCCAACGCCGCGCCCGTCCATCGCATGGATGATCTGCGCGGCCGAGCACCGCGCAAGCTTCGCGAGCGAGCCGTAGTGACGGAGCAGAATCTGCCCCTGCTCCACGGCCGACACGCTGCGACCGCCGAAGCGCGCACCGCTCCCGAAGACGAGCCCGACGAGTTCGGCGTCCGTGAGCGTCGCCGGGCCCTGCGTGAGCAGCTTTTCACGCGGCCGCTCGTCCTCGGGGCGGTGCTTGATCGAGACGTATCCGTCCTGTGGCGGCCGGTCGTCGGGCTCGTGGAGCGTGATGCCGGGATGGTAAACGGGGCGGAGCGCGGCGACAGGCATGGCGGGGCGGGCGGTGTGCCGGCTCAGACTCGCCCGCGGCGCCCGTCTAACCCTCTCGACGCGAAACGGGGACGCCGCCCGCAGGCCGCGTCCCCGTTCTGATGCCCGCGCAGGCGAGCTACTCGGGCACGAGGGCCTGGAGCAGTTCCTCGTTCGAGCCCGAGAGCTGGAGCTGCTTCGCGAGCGCCTGCATCGCCTCGACCGGGTGGCGGCTGTTGAGCGCCCGCAGGAGCATGTGCCGCTGTCGGAGCAGGTCCGGGTCGACGAGGCGGTCCTCGTTGCGCGTGCCGCTCTTGCGAATGTTGATCGCCGGGTAGATGCGCTGCTCGGACATCTCGCGGTCGAGCACGATCTCCGAGTTGCCGGTGCCCTTGAACTCCTCGAAGATGACGTCGTCCATGCGCGAGCCCGTCTCGATAAGCGCCGTCGCGACGATCGTCAGCGAGCCGCCGTTTTCGATGTTGCGGGCCGCGCCGAAGATCTTGCGCGGCACCAGGAGTGCGCGCGCGTCGAGGCCGCCCGACATCGTCCGGCCCGAGAGGTTGGCGCCGAACATGTTGAACGTGCGGCCGAGGCGCGTCAGCGAGTCCAGCAGGATCACGACGTCGTGGCCCTGCTCGACGAGGCGGCGCGCGTACTCGAACGCGATCGTCGCCACACGGACGTGGTTGTCCTCGCCGTAGTCGTTGGACGACGCGAAGACGGTGGCGTTCGTGTTGCGGCGGAAGTCCGTCACCTCTTCGGGGCGCTCGTCGATGAGGAGCGCGACGAGCTTCACATCGGGGTGGTTCTGCGAGAGCCCGGCGGCGATCTGCTTGATGAGGATCGTCTTGCCGGCCCGCGGCGGGGCGACGATGAGCCCACGCTGGCCCTTGCCGATGGGCGCGACGAGGTCGACGACGCGCATCGCGATGTCGCTCGGGCCGGTGACGAGGCGCAGCTTCTCGTCGGGGTAGACGACGAGGCCCGCGTCGAAGTCCGGCGTGTGCTCCCAGTCCTCGGGCGCGCCGCCCATGACGTCCGTCAGTTCGACGACCTGCCAGGCGCCCTTGCGACCGGGCCGGACCATGCCCTTGACGGTCACGCCGTCGCGGAGGCCGTACTTCTGGATGAACGGCGGCGGCATGAACGGGTCGTTGTCGCCCTTGAGCAGCGACGTCGTGAACTGCCGCACGAAGCCGAATTTCTTGTCGCCGATAAGCTCCAGGATGCCCTCGAAGGGCTCGGCCGGGGCCTGGTTGGCCTGCTGCCCGCCTTGGTTTCCGCCGCCCTGAAACTGCGGCTGGCCACCCTGAAACTGTGGCTGGCCGCCACCCTGCAGATACGGCGGGGCGCCCTGCGGCGGGCCGTTGTTCTGGCCGCCCTGTCCGTTCGGGTAGCCACCGGGGCCGTTCTGGCCGCGGTTCTTGTTGCGCTTGCGCTTGTTGCGGCGTCCGCCGCCCTCGAAGCCGTCGTCGTAGCGGGCGCCGTTGTTGGGACCGCCCGCGTTGGGGCCGCCAGCCGGTCCACCCACCTGCCCACCGTTCGGGCGGTCGTCGCGGAAGCGCTCGGCCTGTCCGCGGTCGTCGCGGGGACGGTCGTCGCGGGGACGCTCATCACGCTCGTCGCGCGGGCGGTCTGTGCGCGCGCGGTCGTCCCGGGGTGCGTCGCGGCGGTCGTCGGGGCGCGGAGCGTCGCGGGGGGGCTCGGTATCCCGGACGATGCTTTCGGGAAGGTTGTCGCTGGACGCGACCGGCTCGATGCGCGCCGTCCGCGTGCGGCGGCGCGTCGGAGCAGGCGCATCTGCACTGGCGGTGTTAGTACTCGGGGCGTCAGAGCCCGGTGTGCCCGCCTCGGGAGCAGCGGACTGGGGCGCTGCCTCGGCGGCTTTCGCGCGCGTGCGGCGCGGCTTTTTGGGTGCCTCGGCGCTGTCTGGTGCGGCGCTGGACGGGGCCGCTTCGACGGGCGTCCCAGCGTCTTCGGGCGTGGCTTTGGCACGCGTGCGGCGCGGCTTCGGAGCCGCCTCGGCGGCTTCAGGCGGAGCCGACGCAGCGACCTCGGGCGCAGCCGGCTCCGCCACCTTTCGGGCGGCGGGCGTGCGTCGCGGGCGCGGAGCGGGCTTCTCGGCAGGCGCCTCGGCGACCGGCGTGTCGGCCGTTACGGGGGGCGTGTCGGCCGAATCGGCCTTCTTGCGCCGCGTGCGGGGCTTGGGGAGCGCGTCAACGCCGCTGGCGTCCGCTGTGGACGCACCCTGGACGGCGGGGTCCGTCGTGTCGTCGGCCGATGCCGAGCGACTCGTGTTCTTGGCCATGAAGTGGATGGCGGGCGGATCGGGAGGCACCGCCGGCATGTGACCGGCGTGGGCGAGGTGTGCCGCAGAGAGCGGTACAGTCGAATCCCGACGAAAAGGAGGGAAAGGCGACGGCGGAGGCCGGGCGGCGGTTGCCCGCGTCGGGCGCGGCGGCCGATCTTCGGGGCCGTCCGCGCGACGCAGACCGCCGAGCGGTCGGTCCGTACGTTGCAACAACCGGGCCGGGGCCGTCTGCTGCGCCTCACGGCAGCACCGGCACGTGTCCGAGAGCCCCGTCTGAGTCGCTCCCCGGTGGGTCGTCGGGGGCGGCGTCTCTCAGACAACGATCAAGATACACCGTTCCTGTGCCACCCTCAACCCTGCCTGCTCTGTCCCCGGAGATCCCCGACGCACTGCCCGTCACCGCGGATCCTGTAGCAGCGTTCGCGCCCCGGATGCACACCGACGTGCGAGGTCCTGAAGGGGCGCCGCCGGTCCTGCTGCTCCACGGCTGGGGCTCGTCGGCCGCGCTGATGGAGGCGGCTGGGCGACCACTCGTCGAGACACACCGCGTCCACGCGCTCGACCTGCCGGGCCACGGCCGCACGCCTGCGCCGCCACGCCTCCCCGACGGCACGGCGTGGGGCGTGCCCGAGTACGCCGCACTCGTCGCGCACTACATCCGCGTGCACGGCCTCGCGCCGCTCCCCGTCGTGGGCCACTCCAACGGCGGCCGCATCGCGCTCACGATGGCCACCGACGACACGATGGCGGCCCTGATCTCGAAGATGGTCCTCGTAAGCCCGTCCGGCATCACGCCACCGCGCTCCGCCGGCTATCACGTCCGGCGGGCGTACGTCTCCATACTCAAAGCGCCGTTCCGCCTCGTCCCCGACGGCCCGCTCCGCGCGCGCGGGCTGACGTGGCTGCGGACGACCCTCTACTGGCGCCTCGTCTCGTCGGGCGATTACGCGCAGGCGTCGGACGCGATGCGCGAGACGTTTGTGCGGACGGTCAATCACCACGTCGACGACCGCCTCGGGCGCGTCCGCGTGCCGACGTTGCTCGTGTGGGGTGACGCCGATACGGCGATCTCGCGCGTGCAGATGGACACCCTCGCGGCCGGCATCCCGGATGCGGGCCTGCTCGTGCTGCCCGGCGCGGGCCACTACGGCTACCTCGACGCCTACCCGACGTACGCCGCGGCCGTCCAGAGCTTTCTGGTCGCCTGACGCGCGGCCTTGACGCCGCGCAACGCCGAATCCTCCTGACCTCCGGCCCTTGACTGCCCTCTCCCTTTTCGCCGTTCTTGCTTCGGGCGTCGCCGCGTGGCGCGCGTGGCGGCGGTTGCGCCACTTTCTGCACGTCTACCAGCTCGAAGGCTACAAGCCCAACGAGTACGCCCACTGGCTGCGGACGCGCGGCGCCGCCCGCGTGCTCGCGCCTAGCCACTGGGCCGGGCTCGCGCTCGTCGGCCTCGCCTCGGTGGGCGCGGTCTGGATGCCCGTCGGGGCCGGCGTCGTGGCGTGTCTCGGGTGGTGCGTCGCGTTCGCGTCGGCCGTGCATGTGGAGCGGGCGCGCGAGAAGAAGCCGCTCGTGTTCACGGACCGGATGCGGCGGCAGGCGCGCGTCGCGCTCGGGCTCGCGGCCGTGCCCGTCCTCGCCGGCACGTGGGGCGCGTGGGCGGCTTCGGGCGTTGCGCCGCTGCTCGCGGGCTGGCTCGCG
>DASWMO010000195.1:0-36628 GCA_036399715.1 Rubricoccaceae bacterium
CAGCTCGGCGTACCCGATGACGGCCGTCAGCGGCGTCCGGATCTCGTGGGACATGTTCATCAAGAGCGAGCTCTTCGCGCGGGCGACCTCCTCGGCGGCCTCCCGTGCCTCCTCGGCCGCCTCCTTCGCCTCGACGAGCGCCCGCTCCGTCTCCTTCTGCGCCGAGAGGTCGATCACGGCGCCGACGATGCGCACTGCTCGACCGTCGTCGCTGCGGACGATGTGTCTCCGGTTGACCACGTCGGCCTATGTCCCGTCGGACCGCTTGAAGCGGTAATCGGCCTCCCACCCCTGCTCGTCTCCCCAGGCGATGCCGTGGAGCGACTCGGCAACCCATTTCCGGTCGTCCGGGTGGATGCGCTCGAGCATCCAGCCGATGGTGAACCCGCCGTCCGTAGGTGCGGTCCACCCGAAGACCTCCGTAAAGGCGGCGTTCATGGCGATGGCCTCGGAGCGGAGGTCCCAGTCCCAGACCGTGTCTTTGGTTGCGTGGCTGACGAGGCGGAGGCGCTCCTCGCTCTCGCGCAGCGCAGCCTCGGCGCGCTTCTCCTCGGTCACGTCGCGGAAGTAGACCGTGAGGCCGTCCTTGTAGGGGAACGCTCTCACGTCATTCCACTTTCCGGAGACCGGCCCGACCTCCGTGAACTGGACCGTCACGTCGTCCCGGCGGGAGCGCTCGAACTCGGACTGGAAGGCGGTACCCCGCACCTCGGGGAGGGCGTCCCAGATGATCTGCCCGAGGAGGTCCTCTCGCCTCCGCTGCAGGACCTGCTCCGCCTCCGCGTTCACGTACGTCATCCGCCAGTCGGCGTCGAGCGCGAAGAACCCGTCGTCGATGCTCTCGAGGATCTCGGTGTTCCGGTTAGACGCCTCTGCGGTCCGGCGGGACGCCTCGGCGAGCGCCGCCTCGGCCGCCTTGCGCTCCGTCACGTCTCGTAGGATGGAGAGATGGAGGCTCGGGAGGATGTTCGCTGTTGCGCGGAACTCTGTTGGGACTAGCGTGCCGTCTTTGCGCTGAACCATGAAGTCGCCGCTCTGCTGGCCGGATGCCAGAAAGGCGTTCCAGCTCTCCTGAGCAAGGCTCCGCTGCACCTCGGGCGCGATGTCGTGCAGGCTCATCTGTAACAGTTCATCGTGCGCGTACCCCAGCAGCGCGGCCGCAGCGGGGTTCGCGTCGACGTACCGCTCCGGCATCGTCGGCGAGGAGAACCGCGTCGAGGGAGCCCTCGAAGATCGCCTTGAGCCGGGTCTGGTTCTGGGACAGGCTCTCCTGCGAGCCTCGCAGCTCCGTGATCGACTGGTGAGAGAGCACCGCCCCGAGCCCGCCGCCGAGCGAGGCGACGGTCATGAGGAACCACGCCCGGCCGGTCGGCCCGTGGCACGGATACTCCATCGAGAACTCGCCGCGCTCACCGGCGAGCACGGCTGTGATTCCGGCGAGTGCCACCAGGGCCAGGTCGTCGCCGTGAGCAGCAGACCGGCGGCACACGTCGAGGTAGTCTGTCCCCACGTCGAGCCCAACCAGACCATTCGTGCCCCGTGCGGCTCCGGCGCTCTGCCACGCCGCGTTCGTGGTGGCGATGACGCCGTCGGGGCCGAGCAAGCAGATAAGCTGCGAGAGCGCGGCGAGCACGGCGCCGCTCAGCGCCTCGCTCTCGCGGCGGGCGCGGAGGGCCGCCTCATGCTCGGCGCGGTGCCGTCGCTCGCGGAGCGCGTTCTCGATCGCGGGCCCAAGCCGCTGCAGTCGGTCCTTCCAGATGTAGTCTGACGCACCCTTCTTGATGGACTCTACCGCTACGACCTCCGAGATCGTCCCTCTCACGATGATGAACGGAACGTCAGGGCAGTGCTTGAGGACGAGCCGGAGCGCGTCGCCCGCGTCAAACCCGGGGACCGAGTGGTCTGCGAGAACGACATCGGTGCCGAGGATCAGGTTCTCCAGGAGATCCTCCCGGCCGGTGACCCGGACGACGTCGCCACCGAGCCCCTGTCGCTCGAGGTAGCGCCGGACGACTGCGCTGTCCGTTTCGCTGTCCTCGAGATGGAGAATTCGGAGGGGGCGAGGGTCGGGGAGCGGGTGACGGGGAGGTGGGGGAGTCAGGAGGACCGTGGTCATCGGGGCCGGGGTCTCGACGGGGCGTGCCGCTGGCCGGAGCCGTCGAGGGGCGGCGCGTGGTTGAGGAGGAGCCAGTAGAAGCCGAGCCGGCGGATGGCCTCGCCAAACTCGGCCGAGTTGACGGGCTTCTGGACGTAGCTGTTGGCTCCAAGCCCGTACCCCTCGATGACGTCCCGCTGCTCGCTCGACGAGGTCATGATGACAACGGGGACGAGCCGCGTCCGCTCGTTTGCCCGGATCTGGCGGAGCACGTCGAGCCCGCTCACGCGGGGCAGCTTGAGGTCCAGAAGGATGACAAGGGGAAGCACTGGCGGTGGGCCCTCGCCGGTCCCGAAGAGGAGATTGAGGGCCTGGGCTCCGTCGCGGGCAACGCGGATCTCGTTGGCGACGCCCTGCTTCTTGAACGCACGCAGCGTCAGCGAGGCGTCGCTCGGGTTGTCCTCGACGAGGAGAACGTAGGGGGCATCCTGCCCCAGCCGGTCGGTCGTGCTCATGGGGTGACAACTCGGACACGCGTGACCGGCCCAGTGCCCCACTGGCCATCTCCAAGCGCTGTGAGTGGATGTCCCCCCGTGTCCTCACGAGTGACTCCGAAGAGGCCGCAGAACGTGGCGTTGACCGTCCGCACGCGGAGGTCCTCGCCAAGGGCAACGAGCCCTTCCCGCCTGGTGTCGAGGATGGCGGTCGTGAGGTCTTCGACCTCCGTGACCTGGATTCGGTCGCGATCGGAGAACATCGGAGGCCCCCAAGCAGGGCGTTGGAGAGGGAACGCGGCACAACAGTCACAGACTGCAGTCCCCACGTCAAGTATCGCAAACGCATGTTGCGGACGTATGGGTAGACCTACCCATTCTCATTCGATTCCCTCCCTACTGCTCAGGGAATTCCTTATGCGAGAGGCCTGGGCACGCGTTCACCTGTGTGGCATTGAGGTCGCCCGGGGTCAAGCCATGCACCATGGCGAACTAGACGAGGTCATGCACCGTCCGGAGACAGAGCCTTCGATCGCACTCGCCCGCTCGGTTGCGAGGTGCTGTCGTGCTCGACGTGGAGGCCGGTGTCGGCGAGACGCTCGTTGGCGGACATCTCGCTGTGGCCGGCGGGTGTGTACGTCGTCCGGGTCGAGGCTTCAGGGCAGATGTCGCCAGCGCGGCTCGCCGTCGCTCGCTGAGCCCTCTCCCATGCCAGTCCCGTGTTCGTTGTAGTGGAGCAACTCGGCCAAGAGACTGCGGCCCGGTAGGTCCTATCCCTCCCGGGCCGCATTTGCGTCGTTACATCAGCCCACGCTCAGCGAGGTCGAGTACCGGCCGTCGCGCCAGACGACGAGAAGGGTTTCGAGAAACCCCTTTCATCCATTCGCTGCTGGCCCCGGGCACATGGTGGGGATGGGCTCAGGCCACCGAGTAGCGCCGGAGGAGGGGGGGAGGCGGCCACGAGACGGCGGGTCGTCACGTCCTCAGCGAGCTGGATGATTTTCCGGGAGCCGCCCTCTGAGGCGTACCTGGGCGTGAGGACCGGACTACACAACGCCGTGCCTGCAGGTCAGACCACCGCGAGTGCGCGACGTCGCTGCGTCAGCCACACGACCAGTGCGAGGCCGATCAGCAACGCTCCGCCGAGCATCACGCCTGACCACCCGCCCCGCTCCCACAGCGCCCCCGCGAGCGCCGACCCGACCGCGCCGCCCGCGAAGTTGCAGGCCACGAACGCAGTGTTTAGCCGGCTCCGGGCATCGGGGTCGACGGCGAAGAGGCGGGTCTGGTTCAGCACGTTCAGCGCCTGAATCGCCACGTCGATGAGTACGACGGCGACGAGCACGGCGACGATCGACGTGGCACCGAGCGCAGCGATGGCGAGCGAGGCGAGCGCGAGCAGCAGGGCCGCGCCAGTCGCGGGCACGGACCACCCGCGGTCGTGCAGCCGCCCGGCCCGCTGCGCGGCGAGGGCACCGGCGAGGCCGACGAGGCCGACGAGGCCGATCTGGGTCGCCGAGTACGAGAACGGCGGCGCGCTCAGGAGGAACGTCAGGCCCGTCCAGAACATCGTGAACACCGCGAACACGCTCGCCCCGATCACGAGGGTGACCTGCACCGTGCGGTGCGCGCGGACCGCCGCGAAGACGGAGCCCAGCAACCGGCCGTACGGCACGGCCGCTCGGGCCGGGAGGGAGGGGAGCGCACGCCTGAGCAGGAGCGCCATGACGACGGTCACGACTGCCGCGACGGCGTATACCATGCGCCACCCGAAGGCGTCCGCGATAATCCCGCTGATCGTGCGCGACACCAGGATGCCCGTGAGCACCCCCGACACGACGGTCCCGACCACGCTCCCGCGCTGGTCCTCCCGAGCGAGGTCGCCGGCCAGCGGAACCAGGAGCTGGCCGGTGATGGTCGTCAGTCCGACGGCGGCGAGGGCGACGAGCAGGGTCGCGAAGGAGGGGGCGAGCGCGCTGGCAACGAGGGCGAGGGCCGAGCAGGTCACGACCGCGGGGATGAGCCGGCGCCGGTTCACCGTGTCGCCTAGCGGCACGACGAGGAAGACGCCGACCGCGTACCCGATCTGGGTCACCGTGACCAGCAGGCCCGCCTCACCGGTGGTCACGCCCATCGCTTCGGCGATGTCGGCGAGCAGCGGCTGCGCCCAGTAGAGGTTGCCGACCGCTGCGCCGCCAGCCACGGCGAAGAGGAGCGTGAGCCGGCGGGACATCCCCGGGGGTACGCGATGTTCAGGCGAGGCGGTCACGTGGTGATTCTCTGCTGGTGATGAGGCGCGGCCGGGTCCGGGCGCGTCAGACGGCTGCGTCCGCAGTGACCGACGAGCGCGAGGAGCGCCACGATCCCGCACAGGACGGCTGCGAACGTCACGCTCGCGTCGTACGGGTCGGCGCGGAACGTTCGCGCCGACCCGTAGACCGCCGCTGTGACGGCCAGGATCACACCGTTCCAGATCTGGAACGAGGAGAAGGGCATGGGGCTGGCAAGGCCCGAGCTTCCCTCGCGCACGTCGGCCAGGTCCGCGACGACATGGCAAGTGGTGCGCTCATGGAGGTGCTGGGGGAGTTCTCGATACCGTTCGCCGGCTACTCCCTCTACTATCCTCAGCGGCGTCAGGCCTCACCAGCCCTCCGCGACCATCTGCGCCGCGCGAGGCGGAGCTAGCGCTACCGTTCGTTCATTGGCTGGGCCGTTGGCGGGCGGTGCACGAGCCTTGTCGAGAATGAAGTCTTATGTACCGCCCTCCGAACCTCGACGACGAGCGAATCATGACAGGGATGGTGAGCACCCCCTTGTCCGTTCGCCACTAGGCAGGAGCGACCGACACCACGTCGTGGGCGAGCGCCCCGCTGCAGCTTTTGTAGGCCGAGCGTTGGCCAGGGCTCAGTGCAGAGACAGTCAATGCAGCGGTGAAGCGATGGCGCCTACTGGCTAACCCGTTGTGGCCCAACAGAATACTGCTGTCAAACGTCGCGCTCGACCTCGTCACGGTTTAGTGTCACCTCGATCTCGTTCGAGGACCACTTCTCCACGTTCTGTGACCAGTAGCCGTAGCGGGGGTCGGCCAGGGGAATCCCGCCGGTCCCGTCGGTCGAGCCGAGGTTGACCTCGAGGACGACCGAGGTGAACCGGCGCTCAGTGTCGTCTAGGGCGTACTCGCCGTTGGCGTCCGTGATGTCCTGCGCCAGCGGGGACGAGAAGGCGCCGCCACCACCGACCTCGAGGGAAACGTAGATGCCAGGAATGGGCCGTCCGGTCCGTGCGTCGGTGACGGTCCCGCGTGCGGATGTCCCCTCGACATCAAAGAGGTCGCATCCGGCGAGCGGGGCGGCGAGGAGGAAAGCGAGGACGAGGAGCGGGCGGTTCATCAGCAGTGCAGCAGAACGAATGGCCGCTCGCCGGCGGCACGGGCTCGAAAGTAGGAATTCGGCAAGATGCCCGCTGTGCCGTCCGGCGCAGCGGCGGGTTCTGCGGCGCAGCGGGACGGCTACGGACGGGCGACCCGGACCAGAACAGCCCCGTACCCTTGGACGGGGCACGACTCGGCCACCGGTCCATCGACGTAAACTTCCACCGTGTCTCCAGTGCTGAGGGCGGATCGGTCGAGTCGCCGAAGTAAGCCAGACGTGTCGCGTTGCAGGTAGCGGGTCCTCGCGTCCACCGTGGCCACAATTCCGCATGGTTCCTGCGAGCCCGACCCTGCGCGCACGAGCAGACTCGAGGCCGTCGCGTGATGGGTGATGGCTTCAACGGTCCCCCGCACATATGGCTGCCCCGCGACGACCTCCGCTGGAGGCCCGGAGCCGGCGGACTGCAGGGGCGGCTCTGGGATGTCCCGCGGGGGAGGGGTCGAGCTGAGGCCGCGATCACACGCGCAGCATCCCAGCACCAGGACGACGAACAAGCGTACCACGCGCATCAGGTATCGTTCGGATGATGGACGCCGCAGAACAAATGGCGGCTCACCGGCGCGGGAGCGTCCGGTGCAGCCGCAGGTTAGCCAGCTTCGCCGCCCGAGAGCGTCGGCTTCGCGTAGTGGGCAACTCGCTCCATGACTTCCTGCCGGGCCACACCGTCGGCCCCGACGAAGAGGACGAGGTACCGGGAGAAGTCGTGGTCGTCGAAATTCGTGAGGGTCACGAAGAAGAACGCCACTGCGTCCGGGGTATCCCCCTTGTGTGCCGTCGTCATGACGAGGCGCTCTTCGGGCAGCGCGAAGTCAGGATCGCTGTCGATGAACGCGAGATCAACGGCCGTCTCCCACGCCTAGCACTCGGTGCCTCCGCAGACGGCGTAGCGGCAGCCGCTCCCGACGATCCGTCGGGCCACGTCGGCCTTGAAGTCCTCCGGCGTCTTCTCGCCCGCCCAGATCATGCAGGGATAGGGGTCCGCCTCGACCGGGAGCGCGAACTCGCCCGGTCTCGCTACTACCAGCGAGTAGAACTCGCGCCCGTCGACTTGGAGGTCTGGCACAAACGGTTCGGGAGAAGCGGGCTTGTATATAGCGGCTGGCCGTCTCGGCGGCCATTTCGAGCTCGGGGAAGGCCGAGGCTGGCTGAGGCCGCTGAGCCTGTTTGTTAGATCGGCCCCCCGCCCTCGTCGCCGACGCCGCAAAGTATCCGGAGCGCCCCTCGGACCGGGATCGGTCCGGAGACAGCTCGCATGACAAGCTCGGCGGGCGATGGTTGGGCGGGCGTCCGCGCCCGGGTCGGGGAGCCGAGCGCTCGCGATACAAAGCCCGACGGCCATGAGCAATCCACTCCTTGTCGGCGTCGACATCAGCAAGCGCTGGTTCGATGCCGCCGTGTCCGACGGACGCACGCGCCGCTTCGACAACGACGCGGCCAGCCACCGCGCCTTCATCGCGTGGCTCCGCAAACCCGCCCGCGTCGTCGTCGAGGCGACCGGCACCTACGGGCTCGACCTCGCGCTCGTGCTTCACGCCGACGAGCGCTGCGAGGTCATGGTCGCCAATCCGCGCCTGATCAAGGGCTTCGCCAAAGCGCTCGCGCAGCGATCGAAGACCGACGCCGCTGACGCAAAGACCATCCTGTCGTTTGCCGAGCGAATGCCGTTCGAGCCGTGGAGCCCGCCGGACCCGGCCCTGGTCGAGCTGCGCGCAATGGCCCGGCGGATTGCTGATCTGACGGTCGAGCGGGCGCGCGAGAAGAACCGGCTTGCGGCGCTGCACTCGTCGGAGGCGCACTCGCGGCTGGTTGCCAACGACGTCGAGGTGAACATCCGGCACCTCGGCCGGCGGATCGAGCGTCTCGTCGAGCAGGCCGTCGCGCTGGTCCAGGAGCACGCTGCGCTCGCGAAGGCGTACGGGCACCTGACGAGCGTGAAGGGGATCGCAGCCAAGAGCGCGGTCTCGATCCTGCCGGAGCTCTTGGTCCTGCCGACGGCGATGACGCCGAAGCAGTGGGTCGCGCACGCAGGGCTAGACCCTCGCGAGCATGAGTCGGGCACGTCGGTACGTGGCCAGACGCGGATCTCGAAGGTCGGGAGCGTCCATCTCCGGCGTGCGCTCTATATGCCAGCGCTGGTGGCGTCTCGGACGGAGCCTCGTGTCAAAGCCTTCTACGAGGAGCTACTGGCTTGGGGAAGAAGCCGCAGGTGGCGCACATCTCGGTGATGCGGAAGCTGCTGCACGCGGTCCACGGGATGCTGCGTCACGGGACCGACTTCGACGGCGAGCGCTTCCGGGCGACGCCGCAGAAACCGGCCGTCGAGGCTTGACTCGTCAGAGAGTATCTAATACATGGCCGCTCACCGGCGACACGGGCAGGAGAGTAAGCCACAGCACGACGTGTCCGGGCCGTCCGGTGCAGAGGCGGGTTCTGCGCCCCGTAGCGATAGGGTCCCTGAACAATCCCGGATCATCGCACTAGGACGCTCGTCCATGACCGACACTAGGAAGCTCGTCCATGACCGACACCAGCACGCTGTTCCGCCCCTTCAGCCTGAAGACACTCCACCTGAACAACCGGATCGTCATGGCACCGATGACGCGCGCGATGGCGCCGGGCGGCATCCCGCGAGAGCCCAATGTGGCCTACTACCGCCGTCGGGCTGAAGGCCAAGTCGGGTTGATCCTGTCGGAAGGCACGGTCATCGACCGGCCGGCGTCTCGAAACACACCTGACGTCCCCTCCTTCTACAGCGACGAAGCGCTCGCTGGGTGGCGGGGCGTCATCGACGCCGTCCACGAAGCCGGCGGGCGGATGGCGCCCCAGCTCTGGCACACGGGCTCGACCAAGCATTTGGATTGGGAGCCCGCCTCCCCTGTCGAGAGCCCTTCGGGGCTGCTGGCTCCTGACTCCCCGCGTGGGGAGGTCATGAGCGAGGAGGCGATCGCCGACACGGTGGCGGCATTCGCCAAGGCCTCCGTGGAGGCCAAGCGCCTGGGCTTCGACGCCGTGGAGGTTCACGGCGCCCACGGCTACCTCATCGACCAGTTCTTCTGGTCTGGCACGAACCTGCGCACGGACCGCTACGGCGGGCCGACGATCAGGGAGCGTTCCCGATTCGCGGTCGAGATCATAGCCGCTCTTCGTGCGGCGGTCGGCCCCGACTTTCCGATCCTCTTGCGGGTCAGCCAGTGGAAGCAGCAGGACTACTCGGCTCGCCTGGCTGAAACGCCGGCCCTGATGAGCGACTGGCTGCTGCCGCTGGTCGAGGCGGGAGTTGACATCCTGCACTGCTCTCAGCGGCGGTACTGGCAGCCGGAGTTTCCGGAGATCGACGGCGAGGAGGGGCTCAACTTCGCCGGCTGGGCCAAGAAGCTGACCGGCGCGGCGACTATCGCCGTGGGATCAGTCGGCCTGTCCGGCGACTCGTCGAGCGCCTTCCGCGGCGAGAGATCCTCCATCGTGAGCCTGGACCGGCTGGTCGAGCGCATGGAGCGGGACGAGTTCGACTTGATCGCGGTCGGCCGGGCGCTGCTCAGCGATCCCAACTGGGTGCTGAAGATCCAAGGGCGCGACCCGAAGCCTCTGAAAGGTTTCGAGGTCGCCTCGCTGACCGAACTCGTCTAAGCCGCCATGAAAACCAACGCTTTGACCGCTCGCCGGTATGGCCAGCCTGACGTGCTGGAGTTCAGCACGTTCGACATGCCGCCACTGGAGGGCGGCATGGCCCGGATCTCAGTCAAGGCGGCCGGTATCAACCCTGTCGATGCTCGTCGCATGACGGGCGAGCTCCGGTTCGGCTCTCTCCCCCTGTTTTTCGGCACCGAGTTCGCCGGCACGATTGTGGATCTGGCGGGCGACGAGAGCGGCTGGGGCGCCGGCGATGAGGTTCTGGGCTCGGGCGGCGACTTCACGCACGCGACGATCATCGACGTGCCGACCGCGAATCTGGTTCGTCGCCCGCCTTCCGTTTCCTGGAATGTAGCCGGCTCTTTGGCAGGGGCGGCCCAAACCGCGGCGACAATCCTCGAGGCGGTCGGGCCAGTCTCCTCGCTTCTGATTCATGGCGGGGCCGGCGGCGTCGGTTCCATCACCATCCAGCTTGCAAGACGACAAGGCGTCGTCGTCGTGGCGACCGGCTCCGAGGATAGTCAGGATTACCTCCGGTCTCTCGGGGCCACGCCGGTCGTGTACGGGCCCGGCCTTCTCGACCGGTTGCAGCTGACGCACCCAGGCCTTCTCGATGCTTCGGTCGACATGGCGGGATCGGAGGAGGCGACGAACGTCTCCCTGGCTCGTGTGAAGCCGGACGGCGTGATCGGCTCCATCGCCGCGATGCGTCCAGCCTCGCCCCGCGTGCAGCCGATCATGAGGAGGCGCGATCCCGTGCTCGTGGAGCGTGTCGCGGCCGGGATCGCCCAGGGCGAGCTCAGTTGGGAGGTCAGTGCGCCTTATCCGTTCGCCGAAGCGGCTACCGCCTACGCGGCGATCTTGGGACGTCACGTCCGAGGAAAGAGCGTGCTCACCTTCTGATCGACTCCACCTTCCCGCCCATGTGCCGCGGCGAGAATCTCCGCGATGCCCTCGCGCTGGTTCTCGATGTCGTCGTCGGCGAGGGCCTGCGCGTAGACCTGACCGGTTGCGAGAGGCGTCCTGAGCTCGTGCGAGGCGACCGTGACAAAGTCGGCGCGCACCCGGTTGAGGGCTTCGAGGCGCCGGTTGGCCTGCCGGAGCGCACACTGCTGCGTTGCGGACGGCGGCAGCAGCCTTCGCGGCGATGACGAGCATCGTCTCGACGTCGTCCGAGTCGAAGCAGGCGCAAGCGAGCCCGTCAACCCGAGCCCGCCGCCGAGAGGCGGCGGTGTCGAGGGATATCGACGCCTCGATTTAGCGTGGGGAGCGGCGCCGGAGCGGTGGGGAACGACGCCGAGGCGGGTGGAACGACACCGGAGCGGGTGGAGTGACACCGGAGCGGTGGTGCGCGACGTTCGGGCCGTGCCGGACCCCTCCGGCCCTCTAGGCCACCTCTCCCGGGGGAGCGGGGCGATCTTTCGGGCATGACTGCTGGACCGGCCTTTTCCACGCTCTCCCTCGCGCCCGACGTGCTCGCGGGGCGCCGCCGGGCCGTTGCGCGGGCGCTGACGGCGGTCGAGAACGCCCTTCCCGGGGCGGATGCGCTCGTGGACGCGCTGTACCCGCACACGGGGCGGGCGTGGCGGATCGGGATCACGGGTCCGCCGGGGGCGGGGAAGTCCACGCTCACGGACCGCCTCGTGGGACTGCTGCGGGCGCGCGGTGAACGCGTCGCGGTCGTGGCCGTCGACCCGTCGAGCCCGTTCACGGGCGGGGCGCTCTTGGGCGACCGGGTCCGGATGGACGCGCGGATGACGGGGCCGGACGGGCAACCCGACGACGGCGTGTTCGTGCGGTCGCTCGCGGCGCGGGGGGCGCTCGGCGGGCTCTCGGAGGCGACTGAGGCGGCGTGCGACGTGCTCGACGCGGCGGGCTTCGACGTGATCCTCGTCGAGACGGTCGGCGTGGGGCAGGGCGAGATCGACGTCGCCGAGACGGGGGACACGTGCCTCGTCGTGCTCGTGCCCGAGAGCGGGGACGCGGTTCAGGCGATGAAGGCGGGGCTGATGGAGGTCGCGACCGTCTTTGCGGTGAACAAGTCGGACCATGCCGAGGCGCCGCGGCTCGTGCGCGCGCTGCGGCAGGCACTGCACCTGCGTCCGCCGTCTACGGACGGGTGGGCACCGCCCGTCGTGGCCGTTTCGGCGCTGGCAGACGACAACGTCGACGGTGTGCTCGCAGCGCTGGACGGTCACCGTGCGCACCTGGCGCCCGTGTGGGCCGCAACGCGCGAGGCGCGGCTGCGGCGGCGCGTGCGGCGGCTCGTCGAAGCCGCGTGGCGGGCGCGGTTCTGGGCGGGCGGGCGGTCCGAGGCGCTCGCAGCGGCCGTCGCGGGCCTCGACGCCGAGGCGCGGGTGCCGCACCGCCTTGCGGCGTCCGTTCTCGAGGCCGGCGCGTGACGCCTCGCGCGTGACCCGGTGGCCCGGAGAGGCGGCGTTGCCCTCGGTGCAGCCTGTGTGAACGGGCGGTGTCTATCTTCACGGCCCGACGGCTCCGGCCGCCCCTCCACTTTCTTCCGACCGCCATGCCCGACGACGCCGCAGCAGAAATCCAGGACCCCCGCGGGCGCTCCGTGTTCGGCGGGCCGGGCGATGGCCCGGGCGACGGATCGGGCACGATGGCCCGGACCGACTTCTCCCAGGACGGGCGCTTCTTCGGCCACCCGGCCGGGCTCGCGACGCTCTTCACCACGGAGATGTGGGAGCGGTTCTCGTTCTACGGGCTCCGCCCGCTCCTCGTCCTGTTCATGGCCGCGCTCGTGAGCGACGGCGGGTTCGGGTTCGAGCGCGGCGAGGCGTCCGCGATCGTCGGGATCTACGGGTCGTTCGTGTACCTCATGTCGCTGCCCGGCGGGTGGGTCGCAGACCGGCTGCTCGGGCTCCGGCGTGCCGTTTTCTGGGGGGCGGTCCTCATTACGCTCGGCCACGTGGCGATCGGGCTCTCGGGCATCGTCGTGAGCAAGGCCCCGTTCTTCCTCGGCCTCGTGCTGATCGTGCTCGGGACGGGCCTGCTCAAGCCGAACATCTCGGCGATCGTCGGCGATCTCTACCCCGAGGGCGGCGCACGCCGCGACGCCGGCTACTCGCTGTACTACATGGGGATCAACACGGGCGCGTTCTTCGGCCAGATCCTGACAGGCTCGCTCGCCGCCGCCTTCGGGTGGCACTGGGGCTTCGGGCTCGCCGGGTTCGGGATGTTCGTCGGGCTCGTCACATTCGCGATCTACAACAAGCGGACGCTCGGCTCGGCGGGCCTCCGCGAGACCGGCGGCGACGGCGCGGTCTCGCTCCAGCGGACGGCGTCTCCGGGTGACCGCCGCGACTGGGGCATCGTCGCCGGTGTCCTCGCGCTCATCGCACTCCTGTTCGTGCTCGCCACGACGGGCGCGTTCACGCTCGACGCCGAGACGGTCGGCGAGTACATGGTGTTCGTGCTCGTCGGGCTCGCAGCCGCCTTCTTCGCCTACATGTTCATCGCGACGAGCGGGCAGGAGCGGAAGCAGGTCGCGGTCATCCTCGTCCTGTTCGTCTTCGCGGCCATCTTCTGGAGCGCCTTCGAGCAGGCCCCGACGAGCCTGAACCTGTTCGCCAACGACTTCACCGTCCGCTCCTACGACACGTCGTGGGTCCCGGCCGGGCTCCGGACGCTCGGCCTCGGGCTCGGGATCGCTGCCATCGTCGCGATGGTGGGGTGGTTCTCTGCGCACGTTGGCCGGCGGGGGACGACGGCGGGCTTCCCGCTCGTCCCGGCCCTCAGCGTCATCGTCGCCGGGACCGTCCTGGCGTTCCTGGGCTTCCTCGCCGGGCGCGACGCGTTCGAGATCCCGACGACGTGGTTCCAGTCGATCAACGCGCTCTGCATCATCCTCTTCGCGCCGATGTTCGCCGTGCTGTGGGTGACGCTGGCGCGGCGCGGCGGTGACCTCTCGGCCCCGGCCAAGTTCGCCCTCGGGCTCGCCCTCGCGGGCATCGGGTTCGCGGTCATGATCCCGGCGGCGAACCTCATCGCCGGGGCCGGCGACGGGTCCGCGCTCCGCGTCTCGGCGTGGTGGCTCGTGCTGAGCTACTTCCTCCAGTCGCTCGGGGAGCTGTGCCTGAGCCCGGTCGGCCTCTCGTCGATGACGAAGCTGAGCCCGCGGCGGTTCGTCGGGCAGATGCTCGGCGTGTGGTTCCTCGCCGCGTCCGTCGGGCACCTCATCGGCGGGCTCGTCGGCGACCGCGTGGACCCCGAGAACGTCGCGCAGATGCCGGGCCTGTTCCTGTGGACGACGGTCGCGCTGTTCGTCGCCGCCGGCATCCTCGCCGCTCTCATCGTCCCGATCCGCCGGATGATGGCCGCGACGCCCGAGGTCGCCGGGGCGGGCCACTAACGGCTGCGCCGGGTTCCGTTTCGCCGCCTCGGTCCGTCTGGGCCGGGGCGGCTCCATGTCGCGCTGCGACGGTTTCTCTCCCGACGATGCTCACCGACGTTCCCATCCGCGTGTTGCCTCACGGCGAGGGCCTGGACCTGCCCGCCCATGCCGAGCCCGGCAGTGCGGGCCTCGACCTCCGCGCCGCCGTTCCCGCTGACGCGCCGGTCGTGCTCGGGCCCGGCGAGCGCGCGCTCATTCCGACCGGCCTTCAGATCGCGCTCCCGCCGGGGACGGAGGGGCAGGTTCGCCCGAGAAGCGGGCTGGCCATGAAGCACGGCGTGACCGTCCTGAACAGCCCGGGGACGGTGGACAGCAGCTACCGCGGCGAGGTCGGGGTGCTGCTCGTCAACCACGGCCCCGAGCCGTTCACCGTGGCGCGTGGCGATCGCATCGCGCAGCTCGTCGTGGCAGGATACGTGCCCGTCCGCCTCGTTCCGGCCGAGGCGCTCGGCGAGACGGCGCGCGGCGCGGGCGGCTTCGGCTCGACTGGTCGCGCATGACCGCGCCGCCTACGATCTCCACCTGGCTCTATGCCGAGACGCCTGGCGAGCAGAGCCACTATCCGCAGGTGGTCGGGAAAGGAGCTCCATCGTCGGCAGGCTTCCAGGCGGTGTACTGGCGCTGCGTGGCCGTCTTCTTCGCCACCAGTGTTCGCCAGAACCCTGGAGCGCGGCACGTGCTCTACACCAACGCGGACCGCGTGCCCCACGTCGACGGGCACGACCTCGGCGGTCGCCTCACCGCATGGGGCGTCGAGACCGTCCGCCTACCGTACACGTTCCAGCCGCCCGAGGGCTACTTCGGCGCGTGGCGCAACCAGTTTTACGTCTTCGACATCGTGCGCCACCTCGCGAGCCAGATTGGAAACGACGAGGTCGGCATGGTGCTGGATTCGGACTGCGTCTGGGTCCGCCCGGCCGAGCGCCTCGTCGCTGCGGCCCGCCGCGTCGGTGGGCTGACGTACGACATCGGGATCGACCCGGACGAGACGCAGAACGGACTGTCGCTGCACGATATGGGAGCGCTCTACGCCGAAGTCCTGCCCGCGCTTGGCATCGACCGGCCCGCGCCCGAAGCCGCGCCGTCGTACATCGGCGGTGAACTCATCGCCGCCACCGGGGCGACGCTGCACCGCCTCGATACGCTCGCTGGCCCGCTGTGGGCCGAGATGCTGCGCCGCCACGCGGCCGGGCTGCCACGCTTCTACGAGGAGGCGCAGGCGCTGAGCTTTCTCTACTACGCGCTCGGCATTCCCGACGGGACGGCCAACGCCTACGTCCGGCGCATCTGGACGATGCTTCGCAAGGGCAACGATGCCCGCGGTCCCGACCTTGGCCTGACGCTGTGGCACGTCCCGGCCGAGAAGCGCTACGGCATCCCACGCCTCTTCGCCGAGGCGATGGACTCCGAGAGCGCGTTCTGGACAGTCAGCTCCGGCGAGCCCCTCCGCCACTTCATCGGGCGCTCTCTTGGAATCCCGGGACGTCCACTCGGCAAGCTTGCCCGCGATGTGCCGGCGGCGGTGCTGGACAAGCTCCGCGCTCACCAGACCGGTTAAGTGCTACGGACTGCCAGGCGTTGAGGGACTCTGCTGCACCTCGCGCCGCATGTCGCGAAGGGTTAGCACGTGAGGCAGAACAGGTCGTTACGGACTGCCTGCCAGACTACCTGAGTTCGGGTCCTGGCCGAGATGCTAAATTCAGCTATGGCAATCGTCTTCATCCACGCCGGCTATAGCCCATATCTCGAGTTCTCGTTGGGGCAGGCCCGCACGGCAAGTCCTGAGAGCGACATCTTCTTGCTCGGAGATGCCAGCAACAACCGGTTTCCGGCCCATCGCTTTCCGTTCGTCCACCACATCGACACCGGCGCCGCTGTGTTCGACGGCGCCGGGATCGGGGCTGCGTACCAGCACCTCTCGACCAACCCGGAACCGTTTGAGCGGGCGTGCTTCGACCGCTGGTTTCTTCTCGACACCTTTCTCGCCACGCAGAGCCTGGGCAGCGTGCTCGTCCTCGACTCGGACGTGATGCTTTATGCGACTGAGGCCGAGATCCGGCGCACGCATGTCGGCACGGCGGATGTCGCGTTGAGTCGGCCGGACGTTGCCGGGCCGTTTGCGTGGGCTGCTTCCCCTCATGTCTCGTTCTGGACGGCTGAGGCGCTGCGCGACTTTTGCGCCGATGCGCGCGCTTCGTACACGGACCCGGCTCGGTTTGCTTTGTATGACGCCAAATGGGGGTACCACGTCAAGCAGGGCCTCGGCGGCGGCATCTGCGATATGACGGCGCTGCACCTGTTCGCCGAGGCGCGGACAGGCGTCGCCAACGTCGCGGATGTTCACGGCGGGGCTGCAGTCGATCACAACGTGAACGTGGCTGATAACGCGTTCGAGGGAGAGTACCGGATGGACGGGATGGGCAAAGCCGTCTCGTGGGCCGACGGCTATCCGATGGGAGACAACCTCCGTCTTGGCATGCCGGTGCGGTTCTACGCGCTCCACTGTCAGGGCCACGCCAAAGGGCGGATGCCAGCGCTCTACCGGGGGCCCGCGTTCGACGGGCAGCGCCGTGCCAGCCGTGCCGTCCGCACGCGCAACGGGGCGCGGCGGTGGGCGTCGGTGATTGTCCAGCCGGTCCGTCGGCTTCGGAGCCGCCTTGCCGGTTAGCCCGTGCGCCGCTGCGGTAGAGACGCCAGCAGGGCGTTCCAGGCGGTCCGGACGGCGGCGGGTGCGAACGTGGCGTCGAAGCGCGCGCGCGCCTGCTGTGACGCCGAGGGCCACCGCGCGACTAGCGCCTCGGCGGCGTCAGCGATCCGCTCGGGCGCGCGGTAAGGGACAAACTCGGCCTCACGGCCACCGGCGACCATCTCGGGCAGCCCCGCATGCCGCGTGACGATGACCGGTGTTGCGGTGGCGAGGGCCTCGATGACCGTCAGCGGCTGTGCCTCGAACGGGTACGCCGTCGGCAGGACGAAGAGATCGTGGGCTAGCATCAGGCGGCGGACGGCGTCCCGGCTGACTACCCCCGGCAGCGCAACCGACTCCGCGACACCGAGTTCAGCAACCCGCGAGCGGAACGCCCTCTCCGCCGCGTCCGAGGTCCAGCGCCCGGCGAACGTCGCCTGTGCGTCGACCCCGCGCCCGCGCAGCACGGCGAGCGCTTCGAGGACATCCGGGTAGCCCTTCGACGGGATGAGGCCCGAGAGGTAGAGCAGGCGCACCTCTGGCCGCCGGCTCGTGCCGAGGCGCGCCGCCCGGGCGGCCCGAGCCTTCGCGACCTCGGCCTCGTCCGGGATTGCCGCGTCGTCGATCGTGTTCGGGATCACGATCCGCTTCGCATCTGGAACCCACTGTGCGCATGCCGCTGCGAGCGCCTCAGTGAGGAACACGACGGTCTCGAGCCGTTGCACGAGACGCCTGCCGCTCCACCGCGTCGCAGCGCGCTCGAACAGGTCCGGAAAGTCGCCGCGGTGGACGACGGCCACGACGGGCCGGGCCGCGCCGAAGGCGGGCACCACGGCGGCGCGGTCGCGGGCGTGGCCGAGCAGCCCCGGCGACACGGACGGCCATAGAACGGCTGCACCAGGCTGGGCCACGAGCGCGCGCGCGAGGGAGGCGCGGTGCTGAAGAAAGTGGCCCAAGCGGCTGGGCTGGATCGTCGTCACGACGTGAACGCCTTCGGGAGCGCCGACATCGACGCGGGTGACCGCTCGCTCACTCGCGAGCAGGCTCGCGAGACGCTCAGTTGCCAGTGCTTGCCCGTCGAGAGGCGGCGGAAAGCGGCCCACGACGACGATGGGGGGGAGGGACACGGTTACTCGCGGATGGCGTGGAAACTGTCCGCCCGCCGTACTGCGGCCCGCTGCGCGCGCATCAGCGCCCACGCGACCGGCGACAGGCCACGGGCCGGGACGGTAAGCGCGGCGGCCGTGGCATCCCAAAGGCCAGCTGCGAAAGCCTCCGGTGTCCACTGCCCGACATAGGCCTGCCCTCGGCGCCCGACCGCCACGCGATCGGCCTCGGGCATGGTGGAGACGCGGCCGAGCAGGCCGGCGAGCGCCTCGGTGTCGGACGGGTCGAAGCGGAAGCCGGTCTCGCCGTCCACGATCAGGTCCGCGGACGCCCCCGCGCGCTCGGACACGACGACGGGGCACCCAGCCGCCATCGCCTCGTTGATCACGAGCCCCCACTGGTCCATGAGGGCCGGGTGGACGAACGCGGCCGCGGCGGCGTAGTATGCCGGTAGCGCCTCGATCTGCTGAAAGCCGGCAAACGTTACGTCGGGCACTGCGTGTGTGCGGACGAGCGCGTCGAGGGTGGGCCGCTCGGGGCCGTCGCCAAGCAGCACGAGCCGCCACGTGCCGCCAGACGCCCGGAAGCGGGCGTAGGCCATCAGCAGCCCGGAAACGTTCTTGCGGCCGACAAACCGGTTGGATGCGAGAAAGAACGGCGTGCCGCTAGCGAGGCCGGGCAGGTCGGGCCGCGGCGGGCCTGCAGCAGCGAAGAAGGCGTTGTCGACGACGTCGTAGGGTGTGAATACGCGCGCCGCCGGAATGCCGAGCTTGCCGACGTACGCCACCGTCCGTCTGCCGGAGACGAGGGCCGCGTCGAACTCGCGCACGATGTGGCCTTTGACCCACTCGCGGACGGCCGTCCGGCGTGCGTCGCCGGCCGTGCTATCGGTCATACAGACCGCAGCACGGCGGCGCGCCCGGCACCATGCAAGCGCCGCGAGCGCGTCGGGCGCAGCGTAGCTGTTAATTGCGACCACTGCAGGGTCGAGCCGGTCTAACACCTGGGTGATGCCCGCCGCGACGGTCGCAGGCGCGAGCGCGTCCGCGGCGGCGCCCGGGAAGACCTGCACACGCCGGAACGGCTCCTCACCGACCTCTTCGCGCCATGCATAGGTCGAGTCTGTCCCCGCCGTCTCGACGGCGATGACCTTGGCCCCGCGGACAGCGAAGAGCGCGTTCGCCGCGCGCAGCCTGGCAAGGTGGTAGGGGCCCAGGCGCGGCCAGAGAACGCAAAGGCGAAGCGTCGGAACGGTCATGGCAGGCCGAGAACTGGAGCGAGCAGTGCAGCGCCAAATGCCTCGACCGTGTGGGCGGCCGAGAAGGCGCGTGCCGCGGCGGCGTCGAAGTGGGTGTCGCCGGCGAGCGCGGCGGCGAGTGCTCGGGCGAAGGCCTCCGGGTCCGCCGGGTCCGCCGTTGGGCCGAGGCGGTGCGTCCGAGCAAGGTGTCCCATCAGTCCCCACGCCTGCGTCAGGGCGGGGACACCTGCCGCCGCGGCACGCATCTGAAACCCGCTCGACCCGACGTGCTGGTCGTACGGGAGGGCGACGAGGTCCGCCGCCGCGACAACAGACGACAACTCACCGAGGGGTACGTAGGCATCGTGGAGGATCATCTGGACCGGCGTCTCGGCGGCGACGCGGGCGCAGAGAGCGCGCACAGCGCGTGCTGCATCAGACGGGATGACCCCGGCCATCAGAACGGCAAGGCCTGCCCCGACGGCCGCGTCCATGCGGAGCAGCGCCTCGGGGAGCGCGAGCGCGCCCTTGCGGATGTCGAGGGTGCCTGGCAACACAACCAGCCGCCGGCCCGCGGCAACGCCATACGAGCTGCGGACCTGTGCGGGCGTCAGGTGGGCCACCTCCGGTGGCACCGGGTCAGGCACGGCCGTGACGGGTAGCCCCGGTGCGAGCGCGCGTAACGCCGGCACGGCCGCTTCGTCCAGGCTCAGCAGCGCCTCCATTGCGGGGTGCCTCAGCGCGCGACGGGCAAGGCGCGTCTTGGCCCATCGTGTTGCGGCCTCGCGGGCGCTCCGCGGTGGTGACCCGATCTCGGTGTAATGGAGGACGGGCCGGAAGCTCAGCGCCGAAAGACGGGTTCGGCCGGGAATCGCAATTCGGGCAGCGAGGGGGAGCAGGAGATGCTCAAAGCTCATCACCAGCACGTGGTCGGTCGGGGACGCGCGGAGGACGGCGTTGAGCGCGGCGGCGCGGCGGAGCGCGTCGAACGCGCTACTCGTGTCTGGTTCGATGGCGACAAACGTTGCACCGGGCGTCTCAGCAAGGGCGTCGCCTAGAGCCGGTCGGAGGGAGAGCACGTTCGCCGGGGCCGCGACGACTAGGCAGTCCGGCGCGCCGCAGTGCTGCCATGCCTGGACGGCCCACAGCAGGAACTCGGCGGCGTGGCCATCGGCCTTCGGTTCATAGATCAGGAGCGAATGGCTCATCACGGGCCGGGCCTTGGCCGTTCCCGTGTCGCGGTGCTCGGCAACTCTCCAGCCAGCGACATACGCCGCGACAGCCTCCAGAGAGACGCTGATCGCGACGTCGGCGGTCGCGCCATGAAAAGAGCAGGACGACTGGGCACACGCGGAATTAGGGCCGTCGCCGCGTCGAACAGCAGGAGCGGGGCAGATCCGGGAGTGGCGGGCGTCATGGACGTTCGGGGCTCAGGCCGTCGGCACGCTCACGCCGGGATGGCGAGCAGGTCGCCGTAGGCCCGCTCGCCCGGAGGCGTGCCGGGATGGAGCGGGTCCGAGAGGGTGTAACCGAGCCCGTCGAAGAGTGCGAGGACGGCCTCTGGCGTGGCGCCCTGGGCCGCGAGGAGCGGGCGCGACAACTCGGCGAGGACGACGGGACGGTGGGCGGCCAGCGTCTTGCGTGCCCCGCGCAGGACCGACAACTCGGCCCCCTCAACGTCCACCTTGATAAATCCAGGCGCGAGCCCATGCGTGGCGACGAGTGCATCCACGCTCGACGCGGCGACGGCGACCGACCGGCTCTCCACGCCTCGGACGGCTTGGTGGACGAGCTTCCCGAGCGAGGCGTATTCCTCCATGCCGTCGATGACCTGCATCGTGCGCGCGGCGTCGTCCTCAGCGGCGATGCCGTGAAACACGGTGACGCGCTCGGTGAGCCCGTTGCGGGCCACGTTGGCAACGAGGCGCGCGTGCGCGCCGGGGGTCGGCTCGACGGACAGGACCCGCCGGCCGGGCAGCGCCCCAGCCATCAGGACGGTAAAGAAGCCAACGTTGCCGCCGACGTCAACCGCGTCGCGGGCGGGGTCGAGGTGCTGACGGCACAGCGCCGCTAACTCGGGCTCGTAAGTGCCGTCGGACACGATGCGCTCGAAGAGGTGCGAGCGGGCGTCCAGCGCGAACGTGCCCCCGAAGGCGTCGAGGCGGACGACCGGGTCGGCGGCGAGGACCGACCGGAGCCGCTCGAAGAGGCGACGCTGCCCGGCTGCACGCCGCTTCTGGACGGCCCGCCGGACGGCCAGCGCCGGCGCCGCGACGGTGCGCACGGCGGGGATGTCGAGCAGACGGGTGAGGAGCGAATCGGGCATCGGCGGGGGCAGACGGGGAGGCCCAAGGTACCCCGGCCTCACGCGACCTCGGCGAGGCGGGCGGCGACGGCCCCAGTCGCAGCGTGCCAGTTCAGACGCTCGTCGAAGACCGCTCGCGACCGCCGGGCGAGCATTTGGTAGGCGTTGCGGTCGCGGACGAGCGCCTCGACGCGGGCCGCGATCTCGGCGGCGCTGGCTCGCGGCTCGAAGACGAGGCCATTCTCTCCGTCCATGACGGCCGAGCCTGCACCGCCGCTCCTGGTCGTCACGCTCGGGACGCCGTACGCGCTGGCCTCGCAGAAGACGCAACCGAAGGCTTCGGCGCGGACAGGCATCATCAGCAGGTGCGACGTTGCCAGAAGATGCTCGATTTTGGCGCGGCCCTCTACTGTAGCCTTGGAGACGAAGCCATGTAGGTGCACGTACGGCCGCGGCTGGTCCAGGACCGGCGTGCACCCGACGACGGAGAGGGTAGCGGGGACGCCGGAGGCGTTGAGAGCGTCCGCGACTTGGACGGCGACATCACCTCCCTTGCGGTACCAGTCGACGCCCAGAAAGAGCATGTCGCACGCTCCCGCCGGGCGGGCCCCGATGGCGCCGGCCACCTCGGCCTCCGTCGGGATGATGTCGAGGTTGGCGCCGAACGGGACGACGCGCACGTGCTCCGGATCCGCACCCGAGTAGGCGATGGCAGACCGCGCGGCATACGCGCTCGCATAAAAGGCGTGGCTCCGCCGGATGGCGTCGGTATCGAGGCGCAGAGCCTCAGCAATGTCGGCGTCCGGCAGCGCGGCGTACCCGTCGTAGAGGAACATCGCGGCCTCGAACGTGAGGTCGGTCCAGAAGGCGACGGGGATCCCGGTCTGCTCCAGTCGCGCGAACGGCAGCGACGATGGGCTCAGGACGGCGTCAGGGCGCAGTCGCGCGATGGCGTCCGCGGTTTGCTCGGCGAGGGCGTCCGCGGCGGCGACGGTGTGGTAGCGGCTGTGGGGCCGCCCGCGGAGCCGGGACGCCACGGCGCGGGCCGTAGCCCGCGAGACGGTCGGGCCGAACGAGAGCGGTGTGACGACGCTTACCCGGTCTACGTGGGCAGCCAGCGCGCGGTGCATCCTGAGCGGGATCCCGCTCCACGAGCGCCCGTCGTGAGCGCCGAACGGGGAGACGAAGGCGACGTGCATCACGGAGGAGGGGCAAGGACTGCATCGGCGGCGCTCGCCTGAGCGGGAGCGCGCAGGGCCGCCACGTCGACCATGTTGAGGCGCCATCCCATCGCCGCCGCAGTCCCGACGACGAGCGGGCCAGTGAGGAGGATGGGCGCACCCAGCACGGTGCCTGCCGCGGCGACGCCGGCCGCCGCCGCCGCAACGGCAAGCGAGGGGAGCACGGACGTGAAGGGCAACTCGCCCGTCTCTCGGCGGTAGAGGCGGGCGATCAGTACGAGCACGGTCGATTGGGCCGCCAGCGTCGCCGCGGCGGACCCGACCATCCCGAAGGGTGGGATGAGGAGGATGTTGAGGGCGACGTTGACGATGGCCCCGCCCAAGACAGCCCACATGTACGGCTTTTGAAGGTCCCACGCCATCAGCGGGATCCCAATCGCCATGTTGAAGTGGATGACACCGGTGTTGACGAGCAGCCAGCCGAGGGCGGCGGCGGCCGGCGCGTACGCCTCGCCGTAGACGAACACGAGCGCGTCGTGGGCAAGCCACGGGCCCGCTGCGGCAATCACGAGCCCGATCGGAAGCAGCACACGCGCAAGCTGCCGTCCCCGCTCGCGCATCAGATCGGCGGAGCCCAGCACGGCCGCGACGGCTGGAAAGAACGCCCCGAAGGCCACGTTGGCCGGAAGCTGTGCCAGCGAGGTAAACCGGGCGGCCGCGCTGTACAGCCCGACCGTCTCGGTCGAGTACAGAAATTCCAGCATGACCTGGTCCATCCGGACGTAGACCTCGATCAGCAGCGCCGACGCGGCCAGCGGGAGCGCGGGCCGCAGCAGCGCACCCCACGCGACACGGTCGAACACGAGGCGCAGCGCGCCGAAGCGCCGCCTGTAGGCGGTCCACAGCCACCCGTTGCCGAGGAGCGGGACGCCGGCCGTGAGGACAGCCGCCATCACGACTTGCTCGGGCCGACGGACGAGTGCAAACACCGCCACAGCATTCAGCACCGCGACCACCGAGTCCCGCACGGCGACGGGCCGCATTTCCTCAACGGCCTGGAATGCCCAGTTCAGCCTCGTCGCGAGCACGACGAGGTTGAGGCCGAGCGCGAGCAGCGCCAGGCGAAACTCGGGCGGGCGGGGCAGCGCGAACACGACGGCGGCGTACAGCGCAAACGCGGCCACGCACAGCACGAGACGTAGGGCTGTAAGCTCACCCGCGAGGCGGGGCAGGCGCTCTGGCGCCCGGGCGCCCTCGCGCATCACGACCGCGTCGAAGCCGAGCTGTACGACGACGGTGAAGTACGCCAAGAGCGCCATCCCGAAGCCGAGAATGCCGTACTGCGACGGCTCTAGCGTCCGCGCGAGGTACGCCCATGTCACAAAGTTGAGCGCGAGCGCGACACTCTGCGAGGCGGCGAGCGCGCCAGCATTCGCAGCAATGCGTCGCGCAACACTCACGCGGCTGCTGGGACTTGCCCGCGCGCCCGCTGCGCCGTTCCCTGAGCGACCGCCCACAGCGCAGTCAGGACGGTCATCTGATCCGCGAGCTCGAACGGGCTTGACGCATACGAAACAAGCGCGATGCCTAAGAGGGACGCCCCTGCGGCACCTGCCAGCGCGCGGTGGCGCCCACTGAGCCGGAGATCTCTCACCGCGAGCACACCACAGGCCGCGCTCCCAGCCCACACCCAGACCACGAGCATGAGCCCCCACAGGCCCAACTTGAGCCACACGCCGAAGTACGCGTTGTGAACGAATCCCCACGTCTGCGACCCCTGCGCGAGCAGGCTGTAATAGCTGTATGTCGCGCCCCACCCGTGTCCGACCACCGGGTTCTCGCGAATCACCCGCCACACGCCCGCATTCTCGGCGAACCGGTTGATCAGCGATAGGTCGGCCGACGCGGCCGTCGAGAGGGTCAAGAACCGCTTCGCGATCCCTGTCCCGAGCAGCATCACGTATTGCGGGGCTACGACGAAAGCCACCACGAGGAGAGCCCCGAACCCGACTACGCCCGCACCCGCGAGGTGGCGCCGCTGCTGCGAGCGGCTCATCACGAACAGCACAGCGAGGGCGAGGACGGTCGCGACCCAGAAGCCGCGGGACTTGGACAGGATGAGCCCCCCGACGGCGATGCCGAAGAGAGGGAGGTAGCTCGCGAATCCGGTCCACGTCCGGGTCGACATCAGCAGCCCCGTGGCGAGCATCGTTGCTGCCATCATCATGATCTCGCCGTACGACACGCGGACGTCAATGATCTCGTACAGCTTTGTGGCGTCCTGAAGCGCTTGCCTCGTCAGGATGGCATTCTCCGTGGCGGCGACGATCCCGAGCACGATCAGAGCGCCGGCCATGAGTTCGGGCCCTAGCCGCTCCCGAGCGCACGTCTGTTTGATCGGGAAGTAGAGCAGCACCGGCACGAAGGCCTGGAGCTGGATCACGATCTCAGACACCGGATTCCCGAACAGCACGCCGAGGACGAGCCCGAGGCCGATCCCGAGGAGGATCAGGAGCGCCGCCCCGGCGTCCGTCCAGCTCACGACGAGGCGCTCGCCCGACGCCCATCGGGGGATATGCCAGGTCAGGAGAAACACGAGCAGGTAAAATCCGAAAATCGCCTTCCCGGCAGGCAGGTCGTCCGCGACGCCTGAAAGCAACAGGCTGAGCACGACGGCCGTGGCAGCCCCCCATCCGGGCAGTCGGAGGGCGGTTACCATGCCGACCGCCGCCACAACCGTGAGCGGCACGGCGAGGATGGCACCGGGCGCGACGGCGGCCAGCCCGAAGGCCGCAGCTAGCCCGGCTGCCCCCAGAAGCACGAGCATGCTGCCCCCCCACACCTGAATCCGTCGGGTGAGAAAGGCCTCGCGGGCCGTCAGGCCTGCTGGAGGCGTCACGTCCACCATTACCGCGCGGCCAGCGCTGCCTCGGCGCGGGCCATCCGCGCGGCCGCGCGCGGCGCGGCGAGGCGGAGCAGCGCCAGCCCGGCCACGACCGCGACCGCCAGCACGAGCGCCGACAGCGTGATCCCGAGCACGATCGTCGACCGCTTCGGGTCAGACTTCTTCACCGGCACGGCGGCTGTGTCGATGACCTGCACGGCCGACGTGACCTGCCGCTCGCCGAACGTCGCCTGCTCGTAGAGCGGCCGCACGAACTCGATAATCTGCGCCTGAATGAGCTGTTCCTGCTGGAGCTGTGCGTACTGCCGCCCGACCTGCGGCAGCTCAGAGAGCGGGACGGGCATGAGCGCGCTCCCGCCCGACGTGAGCCGATCCAACTGCCCGCGCGCCGCTTCCAGTGCGGCGCGAGCCGACGTGACCTCGGCATTGTCGCCGTCGCCGTACAGCGAGACGACCGACTGGTAGTAGATGTCGGCCTGTGCGACCGCCGCCGAGGCCGACGTGATCGCCGACATCAGGGCCTCGCCCTGGATGCCTGGCTCCGTGATGCCCGAACGCTCTTGAAACGCCTGGATCTCGCCCCGCACCGAGTCTAGAGCTGCCTCGGCTTCCCCCAGCCGCGTCTCGATAAACACGCGCCGCTCGCTCGCCGACTCGCTCGACAGGCGCGTGTTCTCGGTGTTGAGCTCGTCGACGAGGTAGTTCGCCATCGCGGCCGCCCGCCGCGGGCTGAGATCGCGCACGCTGATGGCCATGTAGTTGTACTCCAGACTGACGTCGAAGCCCACGTTCCGGCGAAACTTGTCGGCGGCGGCGGCGACGGGCGAGGGCTGGTCGCCGGTCTCGTACACGTCGGCGAGGTTGAAGCGCTCGACAACCCGCTCGGTTACGGTTCGGCTCGTCAGAATGGCGAGGTAGCGGGTGTAGTCGCCACTGCCGCCGCCGAGCAGGCCGCTCGCGCCCGGAGCGACGCTCTCGACGAGTGAGGCCATCGATGACCCTCCGCCGCTCGCGGGCAGCATCACACGGGCCTCAGACCGGTAGTAATTCGGGAGCGAGAGCGCAAACGCGACCGCCGCCGCCGCCGCGAGGACGGTGAATGCGAGGATGGGCCACCGCCGCCGCCACACCGCCGCCCCGATGAACCAGAGCGCATCGGGGCCGTCAGGGACCTGGAGGCTCCTCTCCCGTGGACCGCTATCCGCGCCGTGCTCGCCCCCGTCAGGCCACAGAGGAGGCTCGACGTCGAACGCGGGGCCGTCGCCTGTAGAGGGTTTCTGGGTTGTTCGGGCCATAGCGCGTCGGCCGGCGGGACGCTGCCGGGTCAGTTCTGAGTGGTGAGGGCCGCGTATGCGAGGATAGCCGACACTGCTGTCCCGATGACGCCGAGGGCAACCGTGACGAACTGGTACCGTGCCGTGCGGCGCTCGCGGGCATCCTCGCGCGCGTCCTGGCGCTCCTGGAGTGCGAGCTGCGCGAACTCGGCTGTGTCCGGCGACGGCAGGCTGTTCACGAACACGGCGTCGCCGGGCTGGACGACCGTCTCCGCCCCCTCGACGAGTTGCTCCGTCGCCGCATCGACGACGTAGACGTTGGCAGCCGCCGGCCCGAGCCCGCCGGCCTGCTCGATGTAGCTCGCCGCGGTCGTGCCGGGCGAGTACGGGACGTATCCGCCACGCAGCACGCGGCCGTAGACACGCACGAGCCCGTTGTCGAAGGGGACCGTGAGCAGGTCGCCGCCGCGCAGCCGGACGTCCTGCGTGCCGGCGACGGCGCGCTCGGGGTCCAGCGCGACGCGTGGCGCGCGCTGCGTCTGGCGCGCGTAGAACTGGCGCCCGAACAGGCCGCCGAGCAGGTCGGACTCGACCGAGACGTCGGGCGCCGTATCTGCCTCGACGACGGCCGTCGTGACGGACGGCCGCGGCCGACGTTCGAGGCGGACGCCGCGCACGAGCGCGTCCTCACGCAGACCACCGGCCATCGCGACAAGCCCTGCAACCGACGTCTCGCCCGACGTCACGGGGTACAGGCCGGGGAATCGGACCGCTCCGACGACCTCGACGCGGTCCGCGTCGGGGTTGGCCGGGACGGCGTAGATCTGGTCGCGCGGCCGCACGTCGAGCGTCTGGGCCTCGCCGTAGGACACCTCGCGGACATCGGAGGTGCCCGTCGCGGTCGGCCGGACGCGGCGCACGCGGGCGATGCGCGCCGACGCGTCCGAGCCGCTGGCGACCGTCAGCAGGTCCGCAGCCGTGTCGCCATCGCGGGCGTCGTAGGTGCCGGGCCGGTCGACGGCACCGTCCACGACGACGCCCTCGACGAGCGGGTCGAACGTCGGCACGTTGATCGCGTCGCCGTCCTGGAGGTACGGGTTGGCCGCGAGGTCGCCGGTCGCGAAGTAGCGCATGAGGTCCACGACGCCGCGCTCGCCCGAGCGCCGCACGACGGACACGTTGCGGAGGGCCGGCCACCGCGTCTCGGTCCGGTCCACGCCCTGCGTGTACTGCGCGAGGGCAAAGATCTCGGTCCCGCTCGCCTCGACGATGGCGTCCTCGACGCGCGCGACGGCCGGCACGAGGTGGCGCCCGGGCTGCGGCACGCGGCCGGAGACGTGGACATAGAACTCGCGCGGGGCGCTCAGCGAGACGTCGGTCGTGACGTTCTGGTAGCGCGCGCGCAGGGCTGCCTGGACGTCAGCGCGGACGCGCGCGAGCGTGCGGCCTGCCGCGGCGAACGTGCCCGCCTCGGGCACGACGAGGCGCCCGTCCGCCGAGACCGTCGCTGGCACCTGACGCGGGACCGACCCGCCGACGACGACCGTGAACACGTCGCCCGGCCCGACGATGTAGGCCTCGGCGTCGAGCGCGCCTTCGAGGGCGAGGCGGCTACTGGCCTCACTCTGGCGCGGCAGAACGGCCGGTGGGCTCCCCAGGGCCCCGCCCGGCACCGTCCGTGGGGCGGCCGGTACCTGCGCTGCGGACGGCCATGCAAGGCCGGCGGCGACGATCAGGCAGGCGGCGGACAGAACAGTCCCGCGGACAAAAACACCCATGGTGCGGGAATGGAGGGCCGGGAGGCGACAGACAGTGCGCGAAGGTACGTTGCGCCGTTCGGGGCCGCCAAGCCGCGCGCCTGTGCCCCACCGTCCCTTCGCCGACTCTTCCCCGCCGTGCCCGTGCTCGCCCAGGACGCCCCGGCCAAGCTCAACCTCGGCCTCCGCGTCCTGCGAAAGCGGCCGGACGGCTTCCACGACCTCGAAACGGCCTTCGTCCCGCTCGGCTGGGCGGACGGGCTCACGGCCACCCCGGCCGGCACGCTCACGCTGTCGTGCTCGGACGCGTCCTTGCCGACCGACGCGTCGAACCTCGTGGTCCGGGCCGCGCTCGCGCTCGCGCGGCACGCCAGCGTCGAACCCTGCGCGACCCTCACGCTCGTCAAGCGCGTGCCCTACGGTGCCGGGCTAGGCGGGGGCTCGTCGGACGCCGCGGCGGCGCTGCGACTGCTCGCCCGCCTCTGGAAACTCGACGTCCCCGAGGCCGAGCTGCACGCGCTCGCGACCGGGTTGGGCTCCGACGTGCCGTTTTTCCTGCTCGGTGCGCCGGCCCTCGCAACCGGCCGCGGCGAACTCCTGACGCCGCTCATGGGCGACGATGGGACGGCATGGCGGTGCCCGTTCGCGCTCGTCGTCGTCGTGCCGCCGGTCCACGTCGCGACGGCCGAGGCGTACCGCCTCGTCGTGCCCGACGCCCGCCCGCGGCCGGACCTCCGCGCGACGGTCCTCTCGGACGACCTCGGCTGCTGGACCCGCGAACTCACCAACGACTTCGAGGCGCCGCTCGTCGCGCGGCATCCCGCCATCGGCGCCGCCCGCGACGCGCTTCGCGAGGCGGGCGCAGGCTACGCCGCGATGTCGGGTTCGGGCAGCGCCGTTTTCGGTGCGTTCGAACGTCCCGCCCAGGCCATCGCTGCGGCAGAGCAGCTTGCTGCGGCCGGCTGCCGGACGTGGACCGACGCGGCGTAGCCCCGCGCGGCACCGCCGCACGCAGAATCAGTCCAGCCCGTCGTCGAGGTCGAGCGCGGCGGCGACGAGCGCGTCCTTGAGCTTCGCGAGCGTCTCGTGCTGGTCCACGTACCGCTCGACGGCGTCGCGGAGCGACGTGTCCGAGCGGACGGTCGTTCGCTGGCGTCGGACGACCGGCGGCGCGTCGCGCTCGATCGCCGCGACCGTGTCGGCCGCGGTGAGGGCCTCGCGGACCGCTCCGACATCGACCGTCTGGTTCTCGTCGGCCGTGTAGCGGACGCGCACGACGGCGTCCGTCACGTCGTGGCGGGCAATCTCGGCCAGGACAGCGGCCGTCGGGTCGGCCGTGCCCGTCGCGTCGGCCTCGATGGGCAGGAAGCGTCGCGCGGGCGTGTCGACGAACGTGTAGCGCGTCGTCTTGCGGCCGTCCTGGCCCGGCGGGTCGATCTCGACGATCACGAAGCCCTTGCGGTCGTCGTGCTCCTTGAACGAGATGCGCTCGATGGACGACGAGTAGACGACTGGCGGGCCCTCGCCGCGTTCGAACGCGTCGCGGTTGCGGTCCTGGTAGCGGTGGATGTGGCCGAGGGCGACGTAGTCGAACGCCGGGCGCCCGTCCGGCGCGGCCGGCGTGAGCTGGGCGGCCGTGAACGTCGGCTCGTGGGCGATGAGCGAGGCGCGCTCGGACCCGCCGAGGTCGGCGCCCTGGACCGTGAGGTGCGCCGCGACAATGGCCGGCATCGCCGGGTCGATATCGGCCGCGCAGTCGCGGACGAAGCCGGCGTAGACGTCCTCGATGAACGTCCGGACCTCGTGAGGCGTCTTGGCGCGGTGCTCGTCGCGGGTGAGGATCTTGGACCGGATCGGCCACGGGAGGGCGACCAGCTGGAGCGGGCCAGCGAGCGTCTCGATGGGGCCGTGCGCCTGGCCGGGTGCGCAGAACGTCGGCTGGGCGAAGATCTCGACGCGCCCCGAGCCGCCCCCGAGGACGCCGAAAATGTCCACGGACGACGCCTTCCCGAACGTGACCGGGTGGTCGTGGTTGCCGACGATCATCACGACCGGGATGCCGGCCTCGGCGATGGGGCGCATCGCCTCGGCAAACTGCTTCTGCTGCGTCGGCGTCGGGTCGGCCGTCCGGTAGGCGTCGCCGCAGAAGAGGAACAGGTCCACGCGCTCCTCCACGGCCCGGGCGACCATCGCGTCGAAACAGCGGCGGAAATCCAGAAGGCGCGTGTTGAGGCCCGTCTCGGGGTCGAGGCGCCCGTGCGTCTCGTAGCCGAGGTGGAGGTCGGCGCAGTGGAGAATCTTCAAGGGGATGATGGATGGGGACGGGGATGGGCAGGCGGGATGAGCACGCATCTGCTCATCCCGCCTGCCCGCATTCCCTATCCCACCGTTACCAGCCGATGCGGCCGCCGGAGCCGCCGCCCTCGGTCTGCGGGCGCGGCGCCGCGGGTGGCGCGGCGGGCCTGGGCGTTCCGCCGCCACCGCCGGAGCGGTCGCGGTTTCGGAACTGGTCGATCATCTCGCGCGCACCCGTCGAGCCGGCACGGCTGCCGCCGCTGCGCGGGCGTGCCGTGCCGCGCTCGCCGCGCGTCCGCGAGTATGGCAGCGTCCCGCCCGAGCCGCCGATGCGGCCGGCGCGCGTCGGCGGCTGGTAGCCGGCGGGCTTGTCGAACGTCGCCTCGGGGTCGAGCGCGAGGCCCGTCGAGTCGGCCTGGAGCAGGCGCAGAAACTCGCCGACGACGAGCAGGCCCGTCCGGCCGCCCTGCCCGATGGCCGTCGAGGGGTACTTGATGCGGCGGTCGTCGAAGCCCGTCCACGAGCCGGCGACGAGGCCGCGGGACATCACCATGAACCAGCCGTCGGCGTTCTCCTGCGTCGTGCCGGTCTTGCCGGCGAGGTCGAGGCGCGTCACGCCGGCGAAGCCGCCGAGGCCGCGGCCCGTGCCGGAGCGGATGACGCCGCGCATGGCGTCGAACATCGTGTAGGCCGTCGAGGCGTTGAGGACCTCGCGGGCGACGGGCGTGAAGTCCTCGATGACGTTGCCGTAGCGGTCCTCGATGCGGGCGACGGCGAGGACAATGTGCGGCGGGATCGACGGGTCCTCGGGGCGCTCCTCTTCGAGCGTCGGGCCGTGGTAGACGCCGTAGTCCGCGATCGTCGCATAGCCGACAGCGAGCTCGAGCAGGTTCACGTCGGCCGTGCCGAGGGCGATCGAGCGGGCGTAGCAGTCGTTCGAGGCGGCCGTGAACGGGCGGCACTTGGCCGTCCACGCGCGGCGCTCGGCGGCCGTCGCGTCCGGCGGCGGGGACAGCTCGAGCGGGCTTCGGATGCCCATCTGGTAGGCCGTCCGGGCGACCTCGGACGTCCCGAAGTGCTTGGTGATGCGCGCCGCGACGACGTTGCGGCTCGCGGCAAGGGCGCTTGCGAGCGTGACCGTCCCGGCGTAGCCGCCGCCCGAGTTCTGCGGCCGCCAGTCGCCCCACGAGAACGGCGCGTCGAGCGCGGTCGACTGCATTGAGTAGCCGTTGTTGAAGGCCGTCGTGTAGGCGAACAGCTTGAACGTCGAGCCCGGCTGGCGACGCGCCTGCCCGACGTGGTCGAACTTGTTCTGGGCGAACGAGCGCCCGCCGACCCACGCCTTCACCTGCCCCGAGACGGGGTCGATGGCGACGAGGCCCGCCTCGAGGCGCGTCCGGGCGACGCGGAGCGAGTCCATGAAGGCCGCGTCGCGGCGGAGCTCGGCGATGACGCCCTGGTCGCGGGGGGCCCGGCCGCCGCGCCACGGCGCGCCCGCGGTGTCAGTGTAGCGGTCGGTCAGCGCGATGTATTCGTCGACGATGGCCGTGTTGCGGCTCCACCAGCCCTGGTAGGAGCCGACGGCCTGCTGGATGCGGTCGCCCTGGCTCTGGACGGCCTGCGTCGCGAGGGCCTGCATGCGGCTGTCGATCGTCGTCCGGATGACGAGGCCGTCCTTGTACGGGTCGTAGCCGTTGTCCGCGCACCACTCCTTGAACCACAGCCGGAGAACCTCGGAGAAGTGCGGCGCGAGGTTGTTGGCGTGGTCGTAGACCGAGAACGCCTCGACGCCGATGGGCGACTCGCGCGCGGCGGCGTAGTCGGCCTCGGAGAGGTCCCCCGAGCGGCGCATGTTGGCGAGGACGACGTTGCGGCGCTCGCGCGAGGCGGCGGGGTTGCGGACGGGGTCGTAGGCTGTGTTGGCCGCCAGCATCCCGACGAGCGTCGCCGACTCGGGCGTCGTGAGGTCGGCGGCGTGCTTGCCGAAGTAGGTCTGCGAGGCGGCCTCGATGCCGTAGGCGTTGTAGAGGAACGGGACCGTGTTGAGGTACGCCTCGAGGATCTCGTCCTTGGTGTAGGTCCGCTCGATGCGGATGGCCGTCAGGATCTCCTTGGCCTTGCGGACGATGGAGCGCTCGCGGCCGACGGACGTGTAGAGGTTGCGCGCGAGCTGCATCGTGATCGTGGACGCGCCGCGGAGGCTGCCGCCCTGCGCGGCCTGCCACGCGACGGCGGCGAAGCCGCGGAGGTCCATGCCCCAGTGGTCGTAGAAGCGGCGGTCCTCGGTCGCGATGAGCGCCTTCGGGACGGACTCGGCCATGTCGGCGAGGCCGACCCACGTCCGGTTCTCGCCGTCGTAGTAGCGCGCCATCTCGATGTCGTCGGCCGTGAAGACGCGCGTGGCGAGGAGGTTGCGGGGGTTCTCGATCTGCTCCAGGCTCGGCAGGTCGCGGGAGAGCCACGCGACCGTCGCGGCCGTCCCGACGATGCCGAAGGCGACGAGGCCGAGGAACGAGGCGAGGATGCGGCCGGTCCGGCGGCGGCGCGCGGCGAGCGGGCCGGTCGGGCGCGGCGGCGCCGCCGGGCGGCTCGACGGAGGCGCGGCACGGCGAAGCGAAGGGCGACCGCTCGCGCCGTCGCCGCCACTCGTGCCGGGCCGGGCCGGGCTATCCGGCGAGTGGAAGAACGAGGCGAGGTCCCCGCCGTCGGAGGGCAGGCTGCCGGCGGACCGGCGAGCGGCCGGGCGAGCAGCTGGCGCAGCAGCGGCCGGCGCCGCGGCGGGAGCGGCGGGAGCATCCGGCGAGGCGAAGAACGCGGCGAGGTCGTCGCTCGGACGCCCGGCGGGCGCCGGGGCCGTCTGGGCGCGGCTCGCGTCTGGCGACTCGAAAAAGTCGTCCAGGTCGTCGTGGAGGGTCGAGTCAGCCATAGCACACCAGGCGGCGGGACGCCGCGCAGAGGGGAGAGTCAGGAGAGGGCGCACGTGCCGGCGGCCGGCGGTCCGAGCGTGGGTGCCCCGAGCGCGAGGCGGGCGAGCGGGACGGCGGCGCCGTCCCAGCGAAGAAGCTCGGCCGCACCGCCGTCCAGCCGGGCGAACGTGCGGTCGCCGAACCAGTAGCCCGGGTTGAGATACGCCCCGCCGGCGAGCGCGCTCAGGGCGGTCTGGTGAACATGCCCGAACGCGACGAGGTCGACATCGGGGCGGCGGAGCACCGTAGCCGCCTCGGCCGCGAGGGCCTCCGTCTCGGTGGCCGTCGGCGCGCCGTCGGAGCCGAACTTCCGGGCGACCCAGCGGGCGAGCCCGAATCCGGCGTCGCCGGGGAGTCCCATCCGGTAGAGGCGTGCCATCAGAGGCGCTCGCAGGAGCGGCTGGAGGGGGAGCCGGCCGCCCGGCCGCCCGGAACGGCGGGCGTGGCGGTCGCCGTGGGCAAGATACACGCCGGCCCCCTCTATCTCGACGCGCGTCGGGCGGCGCAGAACCGTCACGCCGATCTCGCGCTCGAAGTAGTCCCCGTGCCACGGGTCGCGGTTGCCGACGGCGTAGAGCACGCGCACGCCGCGGTCGGCGAGGTCGGCGAGGAGCCCGACGAGACGGGGGCCGCCCTTGGGGACGAGGTGGCGGTACTCGATGTACTGGTCGAAGACGTCGCCGAGCAGCACGAGCGTCCCGCCGGCTGCGAGGGCGTCCTCGTGGGCCCGGATGACCGCGACGGCGTCGCGCTCGGCGGCGCGCGTCGCGGCGGGCGTCCCGCGGCCGAGGTGGAGGTCCGAGAGGAACAGCGTCATGGTGCAAGAAACGGGGCGCCGCGAGCGGCCGTCTGCCCCGCGACGATTCTTCGACCGCGGCGGTTGCGCGGTGAGGGCATCTCGTCGTTCCACATGTCATCCCGGATGCGCAGTGGGACAGGCGTGGTGCCCTGTCATGCGCCGAGGCGGGTGTGGCATCGGCGACTCACCGTCCCCGGCCCCCGGTCCGGGCTCGCCCGGCGGGTATCCCAGTCCCGGCTGGGAGCTGAGGTTGAGTGTCTCGCTCGGCAGCCTCTGCAGTGGTCGTCCAGGGCGGCGGACCCGTTGCCCGCCCCAGTGATCCTCCGGCTACGAACCCGTCGCAGATCCACCGTTGGGGACGGAACGGCTCGCAACTTCGCCGCGCGCGGGCCCGTTCTGCCGGTCCGCCCGCGCTGCCCCCGTGCCGTCCGAACTCCGCTCGCCCTCTGCCTTCTCGGCGGTCCCGCCCGTCGTCAAGAACCTGCTCGTCGTCAACGGGCTCGTGTTTCTGGCGCAGGCGGTCTTCGACTGGCTGCCGGCGGGCACGATGCAGGCCATCGGGCCGGTGATGACGTGGGGTGCATTATGGCCGGCAGGCGGCGCCGAGGCGGCAGCGGCGCTCGGACAGGCGGCTCCGGCGTTTTACCCGTGGCAGCTCGTCACGATGGCCTTTCTGCACGGGAGCGTGCTCCACATCGCGTTCAACATGTTCGGCTTGTTCTCGATCGGGCCGCCCGTCGAGGCGGCGCTCGGGCCGCGGCGCTTCCTGGCCTTCTACCTCGTCTCCATCCTCGGCGCGAGCGTGCTCCAGCTCGCCATCGTGTCGTACCCGTTCTGGACAGGGAACGTCGGTGCGGGCTCGATCTTCCCGACCGTCGGTGCCTCGGGCGGGCTGCTCGGGGTCGTCGCCGCGTTCGGGATTCTGTACCCGCGGGCGACGCTCTTTATCTTCCCGATCCCGTTCCCGATCCAGGCGCGGTGGCTCGTGCCCGGTGCGGCCGTCGTCTCGCTCTACCTCGGCGTGACCGGCCGCGCGGACGGCATCGCGCACTTCGCCCACCTCGGCGGGATGGTCGCCGGGGCGATCTTCGTGCTGATCTGGCGCGCCCGGCAGCGGTCCCGCCGCCTCGCCTAGCCCCGCTCCCATGGCCGACGCGTCCTCGCCCCTCAACCAGTTCCAGCTCTGGCGCGCGATGCTGCCGCCAGCGCTCCGCGCGCTGCTGACGGTCAACATCGCGACCTACGTCGTGTTCGTCGCGCTGAGCATTTTCGGCGTGGGCGGCTTTCTGCAGTGGCTCGCGCTGCCGGCGGCGCTGACGCAGCTCGCCGTGCAGCCGTGGGGTGTGCTCACGTGGGGCGTGACGAACATGCAGCCGGGCTTTTTCGGGCTCATCTCGTTCGGGTTCGGGATGGCGTGGCTGAGCCTGCTCGGGCGCGACATCGAGCAGGAGGGGGGGCCGCACCGGCTCGTCGGGCTGTACGTCTTCGGGACGCTCGGCGGGGCCGCGCTCGCGGTCGCCGTGGGGGCGCTCGGGGCAGCTGGCGGGTTCTACGCCGGCGTCTGGGGCCCGCTGCTCGCGCTGCTCTGCTACACGGCGGTGCTCCACCCGGACCGCCCCATCGGTCTATTTCTGATCGGACTCGTCGCGCTGAAGTGGATCGCGATCGCGGTCGTCGTGCTGGAGCTGGCGTTCTCGAAGGACCCGTCGCACCTCGGGGCGGCCCTCGCGGGCGCCCTCTTCGCCGTCGCCGAGACGCGCGGGCTGGACCTCGGCGCGTGGGCGCGGCCGCTGTTCCGGTCGCGCTCGGCCGCGCGGTCGGACCGCGGCGCGCGCGTCCCGGCGGGCCGAGCAGAACTCCAGCGGACCGCCGGCCGCGCCGCAGCGCCCGCGCCACGTGCGGCCGCGTCGGACGTGGACGCGGTCCTAGACAAGATTCTCGAGCAGGGCGTGGACAGCCTGACGGCCGACGAGCGGCGCATTCTGGACCGTGCGGGCCGTGGCTAGTGCCACGCCCCGTCTCCGCGGCACCCCGACGCGGCGGCCTGCTGCG
>DASWMO010000196.1:0-41243 GCA_036399715.1 Rubricoccaceae bacterium
GAGCCGGTAGAAACACACCGTTTTCGGGTCCGTTTACATTAAAGCCTCCTCTGGCAGCTCTTTGGACAAGCGGTGCGTTCCTGAGCTCCCATGGGATAACATGGTGGGCCTGCATCCCACGACCATCTTGGCCATCAGCTAACAAGTTTCGTCTCAGGTTGCCTCGGTTACTGGAGAGCTCGGAGGTCCTGTCTTCAGGATTAGGTACTAATGCTGCTGGAAGGCTGTTCCCGCTACCAAGGCTATCACTTTCGGTAGTGTTATTAGGCGGCGCACCGATTGGGCCTATGTTATGACCGGGTACTTGCATCCACATAAAAATCCATGCAATTCTTCCCGCAAAAGGAGCAAGCCGAACAAGGACATTGGGACTGATTGGATCGGTGACAACAGGTGCTATGTGTGGGACAATATATTGTCCTTGGACTGGTCTGGGGGATACTAGGTCATTAGGTGGAAGGGGGGGGCTTGCTTGGTGCTCCTCGCCAAGTGTTCGAGCGCTAGTCGGGTGCGCAGAAGCTCGGCTGACTGCAGTCGCGTCTGGTTCGAAGTTGCCTCCTTGTTGGGGGAGAGCACGTGGTAGTGTTGGTTGTAGGCCATCGAGGTCGACCATCGTCACTGGCCGGTTTCCCGCGTACGCGTACGGCGTGTACTGCGGGTACTGCCGCCAGAGCGGGTCCACCGACACGAAGCGCAGCGTGTGCGCCGCGTAGTACCGGGCCCCGTAGTTATAAAGCCCCGATTCCTCATCTCGCTCCTTCCCGTTGTACCGGTAGCGAGCCTTTGCGTGGCTCCCCCATGCCGTCTCCCCATAGGGGTAGTACCCCTCAGCGCTCACTTTCCCCCGTGCAGTCGCCAGTGACGGCCCGCCGAGCGTGAGTGTCGCGTTGCCCAGCCGGTCCGAGACCACATACCTCACAGGCGGGCGGCTGTCGCCCGCTTCGGCTGGGCCCGCGTCGATCTCGGCGAGCCGGCCGGTCTCGTCCGAGAACGCCGTCGTCGTTGCCTCGCGCGTCGTCACGCCCGTCGCATCCCACGCCCGTGTCCACTCAACGGCCCCAGCACTCATCGTCGCATGCCCTTGTCCCCCCTGCCGCCGGACAACCTTCTTAACCCGCTCACCCGCCGCGTCGTAGAGGTAGCGCGCATACACTGACGGCTCAACTGTGCCGGGCTGGGTTCGAAACGAACGCAGCTTGCCGTCCGCTCCCCATTCGAGGCGTCGGTCGGCTGCCTCCCGGACGAGCCGGCCCACTGCGTCGTACGTGTAGCCTACAGTCGTTTGACCCGTCGTGAGCATAGCCATCCGGTTCGTGTCGCCCTCCAATACGAACTGCCGCGTCCACGTTGTCTCGCCGCCGGCCACCGACGTGTGGCGCAGCCGGAGCACGTTGCCCACGGCGTCGAACGTGTACTCACGTGCGTAGGCTCGCATCGCGTTCGGGTCCGGGAGCGCACCTCCGTATGGGGCGGGGTCGGCCCAGACGGGCGTCAGCGCAGGCTGTGCCGCCTCGCGGCCGGTCGCGCGCGTGAGCCGGTCGAGCGCGTCGTGGACGAACGTCCGGTCGAGCGCGTGCGCCCCGAGGACTGTCCCGGCGATGCCGGCGTCGGCGGTGCGCTCGCGAACACGGGTGACGTTGCCAGCGAGGTCGTAGGCGTAGCCCTCGTTCTGGACGACCGAGCCGTCGGGCACGTAGACGAGCGCCGCGTCGGCCCCCGCTGTGAGATCGGGGGAGCCGAGCGCCGGCCGCACGAAGGACTCGGTACGGATACGTGCGAGCCGCCGCGTGAGCGGCTCATAGGCATAACGCGTCATGAAGCCGTTGCCGAGTGCGAGCAGCAGCCGCTGGCCGCGCGCGTCGTGGGCGATGCGTTCCACGACCGTCTCCGGCTCATCTAAGCCCAGCGGGTTACCAACGCGGACGGCCGTCAGTCCGCCCCCGCGCCCGTACGTCGGGAGCAGGCGTCGGACGGCTCCATTTGCGTCGGCCGGCAAGTCGGTCCACGTCGGCCGCCCGAGGGCGTCGTACGCCGTTGCCGTCTCGTGAACACGCGCCTCCAGGAGGGGTGCGGCGTGCGTCCGGTAATCCACCTCGCTGTCGGACCCGTCGGCTGGCGTCCAGTCGCAGACCCAATCGTCGACGAGCCACGTCTGCTGGCTGTTCGCGTGGACCGGTCCCAGAATCACCTCGTCCCGAATTGTCCGGCGTGATGCCAAGATGGGCCGCCCGGCAAAGTCGTAGCACGCCGTCTCAGCCAGTCCCGCCTCGTCGTAGTGCCGCCAGAGCCGCCCGAGCCGGTAGGCGTTCCGTGCGTCGGCGACCCCCAGCGAGTCGGCACCGAGCGCATCCCCGTCGTCCCCGTACACGAGGCGCTGCCGGAGCGTCGTCGGCTGTCCCTTGCCGTCACGCGCCCAGACCCGTGACGGCCGCCCGAGCGGATCGAACGCCGTAAGCGCAAGCGCCCCGGCCGCATCGCGGGCTTCGATGACCCGCCCAGCCGAGTCGTACACCGTCCGCGACGTTCCTGCGTCGAGGTGGTCCGTGCGCCAGACGCGCCCGCCGTCCTCGCCAGGCGCAAGGTCGTAGACGCTCGTCCACGCCGTCCGCCCGAGCGCGTCGACTGTCTCGAGCCGGTTTCCGCGGAGGTCGTAGCGGAACCGCATCGTCACCTCGTCGGCCTTGTCCGGCCCGAGCCGCGACGTCTGCTCGACGACACGGCCGAGCGCATCAATCACAGCTGACGTCGGCGTGTCGTGGTGCGAGACGGGCGCAGCGTCCTCGTTTCCGGCGTGCGTCCGCCCGGCGTTGTCGGACCGGGAGTAGGCGTAGTTCTCCCACGGGGTCGGCGTGAACAGATGTGGCGTGCCAAGCGCATTCGGGACGCCGTAGACCGTCCGTGCCTCCCCGTTGTCAGGATGGACCACACGGACAACGCGCCCGCGGGCGTCATAGACGGTCCGTACGGCAAGCCCCTGCGGGCCACCTGCCTTGTACGCGAGCCCCGTGTCGTGGTACGGCTCGTACTGCGCGACCGGACGGCCCTTCTCGTCGAACACCGTGTGGCCCGAAACCGTGACGGCATCCGCAACCCGGCGCCCGACCGCTGCCGTGCCCGGCAGGGCGATGTCGGCCGGGAGCCCGGCATCGTCGAGGAACGGAGCCGGTCCGAAGACAACCTCGTCGGCCTGCGCCCGCGTTTGGACGACGCGCCCGAACCCGTCGGCGTACTCAACACTCGTGACAGTTGCTGCGGCAGCCTCCGGCGCGAGCCCGACCGTGGCGGCGTGGTGAACGCGGCGGGTCGTCGTAATCGAAGCCGGCCCTCGGCCTTCCACGAACGCCCGCAGGTCAGACGTGTGGAACGTAGACGGCGATCCCACAGGGTCGCCCTCGCCCTGCGTGCCCGAGACGCCGACCGAGGCGAGCGCCCCCAGAGGCGAATAGCCGTACCGCGTCGTCTCGCCGTTCGGCCCCGTCGTCTCGCGCACCCGGAGGTGGCGGTAGTCGTACGTCGCCCCGGTCGTCAGCCGGCCACCAACCGTCACCGAGACCGGGAGGAGCCGGTAGGCGTCGTGCGTGACCTCAGTGAGCACCTCCGCCGCGTCGAGCGAGGCGACGAGGAGCCCCCGCGGGAGCGCCCCGATCGTCTGCGTGTCGTACCGGGCCCGCATCGTCGGAGCGAAATAGCCCTGGACGGTCGGACCGCTCCCGTCGTAGTACGAGTAGCCCGCGAGCCCCTTCACGGTTGTCCGAAACGCATCTGGAGCCTCTGCCTCCCACGCCTGGTCGCCCCCGAGCTCGACGGGGTCCACAGTTGGGCCACCAAACGGATCGTTGAACGGGTCGCGCGGCGCTGGAAGCGCGAGGTATGGTGGGATAGCCGAGGCGTCCTTGTCATCCGCCCCGTAGGCCTTGCTAAGGATATCAGGCGTGATCACGAGGGTTTCAGCCCGGGTCGCGAGCCCGTACGGGCCGACCTGCCCGGCTGTCCGCCCCTCGAAGGCAGCGCCATCGTACCATGTCAGCGTCTGACCCATCACGTGAAGCACGACGTGACCGTTCTGGATGGTCCTAACGAGGTCGTCCTCTCCATCCGAGATGAGCGGGAGAGTCCCGTCGCTCTCGACCTCAAAGGACGTCTCGCGCCAGACGCGGTCGTAGAGGTACGGCGCCGCCTGGGCACCTGCTTTCTGCGGGACCGCGTAGTCTGTCGTGGAGTGGCTGATGGGGAAGGGTTCTGCGCCCTCGTCGCCCTTCGCATATGGCTTACGGCCTCGGGGAACGGCCGCAGCCGTCTGGTGGGCCGGCCGGCCCCTGTCGTCGTAGCCGCCCGTGAACGAGAAGGCATGCATCGGGTCGTCCCCGCGGTCCCACTCGGTCGTCCGTGTGGCGAGCGCATACGGGAAGACGACGCGGCCGCCGTCGAGCCCGTCCTCCTCATACCGGACGCCGGCGACCGCCTCCGTCACCGTGTAGGGGCGACTCTGCCTGTCTGTCCCGTCAAGCGCGTAGAGTTCGGTCCGGACTGCACGTCCGCGGAGCGCTCGGAGAGCGTCCCGCCGTGCGGCTCGCGACGGAAACGCGCCGAGCGGAGAGTCCACAGGCCCGACACGGACCTCCTCCCCGCCAGCCCACGCGAGCTCCGAGATGTCGTCCGGCCAGTGCTCCGTGTCGAACCTGGCCTCCGAGACGCCGCCCTGACTGTCTGGAATAGCCCCGAGGTGAAACCACGTCCGGCTCTCGACCGGAGGGGACGGGGCGATCGGAAGTGCTGCCGCCGGGGCTCGTCCGGCGAGCCCTTCCGTATCGCGGAGTGGAAGCGCCTGCGGGCCCGACGAGACGCGCCCGGCTGCGAGGTCGGCCGCCTCAGCCGATCCGGTGGTGCCGCTCCCACCGATCGTCTCGGCGTCTCGCTGGTCGACCCGGCCAAACCCGCGGAACTCGCGCTCGGCACCGTCCCAGTACCCGTGGTGGTACGCGTACTCGGTCGTACGTCGTCCGCCCGCGATGAGATCGAGCGCGGTCACCCGGGCAACGACCTGGACCGGGAACGGAAGTGCGGTCGCCCACCGGGTCGCGGGAGTCGCGAGGTCACGGAGGTAGTCCTCCGTTGACGCCCGGTATGCAATGCGCGTAACGGCTCCGAGCCCGTTGTCGACCCCGGTGAGGAGGTACGGCTTGGTCCCCCGTGTAAGGTCGAGGAACCAGTAGTGAGGCTGGCCCGGAGCGTCGGCGGCGTGCGAGAAGAGGAGGCCGTCAGTCCCCGATCCGTAGAGGTCAACGATGCGGACGTCGGACCGGTCAGATACCCGAGGCGTCCCCCGCACGACGACGGGCGTCTCGGCAAAGGCACCGCCGCCCTGGTTGATCCAGACGCGGACCTCGCCGTCGCCGACGTAGACGAGCTCGTCGAGCCCGTCGCCGTCAAGGTCTCCGAAGAGAACGCGGCGGGGGTCATACCCGAACGGAAGCCGAGGGGCATGCCGCATGGACCGTCGGGGTGCCCACCGACCGTGCCCCAGCGTGGGCCAGACCTCGACGTTCCCATCGTGGACGAGAACGAGATCGGGGAGCGTGGCTCCCGAGAGCCGGGCAGTCCGGACACGTGGGTCGGCGAGATCGACATTCGGAAACACGTCGGCCCCACGGCGTTGGACCCGCTGGGACCGGCTCCACCCGTCTTCGCCCTGGTAGAACAACTCGAACGCGTCGCCGGTCCGGAGGAGGTCCGTCACGCCGTCGCCGTCGAGGTCCATCAGCCGTGCCGACGGGTCGGCCAGCGAAACCGTTGGGGCGGTCCGATGTCGGCGGAATCCAGCCCGGTCGAACTCGCCGTCGAACCCAATCGGGTAGACACCAGATTCAGCCCCGTCGGCGACAAGGAGGTCTGGCCGGCCGTCCCCATCAGCATCAAGGAGAGCGACCCCGGGTGAGTCCAGCCCGACGGCCGGGGCCTTCGAGAGCGGACGCGGCGGGGCAAACCGGCCGCTGCCCCGGTTTCGCCAGACGCAGGCCTGCCCGCCCCCGAGCTGAAGGATGTCCGGGAGCCCGTCGCCTGTGATGTCGACGAGGGCAAGGGTCGGGTCAGAGAGCGCTGTCCCCGGGAGGGCGCCCTCGACCGGGCGGAACCGGCGGGACGCCGGCTCAAACCGGCTATAGTCCATCGTGAGCGGCGGGAGACTCTCCGACGTAGCCCCGTCGTGGCCAGTCACCGTCACCTGGTAGAGCAGAGAGGTCCCACTGGCCGGAAGGAGGGCCGGGTCGAGTGTGCGCTCCGGGTCATCGTCGTCACCTGACAGCCAGACTGCCTCGTCGAGGTACCGGAGGTGAACCGTCGTTACGACCGTGCCGTCCTCGTCCCAACTCCCCGGCGTTGGCCCAGCGTGCGTGCGGACCTCGACGCGGGTGCACCGGCGGCGGACGCGAATCTCGTGGCCCGGCCGGAAGTCAGAGAAGGGGTCGGGCCGCTCCGCGTAGACGAACTTGACCGACACGAGCGCGCGGTCCTTGCCGGAGGCAGTCTCGATGTCAGCGTAGTGAATCCGCTTGAGGTAGGTCGCTGTCCCCGGCGAGGACGACCCAGCGCCGCTGTCGTGCTCGTAGTCGTAAAGGACGCAATTGCCGAAGAGGTCCTCGGTCCGCGAGATGTGCCAGGCGAACACGTGGTCGGGCGAGTCGGGATCGGCCGTGACGGCGCGGTCACCCGCGCTCGAGCTGATGGGGTCGTCGCCGTAGATGCTCGTCAGCCCGTCGGCCGTCCGGACCTGCCACCAGCCCCCTTCGGGAGCCAGGTGACGGCAGATGTCGGCGAAAAGGCCCTCGGTGCGCGGTCGATACCGAACTGATTGGAGGGCGTCACCCTCGCCAACTGTTCCGACGGCGACGAGGTCTTCAGCTCCGGAGAGCACGAATGTGTCGTCGTCGGACGTGCCAACGGCCCCGTCCCGGTAGCGAGGGAGGCCCCGGCGAGTCTGACGGGCCACGCCAGGAACCGATAGGCCCCAACCGAGCCCGAAGGCCGAGTTACCCTGACCGGCCGAGTAGACGAGCGCAAGCTCGGGAGCAAGCCCACCCCGGCCGGCCGGAAGCGGGAGAGGGACGGAGAACGAACCCGATCCGGTGAACGGGTCAGGGGCGAATGTCTCGCCGAGTCCTTGGACAGCTCCGCCCCCGGAGGGCAGAGAGAGGACGGCATCTGGAGAAGTCGTAGACATGAGAGTGCCAGCTTGGGGGCCGCCTTACGGGCGGCCCCCGGTTCAGGAATGCAAAGGAGAGGAGGCCTGGCTCAGACCGGCCAGGCCGGGGCGACGCCCTCGAAAGAGACCACGAGGAGGATGTCCTCGACACGCTCGTCCGCGAGCATGGCAAGGGCAGTGCTCCCCAGCCGGAGGGCCCACGTACCGATCGGGGGACTGCTGGGCGACCAGACCGCTGAGGGCCGACGCGTCGAAAGCAGTCCCTCACGTGTAGACGCACTCGCCCCACCGTTGCCCGCTTGGCCGAAGACATCCTTCTGGGGCTTCCCAGTTGGGGTGAAGGCGAGCTTGACTCCTGGCACCTCGGCCGTCTCCCCATCCGCACGAACGAAGTAGAGTTGGACGTGCCGGAGCGTGAGGTCGGCGAGGTGAGGCGGAAAGTCGTCCCGCGTCGTCGTCCACGTCACAGTCCGTGTGGGCGCGGTTGGAGCCAGCGGATCGCCCTCATCACCAAGTGAGGAGACAGCCCCGCCTGTCCCGAGAGCCGGGTTGAGGAGGTCATACCACGCGTCTGCCGCGTCGTCGCGGAGCGAGAACGGGCGGTCTGCCTGAACCTCGGGATCAAGCTGACCCAGTACTTGGGTCTGGTACACCGGGCTGTCGAACGCCGTGAACTCGAGCGTCAGGAGTACGTCCGCGATGGACCGGTAGTCAAATGGGTTCGCGGCTTTAGGCAGCCGGAATTCCCACCCGACATCAACGCCAGCTCCCTCGAACGGTCGCAACTGCCCCCCTGTATTGGACTCCAGTTGGAGCACGCCCGTCGCCCCGATGGGTGACGTAAGAGCGACGAGGTCCGGGTCACGTCGCACCTGAACAGATCGGAAAACGCTGTCCTCCTCGACCACGACTGTGGACAGGCCGGTGCTCGCCAGTGTCGCCCGAATGCCCCGCGTGGGGGGTACGAGGGCGACCACCGAGACAGCCACCCCACGCACAAGCCGGAGATGATGCCCTGGAAAGTCCCTGTCGAATTCCTCCATCGGAAGTGCAAACGGGAGCACTCCGCTCTGCCGGAACCGTTCGAACGCGACCGGGTCGTGCTGGACAAGCGACACCGTGGTCGAGAGTTGGAGGGCCCGACGGTCAGTCTCGAACGCATACTGCTCAAGCTCTGTGATGTCGGCCAAGAGCCGGGCTGAGCCCGTAAGACCGCGCCGGTCGTCACCTGCCTCGTCCGTCGCGGTGGCGTAGTCTGCTGCGATGAGCCGCGGCGTTGCGGCCTGACGCTCAAACGAGAGTTGGTCGAGGGCCAGACGTGCAGTCGCTGTCGCCAGATGGACGTAGAAGGCAAACACGTCTTCGAGGATGCTGCTCATCCACTGGTAGAGCGCCGCGTTGGTGAATTTGGTCGACAAGAAAACGGCTGTTTCGGACGCATGGAGAGCCTGGAGGAGCGCGATCTCACGCTCTTGGCCGGCGATAGCGACACGGTCCCCCGCGAGACGGATGCCCTGTTGGGCTGCAAGCACGTCTCGTTGTGCCAAGCCACCCTGCATAGCCCAATCATCCCGACGCCTTTCCAAACTTGCCTGCTGAGAGTAGAGAGCAGCGCGTGCGGACGCCGCCTGGGATTTTGCCGAGGCTGTCGACGCCCGAGCCTGCCTGCGCGCGGCTCCGTTGCCCAGTAGAGAACTGAAACCTCCGATCAGGCCACCGATTACTGCACCGGGAACGCCGGCTACTGACGCCCCTCGTGCGCCTGTGAATGCCCCCGAAGCGAGACCCGCGAGAGCGCCCATCCAACCTCCAGGGTTGTCGTATGTACTAGCCCCAGCTACGGTATCTAGGAATGAAATGGAATCTGTCATAGCGGCCAAACTCTGTTCCTCCAGCGCCGCAGCTGGGCTAGACTGAAGCGACGCAAAGTGGCTCACTTGGAATGCTGCTCGGTCAACTTGAGCCATGGCAAGGGCTACTCCGTCTGTTGCTTCCTGCAGTCGCAGACCTTGAAGAGTGACGCCGGCCCCGGTGAGTTCAAGTTGCTGGGACGACTGGAGGGCCGCGTACGACTCCGCGTCGAACCGCTCCAAAGCAGTTAAGAAGGCCGCCTCAGCCTGCTGGGCGAGTTGGGCCTGCTGCCGCGCCCGGTCAATGAGCACTCCGGCCCGATAGGCCGTTGGCTGCCGGCGGACCGCGATGCCACTATTGCTGGTCACGGTAAGCCCCGTCTCTCGGATGTGGAGTGGACGCTCCAGCCCAGCCATATTCCGGCCTTGGTGGACCTTATCGAGGTTTACGCGTGCCCGGAGCCGGAGACCACGGACGACCGGGTTGGGGGGAATCACGAAGCCCGCCGGCGGGACCACGATTGCCCCAACATGAGCAGACGCTGATCGTCCCGACGACGATGTCCCGACTCGCTTTCCAAGTCCGACGTCTCCCATCTTCCGAACAGCCACGTCGAGGCGGCCGGACACTGTCGGCAGGGCGAGCACGGCCCGGCGGGCGTCCCTGAGCACCCTGCGGTGCTCGTCGATCACATCTCCGAGGGCCGGCGCCGAGCCTGCTTGGGCTTGTGCGACTACGAGGGCGGCGGCAACGAGGCGGGTATCCCACCCAAGCGTCTTGTCGAGGAATGCCAAGGCGACGGCTTCGGCAGCGTTCGATCGTGCCTGGCGCGTCGGAATCGACTCCAGGCTGGACAAGACGCGTGCTGCGGGTGTGCTCCATTGCCGAGGAACTGTCCCGTCGTCGAGAAGGCTTCGCGCCGCTGCGACGGATTCCCGGCAGTACCGATCCGGGTCTCCGAGCGCTGAGTGGGCAAGAGTTCGCCGTGCCCTATCATAGAGGCCCCGGGCCCGATCTACTGACTCTGGCGTGTCCTGCGAGAACGATGCATCGGCCGCATCGAGTAGCACACGTGCCCGAGCAGCAAGGACGTGTCGGAGTTGGGCCTCTGGGTGTAGCCCCAGCATCGCATGCGGCGACAGTGGGTCAACGATCGTCCGCGGCGGAAGTGCGAAGTTCGGCGCAAGTGGAGGGTAGATGTACGGGACATCGGACGTTTCGTCGTAGAGAGTCCCGTACCATGAGAGGGCGGTTTCCGTCTGCCGGTCTCGCCGGGCCCGCTCGGCCATCAGAAGTGGAACCGCGAGAAAGCTTTCCTCGAGGTAGATGTAGGTGTCCTGAGCATAGGAACCCTCGAAGGCCCACCCCATCTGAAGCTGCCGGTCACGCCGGTCGCCCGGGGTTACAGGAAGGATCCGTGAGGCGATATATCGCGGAGCGAGCCGGCGGACATCGATGAACTCCGTCATTGCGTTTGGCTGTCCACTGCTGCCCGCCGATCGCTGGACTCGGAACGAGATGTATCCCTCGTGGGATGCGCTGATCCACGTCTGCTCCGCCGCGAGCGTGTCGTCTGAAGGGAATGGGAGCTGCCCCCCGACGACGCTAGCAACCTCGGTTGCGAGGACCATCGGATGCCGGCCAGCCCCGACTCCCACGGCGGGGTTCGTACCCACGTAGGTCAGCGCGAAATCGGCAATCACCGGTAGACCATGGTGGGGGACTGCCTCAATGTTCACCACCGACTTAAACGTCCTTGCGTCAGCAGCTGAAGTCCCGTTCCCTTTGGTCAAAATCGTGATGTAGCGTGACCCATATGGAGCCATAACACCGACTGGGCTCCAGCCACTCATCGACCCGACAGGTTTCGACAAGGCGGCGCCTTGGATGCGCGAGTCCATTACATGCAGATGCGCTTCGATCCGCTCGCCCCCCTGTGCAGCCGGGCGCACCGTGACTGCGTACAGGTTAGCGGGCTCGTCACTCACATGGCTAGTAGGAGTGAAGGGAATCTCGCTAGCAAGCCTTCCACATGCCTGTAGGCCAAACAATGCGGAGTTGACACGGAATGGTTTGGCAAACGGAGCGGGGTCTGCTTGGAGCGTGTCCATGTTCAGCCGATCCCTGTAGATCTCTTGGCCGTGCCACGGGACGTGGTACGCGACGTAGAGGTCTGGTGAGCGCCGCTTTCCGTCGGAGCCGGTGACTAATTCTGTCGGGCCCGTCATGAGCACTGCATCAATAGGGCCGTTTCTGTCTCGGGCTAAGCGGATCGGATAGCCGACTCTGGTATGAGACTCGTTGTCGTCATCGGACTCGCTCGTTACCCATTCTCCTCGGTCCAGGTCGAACCGGTAAAGCAGCGCTGCTGGATCAACCTTGCTCTGAAGCAGAAGGCATACGTAGCGGTTTCCACCTTCAACCTCGTAAGGGGCTGCGCCGATGGGCCGGTAAGGGTTCTGTCCAGCGACCGGCTCAGGTACACCGGGGAGCGGGGCCCAGAGATACTTCCGGGGGGCGCCGTCAGCCTCATCTGGCGTTGCTGACCAGAAGACGCGGTTCGTCCGCCACGAGTAGGCGAACGAGAAGCAGTAACGGGTTGATGAGCCAGACGCACCCGCACTGGGGTCGTCTTTGACCATCGCGTAGCAGGCTGCTGTCGGCCAAAGCGCCATGAGTTCTTCAGTGTACTCGGCATAGGCCTCCAGTGCAGCCGCGACGTCTGTGCCCGACACGCGGCCTGGCCGCAGTGCCTTGATAAGCTCGTCGTAGGCACCGGTCCGCTCCGGACGGACGTACGAGAGCGCTGTGTTCTCGGGGAAGAGGTACGATCCCATCGCTGCCCGCCACGAGTCGTATGTCCCCATCCAGCGCCAGAGGGCCTCAAAGTCGTCGCGGGCTCCAGGCGCGTCCGAGAGCGTCATCCCTCGGACGGCTCCAGTATCGTGGGCCCGTCCTAGGAGCGTCTGAACCACGGATGTCGCCTGGGCCAGCCGGGTCGTCCTGACCGTTGCGCCAACGTCCGGGTCGACGAGGAACTCAGCGCGAGCTACGTCAGCGCCTCCGTTTAGGAATGCGAGGGCAAGGAGTCCTGGGACGACGGATGTGTTATCCGGACCGATCTGGGTCTGCAGCGCGACGGCCTCTGCGCCGAGGACAACCGCCTCAACCGCCTCGCCAAGTGCCCGCTCCTGCTCGAACCGCGCGCGGAGCGTATGCTCCCACGCCCGGCGTCGGGCGTCTTGCCACACAGATCGTCCTGCGGGTCCTTCCCCGCCGAGGACGAATACGTCTGGGCTCAGCGTGAGTGCGAGCCCATGCTCTTCTGCTCGCCATGCGGCTGCCTGCCGGCGAGTCCCCACATCGACGAGTACGCCCACGATGGCGTCCACAGTGCTCTCCCCGAGCGTGCCGCCTGCAACGGCCCGGTAGGCCTGCGCGAGCGTGGGCACCTCCTCAGGACGAAGGTCGAGACGGGCAACGGTGTCGCCAAGTGAGCGGCCGGCCTCGACCGCGCCAAAGAGGTCTTCCCACGTCGAATAAGCCAGGCCGGAGCCAGTCTCCGTCCGATTGAGATCAAGCTCGGCATCAAAGATAGAGGCGAGCGCCCCTGGGGACGAGGCGGCGGCGACTCCGGCCCGCACGCCGTCGGCGTACACGGTACGGAGCCCATGACGGTAGGTCCAGAGAGCAAGGGCCGGGTTAGCTGTACCGCCCGGCGCGAGGGTTCGGAGGTCGCCGGCCTCGACGACGCCCGGGTCGACGAGGGCATACGGGCGCTCGTCGACCGGCACGGCTGGAGCGGCGACGGGGGCTGCCAAGGAGGCTCGGGACGCTTCCGAAACCGGGAACGAGACGAGTGCGCGGGCATCGCCCCAATCCTGGGCCCACCACTGGCGCCGGAGGAAGATTGCCCGGTCGGCGAGGAGCCGGGGGCCTGCAGGAGCTCCACTGCTCGTGGGCAGAAAGGGCGCGAGCCCGAAGAGGTTGCGGAGAGCCTCTGGTGTGCGAGACGCCGTGTCAAGGACGTAAGCGGACAGGGCCGTGTGGCCCGGAAGCCCGAGCCGAGATGCGAGCCGGCGCTGCGCTGCCGTCTGACCCCTAACCGAGGCGAGCTCCTCGTAGGACGTTCCCATCTCGGCCAGCAGGGCCGGGTACGCCGCGCCCGCAGCGTACTCTTTCAGAAGGGCGTCACGCTGCGCCCCGGACGGGGCCTGACGAGCGAGCACCTCTGCGACGAGCCTGGATTGGAGAACCTCCCGGTTGAGTGTGTCACACGCGCCAGGAAGGTCGAACACGTCGAGGTGCAGCCGGTCTGCGAGCGTCTGCGCCGTGACAGGCTGCCCACCATACATGAGCGAGCGGGAGACGAGTCCAACGAGGGCGGCCAAGTAAGCGACCGGACCGGCTGCGTCCATGCACCCATCGGTCGACAGGCAAGGAAGCTTCGTGGCCTCAAAGACGACCTGGCCAGCGGCAGACTCTTTATCGAACCGAGTGTCGTCTCGGTCTCGGCCCTCTGCCGCCGCCATCATGACGTCCATGAGGAAAGCGTCTCGCGTCGTCGCGTAGGACCGTGCCGCGTCCCGAAGAGCATCAGTCTCCCCAGGCGCGGCATCAAGTGCGTTCTCCAAGGCCGGTACGCTCGCGGATGCAAGCGCGTCGACTGTGTCGATGCCCGCTCCGATCAGCAGAGCAGAGAGAGTCGGGTCCGGAACGACCGCGTCCAACTCAGCGAGTGCCACGAGGGTCTCGGCTCCTTTCTCATCTGTGAGGGCTGCAGGAAGGCCCCCGGCCCGCCGGACATCGCCGAGCGAGAGGATCCCGGCCGACGCGAGGGTGTCTGCGAGCTGCTTTTCATTGCTGCTTTTCCCAGCGACGGCGACGGCAATGTCCGAGATGGTGTCTGGAGAACCGACCAGAGCTAGGGCTGGCAGAGACACGTTGATCTCGACGTTTGTCCCAACTACAACGCCAGTGTCCACGTCCTGCGTGGTCCCGTCGGCGAATGCAACTGTGAACCGGTAGAGGCCAAGCGGCGCCTTGTCTGCAAGGCGCTCATCGGTCGATCGCGCAAGGACCACGGAGAAGACCCCTTTGGCACCCGTACGGCTAGCCGCGAGAACTGGGGCCCCAGGGCTGGCCGGGTCTGAGACTCGGATGTCGAGGTCCGGGACAGGCTCGCCACCGCTTGTTACGGTGCCGTCGATCTGGTAAGCGGACCGGGGCGCTGGCGCGGACGGGGCCAGCTCGGCCAGCGGGGACACCTCTGGTGGGAAGCGAACAGCAACAGCCACGTCATGCTCGCCGGGTTCAACCGTCCCGAGGACGACATCCTCGGTTGAATCGACGAGCACGGGTCCAGAGAAGACCCGAAAGAACAGGTTGGGGCGCCGCCCGCCAGCGAATCCAGCGACAGCATCGTCGTCGAAGGAAAGTTCGAAGGCACCGCCGGCCTTGGATACAGCGCCGGCGAGGTAGACATCGGCTGGCTTGGAGGAATCGCGGTCCCAGCATTCGACCCGGAGATCGGAGAGCAGGGACCCGGCAGCCGCGTCTGTGAGGCGGCCGTGGAAGAGGTAGTCGGACATGACGGAAGTGGGGAATGGGGTCGCCGAGAACCTATTCCGACCTCCTGAGTGGCCCTGTAGCGGGCTTAGCCAACGACCATCAACAGGGCGTGGAGGGCGCCCGGCTAGCGCGTCCAGCATCTGTGGACTCCACGTCTACATGACGACGTACTAGCCGCTCGTCGTCCGTGGGCGGTGAGTATGCGCCATACGATGCGACCCCTGGCTGAGGGAGCCAGGGGTCGCATCGTATGGAAATATTAGACCGGCCGCTCCTTTGGGGACGGGCTACACGACCCCGTGGTCCAGTGCGTAGCGGGCGAGCGCAACATCACTCGTCAGGTCGAGCTTGTCTCGCAGCCTAGCCTTAAACGAGCGGATGGTACTCGGGGCGACGGCTAGAGCGGAGGCGACTGCTTCGGTGTCGAGTCCTTGAGCGACGAGGCGGAGCACCTGGAACTCGCGCGGCGATAGGCCTGGAGCGCCGGTCTCGCCCCCCCCTGATCTTGTAATGAGCGCCTCGCGGAGCACGGGTGAGAGGTATCGCTCGCCGCGTGCCACAGCCCGGATGGCAGCTACGAACTCGGCCCTGTCAGCTCTACCATCAAGGTGCCCAGCGGCTCCAAACTCGAGGGCGCGGAGCGGGATTTCCGGGGCGTCTGTCGACGAGAGCAGCAGGACGCGGAGCGAGGGCGCTTCAGAGCGGAGTCGGCTCATCACCTCGAATGCATCCGGATCCGTTACGGACGCGTCGAGCAGCAAAACACCCTCCGGCAAAGCTCGGGCGCGGGCAAGCACCTCGGCACCCGTTGTGGCTGACAGGTCCACATTCAGATCGGCGGCTGTACTTAAAAACTGCCGCACTCCCTCTCTGGCAACGCCATTGGGGATCGCCGCCAACACACGAGTGCCTGTGTTTGTCCCTCGCGTCGCAGTGGCAGGAGAGCCGATGCGGCCGAGAATCCGGAGCTGGGACGTCTGCGGAAGGACATGCATGGCAGCGAATTGTAAGTGCGTGGAGAGAAGGGATGTCGGGAGCGCTCCTGACCACGGCACAGGTCGGGTGTAAACAGCAGAAGCGGCGGTCCAAGTCGCGAACTGCCTAGGATTCTTCCGGGCGCCGCACGTCGTGGATGACGTGCGTGACGACGCCCCACAGCACGACATCGTCCTCGTCTGAGGGCTCAATGTCGTCGAACGCATCGTTGCAGGGGGCCAGAAGGATCCGCCCTTCACGCCTCTGGACACGCTTCACCGTGAGATCCCCACCGAGCGACGCGATGACGATCTGACCCTCCCTCGGCTCACACTGTCGGTCTACCACAAGAGTGTCTCCACTGGAGATGCCGGCATCGCGCATCGAGTCGCCTTCGACTCGGACGAGGTACGACGACGAGTTGGTGCCGAGGAGTTGCCCTAGGTCGACGAGAGCGTCGATGTCCGAGTCTGCAGGCGTCGGCAAGCCGGCTCTGACACGTGAGAGGACAAGCGGGATACGGGGGTGGGCATTTCGTGCAGGACTGCCGAGAATGACGACGGGGGGGGCGAACATGGCGGTGCGATGGGGGGGGCGCATGAACGAGCGTCCCCTATGGCACCTGTGTTGTCACTGGGGGCAAAAGTCGCCCCAGATGGCCCTCTCGAAGCCGAGACGCGCGTAGAGGACAGAGCACGGTGAGACCGTCCCAAACTTATGGATTCACCGTTGTTACTCCCTCTTTCCCCAATCGCGAGCTAGGAGCCGAGCCGATTCTACGCCTAGCGGTGACGTGATCTGACCCCGACCTGACGGACGGACGGTTAAGGGTTTACTTCCCACCCTCGACCCCACGTCCATACCCGCTACACGACGCTCGTTCACGCCCGAGTACAAGCGCGAGGCCGTCCGCCTCGCCGACGACCTCGGCAACGCCTCGAAGGCCGCTCACGACCTCGGCATCACGACCAGCCTCATCCACCGCTGGCGCCAGCAGCTCCGCGACGATGGCGCGCGAGCGTTCCCCGGCAACGGAAGCCCGCGAGACGAGGAGATCGCTCAGCTCAAGCGCGACCTACGAAGGTCACAGGAGCAGGTGGCGATCCTAAAAAAAGCCGTCGGTATCGTCAGCTCGCCCTCCCTGTGAGATACCGGATGATTGAGGAGGACCACGGACGCCGCTCGGTGCGGGCCATGTGTGAGGCGCTTGCCGTCTCGCCGAGTGCGTACTACGCCTGGCGTGCACGGCCGGAGACCAAGAGGATGCAGTCGGACCGGCGCTTGCTGACCGAGATCCGTGCCGTCCACCGCGAGAGCGGCGAGACGTACGGCGCGCTCCGCGTTCACGCCGAGCTTCGCGCTCGGGGCGCCGTGTGCGGCAAGAACCGGATCGCCCGTCTGATGTGCGAGCACGACGTCCGTGCTCGACGGCCGAAGCGGCGCCCGCCCACCTCGACATCGACGACACCGCTGACACCGGTGGCCGCCAACGTGCTCGATCGCTCCTTCTCGCCGGACGCACCGGACCGGGTGTGGGCCGTCGATATGACCTACATCGCGACCGGCGAGGGATGGCTCTACCTCTCGGTCGTGCTCGACCTCCACTCGCGCCGCGTCGTCGGATGGTCGGCTCAGCCGTCGCTGACGCGGCGTGGCCCGGTCGAGGCGCTGACGGCGGCTCTTCGAGACCGTCGACCTGCTCCAGGGCTCGTCCACCACTCCGACCAGGGCTCGCAATACACGTCTGACGAGTACCGCTCGCTCTTGCGTCGTCACAGCCTCGTGGCGTCGATGAGCAGGCGCGGCAACTGCCACGACAACGCACCGACGGAGAGCTTCTTCGCCTCGCTGAAATCGGACGTCGTCCCACCCCACCGAGGTGGGGTGGAGGGCCGCCGCTTCGAGACCCACGCCGAAGCGCGGTCGGTCCTTTTCGCCTACATCGAGACCTTCTACAACCGCCGTCGCCGGCACTCGTCGCTGGGCTACCTGACGCCCGACGAGCACGAGCAGCGGCACCGCACCCAACTGCCCGAACTTCTGGCAGCCTGACCTTAACCGATCGTCCGTCGGAGCGGGGTCAGATCACCATTAGCTCATCTCCCAACGCGACAAGCTCCCCTCAACTGGCGTCCATTCACGGCCTTTGGAGCGCTCCGGCTCTTGGGCAGGGGCAGGCGGGCAGCTGTCAGGCATCCGCGTGTACATGCCTATCATCAGCCGAGGGGCGTAGGTGAACCTAGACGCACGGATGTCCCACGGCTCTCCAATGAGCGCAGAGCAACCGACGACCTACACGTAGGGAGTGACGAGGATTGCTCGCCACACCTCACAGATGGCGTGGACATCGGCGACCGTCGCTTCTTGACGGTCGTTGATCTGGCCGTGTTCTTCTTCCAGCTTGTTCCGACGGGTACGTAAGCCCCTAAAAGGGCTGTTGTTGGGGCTTAAGATCCAAATCACGCGCTCGGTTTCGGCTCTCACCCCAGGCCAGAGCGGTGTTCCGTCCGTCTTAGTCGGGCAGACGTAGCGGCGCACACCGCCCGGCATTGCCGGGGGGACCACCACGACCCCATTCTGGACGTGCCAGTAGATCTTCCATTGACCGTCGACAGGGTCTCGGTAGCGGAAGACAGCGTTTGGGTGGTCCGCCAGTTCCCCGTTGTTCTGCTGCAGAGGCCCGTCGAACACGAGCGCATTGACTTCGCTGAGCGCGCTCCAAAGCGTCAAGAAAGAGAGGTCGTAAGGGCGGAGGCGGTACTGCACCTGCTCGTACGTGGACCGCTCAGATACGAGGAACCCGTAGGTGCGGTCGATCCGCTCTAGAACGGCCCTAAGCCGTTCTTCGGCCTGGTTGGGCTGGCCGCCCGGGTACCAACCCGACACGTACGCCGGATCAGCAATGAGGGCTGCGAGGTCAGACCGGAGTTTCCAGACCGGCCGCGCGACAATCCGTCGGGAGAGGACAGCTTTGGCCGTGTCGAGCAGGGTGGCCGCATGCTCGCGACTGTACGTGTCGTCGACGCCGTGCTCGGGGCCCTCTTTGGTCCAGTAGCCCTCCGCACCGAGCTCGCGGAGGCGGTGCATGGACCACACCTTGTTGGAGGCCGTGAACGCGACGACGGCCGTCTCTGGGTGGGCTCCCTTGATTCGGCGGATGAGATCGGCTCCCCCGAACGTGTCGACCTGCTGAGCTTGCGCCTGCTGACGGTCGGCGGCGGAGGTCCGAAGGTCCGCTAAGACGAGGTCCCACGGGGTGCCCGTCGCGAGCTCCACGACGCGTTCGTTCTCGGCGTCGAAGTCCGCGTCGGCGAGTGAGACGTCTACCGAGAGCTTCCCTGGCCGCTCGAGCAAGGCCGCGACGGCAGCCCCCCACCCTTCGTCAATCTCGTCGTCGAGGAGAAGGACTTGGATGGGGTCGCCTGCGTACCCGTTGAGGAAGTCAGTCCAATCTGCCCACGCGGTGGCCGCCATGCCCGAGGGGGGGGGCGGTGGCGCCGTGTGGACGCGGCGACGGAGCTCCGCAAGGGCAAGCTGGTGCGCGTATGGCTGGTCGTCCAAGAGGCGGTCGTACGCCTCCTGGACTTGCGGAGGCGGCTGGGAGTCCTGCTCGTCCTCCGGTTTCAGCGCCTGCGCCCCGGCCCACAGCCGGTAGGGCCCCCACCTGTTGGCGAGGCTATGCCGACTCCCATCGCTCTCGATCCGGATAGGGAGGCTCTCCAAGACTCGGAGTTGGGTGGGCTCGTCTATCGGAGTCGGGGCGTCAACCGATTCGAGTTGGTCCGTTGGGCCTAGCAAGGCGACCCCCTCCGAAGCGAGAATAGCGAACCGCCCGTGCCGCCGGATGTGCCACTCGACTGGGTGCTGGAGACGGACGATGACAGGGCACCGGCTCGCTGGCAGTTCCGGCGTCATCCGGAGCCGGAGGAGGAGATCCACCCCGTCCTGAACGTTCAGGTACCGCTCCTCGATGATGAGGGGGGTCTCTGGCGTGACGCCGTCGAGACTAGCGAGCGTGGAGCTGAAGTCGATCTCACCCTCGTCGGTAACGACCAGCACCCGCTGATGGGGCAACGTTGGGACTGCGAACGAGATGGGCTCCATGACCAGTAGGCTACGCCTCCTCGAAGATGCGCGCCGTGACGGCGTCGGCCAAACCGCGCTCGCGGTAGGCGGCGAGGAAGGCAGTGAAGTACCGCTGAAACACCCACCGAGGGAGCTTATAAGCGCCTCGGTGGACCGTGACGTTATCGGCTTGGCCACGCCGTCCCGTGAACTTGAAGTAGACCCCGCCGAAGTGTTTGGCCGCGTGCTCTCGCGCCCAGTTCAGCTCGGCTGAGTTATCGTCGTGGACGAAGACGGCCGCGTATGCGGACGGGTCAAGGGTGGACGGGTCGGCGCGGGCGACTTGGCACACGAGGTCTCCATGTGGCCCAACCGGAGCGTAGATCTCGCGGTTATCGATCACAAGGACGGGCTTGAGCTGGGCAGACTCCATGGGGCTCACTGGTAGAACGTGAGGACGTGCCGAAAGCCAGGGAGGTCGGTCTGGACGGGGGGGACCTCCACATTCTGGGTGACGTCGTAGGCGCGCAGTGTACCGTCACGGTAGGGAACCTCCATCGTCCACCGTGCGAGCCCACGGAGATCGAAGAGGGCGCTCTGAGTGTCCCCGCGGAGCACGCTCCGGAGCCCAGGCGGGATGTCCAACGGGCCGTCATTCGCCTGGAGCACAACGGTGGCCTGATGGGTCTGTCCGACCTGCTCGTAGGTCGCATCAACGCGGACCGGTTGCACAGCACCGCCCCCAGCTTTACTGATTGCCTTCTTAACGAGGGAGTGGAGCAGGCGGAGGAGACCGTCGACTGCGGCAGGGGTATAGGTGTGGAACACGGGCGGCAGCCCTTCGAACTCGATGCGGCCGCCCTGCTTGATGAGGGCGTCGACTCCCATCACGACGTTGGGAGTTCCCACTGTCAGCCGGTCCCACAAGTCGAGCCCGGGCTCGTCGTCGAAACGGACCTCGCTCTTGAAGATGCGGAGGCGCTCCTGGAGAGGGCCCGAAACGAACGGGTGCGCTCCTGGGTTCGCCTCGAGCCAAGCCTCGCACTCGCGGAGCAGGCGCGCGGCTTCTCTATGAAGCCGGTTCGGTAGAGGGACGCTGGCCAGAGCAGCCTGACACGCCCCAACCACCTCGCCTGCGCTCATGGACTCCCCGTTCTCAAATGGGAAGCGGCCATCATCCGTCGGCATCCCAAGGGGCTCGTGGAGAAGCCGCCTGAAAGGTCTTCCTACGCCGAACTGACGGAAGAACTCGGCGGTTTTTGCCGGATGGGTGTCGAGCGCGTGGGCTAGAGTGCGAAGGCGGCCCTTGAGCTCGCTCTCGTCCACCGTCCCGAAGTCTCGGAGGATCCAGTCCGCCTCAAGCGACCAGCCTGCCCGTTGTTCGACCCAGTGGTGGAGGTCGACCATCGTGGCCTCCCCACTATCGACTTTCCGGAGGAGCCTCATGAAGTCGACGTAGTTGCCCCCTGGCTTGACGGGGACGGGGGCGGGAGCGACGACGGGGTCTGCCACGAAGGTGGACCGGCCCTTCTCCTCCTCGGCGGCGAAGGCCTGCTCGCGCTTGACGAGCGCGAGGTACTGGTCGAGGAACCGGCGGTAGACCGCGGACTCGTGGCCCTTGACGGCGCCGACGAACTCGATACGGCCCCTCACGACCCGCTGGAGAGTCGTCACGGAGTACGCCTTGCGTAGGGCCGCGCCCGGTCTGACGAGAAGGCGCTCGGCGCGCTGGCGTTCAACTTTCGCCTCGTAGTCGGCAGCCGAGAGAGCACGCTCCTTGTAGAGCACCCAGTCGGCGGCCTTGTCGTAAAGGGCCTTCCGGCCGAGTTGACTGGCCCAGCCGAACGTCTCAACATTGAAAAGGAGGGCGCGGAGGGCGCGGGTCGTCTCGCGAGGGACGTTGGCCCCTCGGTTGACGACGAGCCCAGTGACGAGCTGGCGGCCGTACCAAGGCATCAGCTTCCGCTTCTCGGGATGGACCCGGAATCCCTCGTTCGCGATGATCTCGTCAATGGCCTGACGGTCCGCTTCGGGGAAATCGACCCGGTTGGTTGAGAAGGCGAGATCGTCCGCGTAGCGGGTGTATGCGTAACCCCGCTCGCGCGCCCAACGGAAGAGCCGGCTGTCCAGCCGGCGGCAGAGGAGGTTAGCGAGGATGGGGCTCGTGGGTCCCCCCTGGGGCAGCGCACCGTCAACCGTGACGAGGTCCGCGAGGTAACGGGCGACGGGCTCCGACGCCTCGAAAGGCTTGGCTTGGAGCATCCCGAAGACACGGGCCCGCGTGATCGACGGGAAGAAGTCCTGGATGTCCACACAGTAGACCCATCGCTTCCGGGCGTGCGCTCGGGCGTGCGTGACTACGCTCTGGCCCCGCTCAAACCCCACCGCGCATTTGTGTCGGGGAAAGAGGTGGGTGAGGACTTGGAGGACGGAACGTTGGAGCCACTTGAGCGAGGGCCCCGGCGTACTGATCGTCCGGGTCCCCCCGCGGCGCTTGCGGAGCGAGAACGACGTATAGGCCTCGGCCCGCGATCGCTCTCCGCTGAAGTGACGGAGGAGACGGACGGGGACCCGGTTCTCCGGCTCGCGTTGGACCCACTCGACCGCAGAGCGCCACAGCGCGGCCTGCACCTCCTCGGAGGGCTCGGGGTTGGCGCGGAGGACTGCAATGAGGGGAGCAAGTCGGTTGGTCTGGCCATGGACGGCCTCGATGCGTTTGGCGTGGGCGAGAACGTCCGTCCAGAGCACTCGTTGGACCTCCGTTGCTGGCGGCGGGAGTTCTACCGGGACGATCTGTTTGCGGCGGAGCTTGTGCCGCTCGGGGCGCGGCAGAGTGGTCCCGAGTGCCCAAGCCTGAAGTGCGACTGCGTCTCGGATTGCCCGCTCGGGCGCAAGGACTACAGGGTGAGTAGAGAGCAGCCGGACAAGCGCGTAGAGAACGCGCCACCGCCGACGCTCTTGGGGGCTTTGGGGGGGGGCCAGGTCGGTCGTTCCAGGCAGGTCGGCCATACTCAGGCCGACGAGAACTTGGTGGAGGTCGACCGAGGTAGGAGGCTCCTCATGCGCCTCGTTCGCGAGTGCCCATAGCCCGCGGACGTGTGCGGTCGTCGCCGCATCCCAGTCAGCTAAGCGCATGCCGTCTCGACCCGGGGATACTCCCTGTACTCACTTTCGGAGAGCCCGGAACCAGTGGAATCCGGAACATGCTGGATGGCCGTAGCCTCAGCGGAGCGCCCGGCAGTTCGCGACCGGGTTAGACTATCGGGATCGGGGCAGGACGGCATGCACTTAACCGGCGGAGGCCGAACTGGCGGCCTCTCGAATATAGACTCCTTACCCCTATGACCTAGGGGTCCAGCCTGGGTGGGGACGACGTTGGCCTAGATCCTCATTCCTGGTCCTAGTCGGGGCAACCGGGCTCTGGGGACACAGTCACCACCAAGGACCCAGATCACTCGGACACCGCCGGTCCATCTTTCGCCGGCGAGGCAATGACCTGGAGCCGGGCGATCTCCTCGCGTAGCGCCGCATTCTCGCGCCGAAGCGCCTCGGCTCCCGCTGACGCCTCTGCCCCTAGAAGCCCAGCCCCAAAGCACATTTCCATGTCGGGCCGGAGCGAGACCGGCCGCAGCTTTGCGTAGACCATCGTCGTCTTGACGTCGGCGTGGCCCATGACCTCTTTGAGCCGGTAGACGTCCATCCCGCGCATGACCGAGTACGACCCGAACGTATGGCGAAGCCCGTGGAACGTGAGCCCGTCCCGGACGCCGGCCCGCTTCCGGTACTCGGCGAATCGCTTCCCTATGTAGTCGCCGGCCAGCTTCTCGCCGCCGCGCCCGGGGAACACAAACGGGGGTCCGCCGGCCCCCCGCACCTCGGCCCGGCGGGAGACAACCTCAAGGGCGTCCCCGACGAGCGGAACGACCCGCTCGCGACCGCTCTTCGGCGAGGCGTCCTCGGTGTGAGCCACGCGGACAATCCGGTCGGCGAGGTCGACGGCGTCCCACCGGAGCGCGCAGAGCTCGCCCCGGCGCAGGCCTGTCCCAGCCGCGAACACGACAGCGTCACGCATGGCAAGCGCGGCCGTACTCCCGTCGGTCGTGAGGTGGTCGAGGACGGCCGCGAGCTCCTTCTCCGCGAAGAACTTCGGGAGCTGCGTCTTACGCTCACGGCGTCCACGTCCTGGGGGCGGAACTGGATCGTCGCCACGGCGCAGTCCGGCCTCCTTGGCCCACCGGAGGAAACTTCGGATGCGCTCGCGGTAGCTCTTCCGCGTCGCGTCATTGGCGACCGAGGCCAAAAACTGCTCAATGTGGTCGCGGTGGACGTGCCCGACCAGCAGGCCAGGCGGGAGCGCTTTCTCGAGCCGCCCGAGGACGTAGCCGTCAGTCTTGAGCGACGAAACGGCGAGGTCCCCCCTGCGCGAGGCCACGTACTCCTCTACGGCGGCTGCGACGGTTGCGGACCGGCCGGCGACGGAGTCGACCCGGCGGTCTCCAGCCCACGGGTCGAACTCGCCGGCTGCATACGCACGCTCGAGCTTCGCAATCGCGAGCCGGGCTGCCTGTTCATCCTTCGTCTTGAGCGAGAGGCGGACTTGGGCCGGGCTCTGCTGGGCGTCGTAGAACTCGGCCGAATAGCCCTTGACGGGCCGGCGGCCCCTTGCGTCGGGCTCGCCGCGCTTGACCCTGAGTTTGGCCATCGGAGCAATTGAGGACGGTGGACGTTCGGCGAACGCTACCGACCCGCCGCGACGATCCCGTGTCACCCGACCTCACGCCCCCCAGCGCCCCGACTGGTCGGCCCACGGAGATCGAAGGGATAAGCGTCTTGGATGTCGGCCGTCTCGTTGCCAGTGCCGTCGCGGCCGCGCTCCCGGCCCGCCTCGCGCTCGGCAATTCGATGTGGGCACTGTCTCCTCTGGTCGAGGCGGGGCGGACACTCGTGCAAGCCTCCAACCGTACATACCGCGTCATCGTCGAGATCGTGGGGGAGGCCCCGTCCTTGGATGACCTATCGGCCGACGATATCCCGGAGACGGCGATTCTGGTACAGAATCCCGACCAGCCCCTCACCTTCTCGGTGCAAGACCGGGACGACGGATTTCGTCAGCGCCGCTGGCTCGTCGAGAGCTATGCGGCTCGCTGGAACGAACTGGTGAGCATCGCCAACAGCTTGGACGACGAGTCGTACGGTCAAGCCGCGGCCGATCTCCGAGGCTGGCTAGAGGCCGAATGCGAGGAGCGGGCGGACACTCGGGACCCGGCGCGGCAGGTCGAACTCGACAGACTCCTCGTACGGCACCTGGCAGGACTCAAGGTCGTCGAGGCGTGGCGTAGCGTGGGCCGCGTCGAATGGATCGATGAGGTGGCGCTACGCGAGGCGGTCAAGGCAGACATCCATGAGGTCCGGCCCTCCGGGATCCTGTCCGCACTTGCCTACGACGCTGCGTCGGCCGGGTCCGTAACGGCTTTATGGGGGCGCGACGAGGCCGACGGCCGGCGGCCTTCCACCTTCACGAAGGACGACTTCTTTCGCTGGGCGCGTCACGTGTCCGGGTACAACCGGGCCTATGTCACGGACGCGCTCAGAGCCTTTCCACCGACGGCGCGGCACATGGAGGGCGCGTTCACGAAAGGGTCAAGGGGGAGCAGGTATCCAGAGATTCTCGTCGCCCTTCGCGCTCACGGGGCGGCGCTTCTGGCGGGCTCCCCGTCCCGGCAGCTCTGGGCGCAGGGGCAGGCAGGAACTACGGTCGACGAGCAGGTTCGTCCAGAACGGGTGATCCTTCCGCGGGCACCAAAAAGGCGCAAGCGCCGATAAGGCGTTGTATCGTCTGTAGTTGCCAAGGTGGACCGGTAGCATGACGGGGCGTCAGAGCAGAGAACGCGCCCATCCCCCAGTGCCCCGCTCCGCCCTATTCATCCGCCGACTTCTCCGGCTCGTCGCCGAGGTCGTCCGTGAGTCCGTGCGAACCGAGCTCGCTGCGATGAGCACCGAGCCGGCGCCTGGCCCAGCCGCGCTTCTCTCGTATGTCGAGGTCGCGGGCATCCTTGGCGTCTCGAAGCGGACCGTCGAACGGCTCGTCGACCGAGGAGAGCTCGGAACAGTTCGGGCTGGATCCGCCCCACGGGTTCACCCAGACGCACTCGACGCCTACGTCCGCTTCAAAGCGGCAGGACACGGGCAGCGCCGCCGGTAAGGCCGGCGTTCGCCCGTGGCTCTCGATATGGTTAAGCCTTTCGCTCGAAAGGTCCTAGTAACAACCTGTCTTTGGATGTCAAATCGCTACCGCTCGCCATGATTGACCTCGACTGGATCACCGTTCGTATCGCAGCCTGCCTTCCCGCCAGGGCTCGCTCGCTGATCGACGGTGGGACGGATTCGTACCGGAACGGCCTCCACGTTCGGTGGAAGGGCCAGCTCAGCCCCGATGCCGTCGTGGTCGCCTATCCAGAATGGACCGTCGTGTCCGGCTCACCGCATAAGCACCTTCGAGGCGAGAGCGTCGGCCGCTTCGGTCCGACCGAGATCCGGGCATACGCGGCAGAGCTTTCTGATCGACTGCACATCCCCCGTGGCGTCGTCCTCGCCGGCCGGGTCTCCCGGTTCGATCTCGGAGCCAACCTCATTCTCCAGCACGACGCGGCCGAATACATCCGGCTTACGTCGCCTCCTGCGAGGATGTACGAGGTCGGCTCCGGCCCAGGCTCCACCGCGTTCAAAAACGGCTACGTTAGCATTCTTTTCTACGACAAGGCCGCAAAGGTCCGAGGCCGCCGCTTGGGACACACTCTCCCGAGCAACTGGGACGGGGGGCATGTCCTCCGCGTCGAGGTCCGGTTCAGAAAAGCAGCAAGGGAGTTCAAACGCCCCCTCGCGCTCGGCGACCTGTGCACCGACGAGTTCTGGGAGGTGGCGACCGAGCGGTGGCTCTCCCGGGTCTTGAGTGTCCCGCTCAACCCCCTCACCTACACGGTTCCGTTTGCTCTGACCAAGTCAGCCCTCCGTGACCGCTACGCGGAACTCGGTGTGCAGGTATCCGGAGGGCGAGACGCTGCTCTCCTTCGGGTCAACCGGGCTTACCGGGCTGGGCTCATGACGAGTGCACAGGCGAAGCCGCTCCGACGATGGGTCGTTAACGTTGACATTGGGTTCGACGACGTCGATCTGGTTGGCCCGGCTGCCGTCCCGCTAATTGCCGAGCTGGACCAAGCCATCCGCGCTGCCGTTCTCTACTAAGCATGATGTGTCTCCCCGACGGGTGTGATTGCAACGCCGACGAACGAGGCGTACCGGGAGTTGGGGGGCTGCGCCTTCCTCGACAGGCTTCAGCCGTCGGGTCGGGCACGCCGACGAGATCGCGGCAGCGGTGCTGTACCTGTGCTCGACGGGTGCGTCGTCTACGACGGGGTCGATGCTCAGCGTCGACGGGGAGTTCAGCGTCTGAGACGTCCCGCCGACATCGCCGCTATGCCTGATGGCACGCGACGGCCGTGTCGGCTCCTACCTTCGTGCTCGTGTCTCCGGAGAGCGGCCATCCGTCAGCCCATCCCTCTCAGCGAGAGCACCGGCACGACCGAACGTGCTGCACCCATGATTCCATGAACGTCAAGAAGTTTGCCGTTGCTGACGCCGCGTTCGAGCGCTCGCCCGGGCAAGAGGGTGAGGTCTTCGCGGCCAACATGGTCGACCAGCGCCACGGAGGGCCGATCACCGTCGGCTTCGGTCGCTACGGGCCCGACCAGACGCTCGATGAGACGATCGCCGTCGACGACGTCATGGTGGTCCTGGAGGGGCGGCTCTCGGTCTCGACTGCCGCCGGGACGGTCACCGCCGGTCCAGGCGAGATCGTCTACATGCCCAAGGGCGAGGCAGTCACGATCCGCTCGCACGGGGAGGGCGCGGTGACGGCCTACGTCACCTATCCGCACTGGCAGGAGGCGTCACGCGAGGCGGGCTCACCTACGTCGGCGAGCTAATCCGCGGCGACCTTCGAACGTGGCCGGCGCCCTCGCGCCGCGGGTTAGTCGACGTCTCCTGCGCCCGGCCTCGGCCATCTCGCAACTCGTGGAGCCGCCAAGCCGCCACCTGTTCTCCCGCCATGCGCGCCGCCCTCCTCCTGCTCGGGATTGCTGTCTCGACAGCCGGGTGCCGCGACACGCCGACTTCGCGCCTCGTGGCCGTGCTGGAAAGACTGGAGGCTGACACGGACGAGCAGCCCGTCGGCTGCATCACCCCGTGCATGGAGAACCTCAACGGGGGCGCCCGGCTTGAGAACCAGACCGCGGACACGCTCGCGTTCGCCGTTCAGGGAGAGGACGCCTACGAGTGGGGCTTCCCGCCCTCCCCCGAGGCCCCGGCGCGTTCGCGCTCCTCTTCGGGGCCGACACGGTCCGCGTCACGACCACGGTCGAGGGCACCGAGCAAAAGGCTCTCGTCCTTCCGCCGGGAGCGTCGGTGCACCTCCGCTTTCGCGTTGCTGCAACCCCACCGCCACCGCCGGGCGCCGCCCCCAGACTGGAGGGCGAGAGGGTTTGGGGGCCGTCGTACAGATATTCTGTCATCGTCGCGCTCGCCGAACGGCTCCCGGAGGCGGAACTGGTCTACCTCCCGAACCCGGCGGGCCGCTACCCCTTCCGGGTGTCGCCATTCGAGCCCGTGATCACCGCGGAGCAGGTGGGCGGGGACCGGTGGAAGTCGTACTGGTACCGGGAGGTGGTCCGGTTCTCCCGCCCTGTGCCCGAGCGCTGATCTCTGGCGGCAACACCCGCCGCTGCACCGGACGGCCCGGCACGCGTCGCACTCGCTCCTACCTTCGCGCCTGTACGGCCGGAGAGCGGCCGTCTACCTTCTGACCGAACGCACGCATGATCATCCGTAGAGACGAGACCAAGACGTTCCCGATTCCGAACTGCCACGGCGGCGCCGGAGCCGTCGTCTGCCGCGAGGTCCTCGCCGACTATGACCGGGCCACGGCCGGATTCACCCTCGTCCACGACGACACGCTCGCGCCTGGCGTCAGCGTCGGGGAGCACCGGCATGTCGGCGACGAGGAGATCTACGTCATCTTGGAGGGCGAAGGCGAGATGGTCGTCGACGGAGTCGTCCACGCGGTCGGCCCGGGCGACGTCTGCGTGACGCGGACCGGCGAGACCCACGGGATCACAAATACGGGGGAGGGCGAGCTCCGTGTGCTCGTGGTCGGGGCGACCCTTGGGCCCACAACAAGGGCGACCCTCTGACCGGTTGCCGGCGGGATTTCCAAGGCTCGTCTACAGTGTTCCAGCAGATGCTTCTGCGCCGGTGAGCAGCCACTCGTTCTGCGGCTTCCAGCCATGACTCGACTCGAGGTCCGCACGCCCATCGCCGCTCCGCCCGAGGTCTGCTTCGATCTCGCCCGTGACATCGACTTCCACGCCGAGTCTCTCGCCTACACTGGGGAGCGTGTGACGGACCGGCCCGAACACCGCCTCCTCCGCCTCTGGGACGAAGTCGAGTTCGAGGGGCGGCACCTCGGCGTCCGCCAGCGGCTCCGCGCCCGCATCGACGCATTTGACCGGCCGCGCCACTTCCGCGACGTGATGGTGCATGGCGCGTTCCGCTCGTTCACGCACGACCACGTGTTCGAGCCGACGTCCGGCGGCTCGGTCATGATCGACCGGCTCCAGTTCGCGGCTCCGCTCTGGCCGCTCGGCGTCGTGGTGGAACGGGCTGCTCTCGTGCCGTACCTCCGGCGTCTGATCGCAGGGCGGGGCCAGGAGATCAAGGCCGCTGCGGAGCGAGCGTCGGCCGCAGAATCTGCCGCTGTAGGCCGACATCGGGCATGAGCATTCTAGCGTTACCCGACCGGCAGCGTATCCTCTCGCCCGTTCCCGCAGCCAGTGGCGCTCGTCCCGGCTAAGCAGCCGCTCATTCGCTATACCGCCTCCACCCCGAGGGGTGACGGCTGTCACATCGTCCGCCTGCCGGAGCCTCCACGTCACCTCCCGAAGCCCATGGAGAGGCAACTCGCCACCGTTCAGCGCATCCTCCAGGTCGACCCCATCCCCGGTGCCGACGCCATTGAGGTGGCCACCGTCCGCGGGTGGAAGGTCGTCACCAAGAAGGGGGAGTACCGCCCCGGAGACCTCGCCGTCTACTGCGAGATCGACAGCTTCCTCCCCATCCACGAGGCGTACGAGTTCCTCCGCCGAAGCTCGTACCGCCGTCTCCCCGACGGGACGGAGGGCTTTCGCCTGCGCACGGTGAAGCTCCGCGGGCAGGTCTCGCAAGGCCTCCTCCTCCCTACCGACGTCGTCCCATCCGGGCTACAGGCGGAGGCCCACGAAGGGCTCGACGTCACGGACGCCCTCGGCGTCGTGAAGTACGAGCCGCCCGTTCCGCCCGAGCTCGCCGGCATGGCGCGGGGCCCGCTTCCCTTCTTCCTTCAGCGGACGGACGAGGAGCGGGTGCAGAACCTCCCCGAGCTGTTCGGTGCCGAACGTCCCGCCGGCCCGCTCTACGCGACCGAGAAGCTCGACGGCTCCTCGGCCACGTTCTACCTCCACGGCGGGGAGTTCGGGGTGTGCTCGCGCAACCTCGACCTCCTAGAGTCCTCATCCAACACGTTCTGGCGTGTGGCCCGTGCGCTCGGCGTCGAGACGAAGCTCCGCGCGCACGCCGCGGCCACAGGCCAGGAGCTCGCGCTGCAGGGGGAGCTCGTCGGGGCGGGCGTCCCGAAGAACCCGTACGGGCTGAACGGGCAGACCGTCCACGTCTTCACGGCCTACGACACCGGAGCCCGGGAACGGCTCCCCCTTGGCGAGATGCTCGGGGTGGCCGAGGTGATGGGGCTGCCCGTCGTCCCCGTCGTCGACCAGACGTTTTCGCTGCCGTCCACCATGGAGGCGGTCCTCGCGCTCGCGGAGGGGCCGTCGGCGCTGAACCCGGGCGTGCGCCGCGAGGGGATCGTCGTGAGGAGCCACGACGGCGCGCTCTCCTTCAAGGTGATCTCGAACGCGTTCCTTCTGGCCGAGAAATAGGCTGAGGCGTAGCGCTCCGCGACTAACCGGCAACCTGCTCTCCGCCCTTTCTGATTTCCCTCATGAGCTCGACGTACGACTTTCTCCGCGACGAAGACGAGCTCACCCGGTTCGTCGACGGCGTCGTCCCTGACCTCGGCGACGACGAGTGCCTCCTGCTCCTGCTCATGGCCCGCCGGAAGTACCTCACCGAGGACGAGCGGCCGACCTACGCCCTCGGCAACTCCGCCGTGTTTCGCCGGGACATCATTCGGAGCAAGGACCAGATCCTCTCCCGCGTCAGGGAGATGTGCGTCGAGCGCGGGGTGTATCTCGACCGCGACGGCCGTCCGCTCCCCGACCATGCGTTCAGCGTCTACCTCACGGTCAACCCGAGGAGCGAGCGGAAGGCCGCCGTGGCCACGGTCAAGGAGATCACGGACCGGCTCTACGACGGCCAGCGGATCCACCTCGACGACCTCGTCAAGTCGCAGCTCCACCAATCCGTCGCCCGGAAGGTGTTCCTGGACTTCGACATCGACCCCGAGGGGGACGACGACCTCGCCGGCATAATCGCCCGAATCCGGGGTGCTCTCGGCTCGACGCCGGCCCACGTCATCACGACGCGGACCGGGGCCCACGTCGTCGTGGAGACGAAAGGGATCGACCCGTCAGTCAAGAACACGTTCTTCCGGGAGGTCTCCGAGATCGGGAAGGGGATGTCAGGGGCGGTCGAGGTGCACAACGACGCAATGGTCCCTGTACCGGGGACGTGCCAGGGTGGAGTCATGCCGAAGCTTCAGGCCTGAGTCAGTAGAAGGGCCCGGGCGTAGATCCCGCTGCTCTACCGGACGGCTCAGTCTATGTCGTCAGGACTCCTCTACCTTCAAGCCCCTGCCACCGGGGAGCGCACGCCCGCACTCCAACTTCGCCTGGGTCCCATGACTGTCGTCCAGGAGATTACCGTCTGGTGGACGAAGACGGCCCGGTCCGCGCCCGGTGCAACCATCCGCAACGCCGTTCCCGAGCGCTTCGACCTCCCGTTTCGGCCCGCGACGATGGCCCGTTTCGACATCGTCCACCACCGCGTCCTCATTCGGGAGTGGACCGGGTTTGACGACCGAGAGGAGACCGTCGAGGAGCACCGCGTCGTCGCGGGCCAGCCGCTCAGGCTCGGGTGCGTCCGGGTGGAGCCGGGACCTGACGCCGTTCAGGTCGTCTACGCCTATGACTATACCTGCGGCGGGGTGCCCGAGCGGACCACCCGGCCGCGCCCCGTGCTCCTGTTGAAGCCGGGCCAGTGGGGACGCGTCGTGTACAACGGGCGGTTCGAGGACCGGGGGACCGGGGAGTGGCTCTACAAGAAGGTCGTGGCGAACGTGGCCCACGTCGGAGACACGCCGGAGGCGGCGTTCTCGGGCGAGCCGTCGAAGATGTTCAGCGACCTCGCCCACCTCCGATGAGGCCTGCTCAGACAGGCAGACAGACGCCCGGTGCCGACCTCGGCTCTTCGGAGACATCCGCTAGCGTGGGGCGCCTCTTCCTCGGGATCGCCCTTACGGACGAGGCCCGCCGCGCCGTCCGGCTCCACACACAGTCCGAGAGGCTGCCTGGCCGGCCCGTCCGCCCCGACGACTGGCATCTCACGCTTCGCTTCCTCGGCGAGACGGCGACAGAGTCGTTGGAGCGGCTCCGCGAGGCGCTCGCCACGGCCGATCTGGGCCCCCATTTTGACGTCGTCTTCGGCCGCCTCGGTGCGTTCCCCGACCCCGACCGCGCCGGCGTCCTCTGGCTCGGCGTCGACGAGGGCGCGGTGGCTCTCACCGAGCTCGCAGCCCGGGTAGAGACTGCGGCACGGTGCGCTGGATTTGAAGCGGAGGGCCGCCCCTACGCGCCTCACGTCACGCTGAGCCGGCTTCGTCCGCCAGTCGACGTTCGCCCTTTGGTGGACCGCGTGCAGTCTGTTCAGGAGCGGATGGCCGTCGACGCCATCGTTCTCTTTCGTAGTGGCACAGGAGCCGGACCAGGCCGTTACGAGGCGCTCGAACGCTACCCGCTCGCTCAAATCCAGGAGCGGGCCTGCTAGGCGGTCTGCGCGGCCGTGCCTTCCCGCTCGATGAGGCGGACGACCTCGCTCGCCTCGACACCCAACGCCTCCGCCAGACGAACCAGCGTCGGCAGCGACGGGAGTTGACGGCCCGTCTCCATCCGCGCGATCGCGGCACGACCCGCCCCGCTCGCAAATGCGAGGTCCTCCTGGGTCATCCCGCGCTCGGCCCGGAGCCGGCGTAGGACGGTCCCGAACGCGGTGTGTAGGTCTGCCGGGGTCACCGGCAGAGCGTAGGGGCAGCCCCATGGCTACTTTGTGCCTGTTCAGTCACAAAGACCATGCGACCCCTCCTCCACCTCGCCCTCGGACTTGCGGCCTCGCTCGGCCTCTACAAGCTCGCCGAGCTGACCGACTCCTCCTCGGTGGCCTACGGGCTCTACGAAGCGCCTCTCGTTGCGCTCTTCGTCTCGGCCGTCGTTCTCGCCCTCGCCTTTGGCGTCGTCACGGGGGCGCGGCAGTGGAGCGTTCGCGGACGACGGAATGCCCTTCTGGCGGCGGGCGCGGTCGCCCTCGCAACTATGGTCTGGACCTACACGAGCGGCCGGGGCGGGTGGATCTCCGAAGCGGGCTGGACAACCATCGCTGTTCTCGCTGTCCTAGCGGCTGCCCTGACCGTATGGACTTGGGTTCAGCGCGGTCCGTCCCGTTCGGACGACGAAGGACCGTGGCGCCAGATCCGCGCCGTCGGCCATGTCCTGGCCCGTCGCCGGATCCCGGTTGCGGTTGCCCTTGCGCTCGTAGGCACCGTGGTCCTCTTGGGCGTCCCGTTTCTCCCGGCATCACCCGACGTGCCGGTGTCGGCCGTCCTCCTCGACGGCGCGTTCAAGGTTGTCGTCATCGCCGTCTGCGTGGCCTTCCTGCTCGCACTCCCCGAGGCCGTCCTCGGACTTGCGGCCCTGGCTCCTAGCAAGCGGGAGGGCGCGCTCGTCGGGCTCGGCGTGGCGGCCTGCGCCGTCGTCGTGGCGATCGGGCTCGCCGTCTCAAGCGCGCTCGTAGAGGCGCGAGACGAGGACCCGGCGCTTCTCCTGTTCGGTGTGTGGTTCGCGGCCTCGGTCGTCGGGACCGTGATCCTGCTCGTCGCTGTCTACCGGATCTTGCGCGTGGGCAGGCGTCTCCAGAGCGGATCACAGCCGTCCACGCCGGGCTAATCGCGACGCTCTCGCGGCTCCATCCTGGCAGCCTGACGAGGCGATTTGAGGCGCGGCGGGGCCTGTCGTCAAGCAGGCGGTCTGCCAGCGCATAGGGGTAAGAGGGCACTGCAGTGTCCTCCCCTAACATGTATGCACATTTAATCTTTGTAGTCCAAAATAGAGCAATTAGGCCGATTTGGTCATTTGGGTCGAATTGTGAAGGTTTGAAAGTTGGGGCCCCAGACCGCACTTTCCAGTTTTGCGGGGGTCTGCAACAACGTGGCCGGGCGGGAAACCATAGCTGTGAACGAGACCGACTCCCGGCCTCGACGCTTCCCCTCATTTCCCACTGCCATGCTCTTCACGCTCGGTCTCGACCAGCCCGGCGACGGGCCTCTCGCACGCGACAAGAACTGCCGCGTCGCTCAGCGCTCCCCGCTCGACGACGACCTCGACGACGGCTTCGGCAGACTCGGCGACGAGTTCGCCAGCACCTTCGACGGGCCGCTCGCTAGTGCCGCCACCTCGGCGCGGCCAGCCAAGGCTGCGGCGGCGCTCTCGGTCCGCCTCGCGGTTCGTCTCGCACGGCCTGCCATCTCGGCGGCGCTTCGGGCCACGTTCCGCGCGCTCCGGCGCAAGGCGGGCCTCTGACGCAGCACGCGGCAACAGACACGCACGGCGCCGCAGCGCAGCCCGCCGCTCATTCCTCCCTCCTCCGACGCCGTCCAGCCCTGTGCTAGGCGGCGTCGCTCTTGTTTCCACCTCAGACACGCTCTCCGACCATGATGCACCTCATCACGCCTTCCTCGAACGGCACCTCGCACGCGGGCCGCCCCGCGCCCCACATCACGGCCACAGTGGCCACGTCCAACACGCCCATGCCAACCACGCAGACCACGGCCAAGGGTGCCCTCGATCCCTACGCCGCCATCGAGAAGCGCCGGCTCGTCACGCCGGACGGCATGCGGAGCAACGGCCACACCGTCCGGCTCGCCGACGCCACCCAGCCCGGCGGCTGGCGCGAGTGCGGCGTCGTCTCGCCGTCCTACCTCCTCGTCGAGAACGCGGCCGTGCGCGACCTCGCCTACGAGGTCGCCGACCGCTCGGGCCTCGGCTTCGAGTCCGAGCGGACCTTCTTCGACGGCAAGCGCTACGGCCTCTACATGGCCGCAACCGAGAAGGGGCTCGTCGAGACCGTCGTCGGCGACTTCGTCGGCCTCGGGATGAGCTTCCAGAACTCGTACGACGGCAGCCAGAAGGTGCAGGCGAACCTGTACGTCCACCGGCTGGCGTGCCTGAACGGGATGCTCGTGCCGGACCTGCTCGGCCGCGTGGCCGTCAAGCACGACCCGTCAGGCGTCCACTGGGAGGACGAGGTCGCGCGCGTGCTCGCCGCCGTGGAAAAGGCGCCGGAGCGGCTGTACCGCTTCGCCGAGGCGGCGCGCAACCTCGCCTCGATGCGGATCACGGCGAGCCGGCTGCGGGAGATTCGCGCCGAGGCGCTGGCGTCGATGCCGGTGAGCCTGTGGGGCCAGACGGTCGACCGTCTGCTGAGCCACGAGGACCTGACGGGCTGGGGCATCTTGAACGCGGCGACGAACGTGCTGTGGCACGCGGAGAAGCCGACGGCGGCGACGTACGCGCACAACGAGGCGGCGACGAGTGCGCTTGTGCGGTACGCGCTCGCGGCCGACCGGCTGAACTGACGGAAGACGATGAGTCCGGCGCGACGCCGGACGGCAAGGGCGCGACAGTGCGCCCTTGTTTTGCAGGCCGTCGCCCACGCCTTTGGGGTCTCGCACGTGTCCCAGTCGCACTCGGGCTGCAGTGCGGAGACGCAGGTCCAGGCCTTGCGGCCGGCCGCCGCTGGCGTTCCCGATCAGGTCTGCTCTTGCGCACCCTCGCGGATGGAGCCAGAGGCAGAATCCTGCGAATCCGCCCGTCCGTCCCCGTTTTGCACAGGCGGCACTATTCCTTTTTTTGACTCCTCCCCCCTGAAGGGGGAGGATCAGAAAACAAAGCGAAAGAGAAGAGGACTGCCCGGGCGCGGCAGCGTCTCTTCTATCACCTCTTCGTCCGTGACGAGCGCCGCGAGCGCTGCGTCAACGGCAGGCTTGCCCGGAGCAGGCTCGTTTGCCCCAGCAGCCTTCTTCCGGAGCCGCGCCATGAGCTCGGCGCGACGGAGTCCGGCTTTGCCCGCCTCCTTCAGCACATCCGCGACCATGGCTCGAACCCTCTCCGCTCTGGTGGTGCCCTTGAGCGTTGAGTCTTTCTTCTTCTTCTCAAGACGGATCCAGCCGTCCGGTTTGAGGTCGAGAAGGAAGTCCTCGTAGTCGCTGATCCGTCCCTTCGTGTCGATCCGGCGGACGGTCGAGTCTTTCTCGATCTCACGAACCCGGACGAGGTGATCGGCGGCCCCGGAGTTCGCGACCGAGCCGATCCCGCTCTCCGCGATCCCGCCCCGCTCGTCCTTGCGTGTGTGGCGGACGGCCACGATGGTCATGTCGTCGCTGAGAAGTCCGCGGAGGGAGCGGTAGAGCATCCGGGACGCGCCGGCTGAATTCTCGGCGTCACCCTGGACGTCTGCCGCCTCGGAGAGCGTGTCGAAGACGACAACCTGGGCCCCAACCTGCTTCACTGTTTTTCGGACGAGCCCCAGCACCTGCGCCCAGCTCCGGCCGTAGACCTTCTCGGCGGTGAGAGCAAGCAGATCCGTCAGGTCGACCGCGCGCGTTCCGGCGGGGAGGCTTCGCTCCAGCGACTCGACAAACGACTTCCTCCCCTGCTCTGTCACGTACAGGACGGGAGCCTGTCGGCATTTCTTCCCGAGGAACGTCCCACCTCGCGAGACCTCGGCGAGCATCGAGAGCAGAAGCGTCGACTTGCCGGCCTTGGAGCCGCCAAGGAATTGGGTGATCGTGCCCGGCGCGAGGAATCCCTCGACGAGCCACTCCGGGCCGGGCCTCGTGTCCTTGGCCAGTTCGCTGACGGGTACAAATGTGAACGGCTGGGGAGGGCCTGCCGGGCCGGTCCAACGCTCTGGAAGGCGGACTGGCTCTGCTTGAAGGGGAGCATGTCCATCGTGGGCCATGATGTCGACGAGGGCCCTTACCGGTCCTTTGCCGAAAAAGGACTGCTTGTGAGCCTTACTCACGTACCTCATGTAGTAAGCCCCAGTCGATCCTTTCCCGGGCATCCACACTTCGCGGAACTGGCCCTTGAGCAGACTCTCCTGTTCAGCGGTGGGCCGCCGGTCCGGGTCGACGATGACGAGCAGGCCCTCCGGGGCGTCCCGGGGGGTAAAGACTTCCAGGTCTTGGAGGTGCCACAGGCCCTCCTTCGACCCAAGCGTCCCAAACGGGTCAGCCAGCGATGTGGCATTCAGACCCACGCTCCTGAGGTAGAGGGCGTCGACAGGGTCGTAGCTCACCCACACCTCCGATTCGTCGAAGAGGCCACGGCGGAAGGGAACGGGGACATCGTCCACCTCCAGGGCCGCCGCCGGGTCCGACTCGATGAGTCTCTCTGACGGGTCGAGCGTGAAAGCCGAAACCGGTCGGAGGTCTGAGAGCACGTTGAGCGGAGACCGCACGGTGACGGCCCGGACGGCAAGAACATTTCCCGCGTCCATTGCTGGGGCGACCAGAACACGATCCCCCCCTGGACCCGAGCAGGATGCCCACTTCGCGAGACGCACCTCGCGTCTCGATAGCCCAACGTCGTCGACGAGATAGCGGATGGCCTCTGGATCTACAGGAGGCTGTAGAAGGCCGGCAAAGAATCCTGTCGACAAGCGGTCTGCCGAGTCGGCGTTCTCGTCCGAGTAGTGCGGGTCGGTGAAGTAGCCTGGATGGGCTGCCAAAACGTCCTTATAGCGGCTCAGCAGGGATAGCGCGGCTGAGGGCGGCAGTTCGAGCGAGCGCGAGGACATCCTGAGGAATTAGGCGAGCATCGTGCTAGAATAGCGGTGACGCTACCAACTGTAGCGCGCACACGAGGGCAACCTTAAAAATCGTCTCCGCCGAGACAAGTGCCGTATTGAATAAAGTGGAAACGAGCCACTCTGCTCAGCAGGGTGCTTCCTGAACCCGGCCGAGCCGTCCATGCACCCTGAAGCCAAAGCCCGCGTCGAGATCAATGCCCTCCTCGCCGCGGCGGGGTGGGCCGTTCAGGACCACAAGCGGATGAACCTCTCGAATGGGCCCGGCGTGGTGGTTCTCGAGTTTCCGTTCCAGACGGGCGCGGCCGACTACCTCCTCTTCGTGGACCGGAAGGCCATCGGTGTCATCGAGGCCGAGCCAGGCGGATGACGCTCTCGGACGTCGACGAGCAGTCGGCAAAGCACCTCGTCGAGATCAGCGCCGCCCTCTCGACGTAGACTCCAGCAATGACGGCAACCACCGACCTTGCTACTGCGCGCGCTCGCCTCGCTGCGCTCCTCCTCGTGTTCCAAGCGCGGTACGATGTCCGTGCGTTCTGGGTCTTCGGTTCTTACGCGTGCGGCGAACAGACAGCCGAGAGCGACCTCGACGTGATGGTTGACTTCAATCAGGCGCCAGACCTCAACGCGTTCGTTGAGATCGGGCTCGACCTAGAAGAGGAACTCGGGCTCCGGGTCAACCTCGTCATGCGAGAAGGCTTGAAGCCACGGACGCTCCCGCCGATTCTCCGCGACCTCGTCCCGGTATGAAAGACATCAGCCTCCGCGTCCAAGACATGCTCGATGCGATGAGCGCGGCCGAGCGGTTCATAGTGGGGATGACGGTCGAGGAGGTCGCCAACGACGAGAAGACGCTCTATGCCGTCATACGGGCCTTCGAGATTATTGGGGAGGCAGCCAATCACGTGCCGAGCGAGGTCCGAGCGCAGGCCCCCGAGGTCAGCTGGCGGGGGATAGCCGGGATGCGCGACCGGCTCATCCATGAGTATCGCGAGGTCGACGCTAAAACAGCATGTGCGGCTATATGGAATCGTTTTCCTATAGAGAGGCCCGTCCTCCTCCGGCTCCTCAACGTATTGAGCACCCAGGGATGATGCCCTTGAGGGCAGGGGTGAGGGCGCGACGCGTTCCCCAAGTGCCCGACCTTGGATGGTATCTTCGCGCGAGCGGCGCTCTTCACTTCGGGTCTATGACACTCCGTAGCTGGCGACGATCAAGGTTCGCAACAGCGGCGACATCAGCGGGAACAAGGCTTTCTGCCACCCTAGGCGTCTAGTTGCCGGCCTCTCTAAAGGCAGCCAGTTCAGGTTCTTCGAGCGCGTCTTTTCTCTGATCCCTCGCCTGCTCTTCCTCATGGCGGACTTCCCCCCCCCCGACCTCAAGCGGATCATCGCCGACATTCAGGCAACCTACCGGGACCACTCCTATCCCTGGGTCCTCGGCTATTCCGGCGGTAAGGACTCGACGGCTGCCCTCCAACTAGTCTGGCTCGCGATCGCCGGGCTCGACCCGGCCGAGCGGACCAAGACAGTCCACGTCATCTCAACAGACACGCTAGTCGAGACACCCGTCATTGTCGATCACGTCAACGGTACACTCTCTAAGATCGACCGGGCCGCCGCCGAACAGGGGATGCCATTCACGACGCACCTCCTCTCGCCGACCGTCGAGGACTCGTTCTGGGTCAATCTGATCGGTAAGGGCTACCCAGCCCCGACGAGCATCTTCCGGTGGTGTACCGACCGGCTCAAGATTAAGCCGTCCAACCAGTTCATCCAGCGCCAAGTCAGCGAACACGGCGAAGTCATCCTTGCCCTTGGAGTCCGTCGCGGCGAGAGTGCGACCCGCGATCAGGTCATCAACATGCACCGTATCGCGGGCAAGCGGCTCGCTCGACACGGCCAACTCCACGGGGCTTGGGTCCTCATGCCCATCGAGGAATTCGCCGTCGATGACGTCTGGCGCTTTCTCCTCACGACCCGCTCACCTTGGGGCGGAGACAACCGCCAACTCTCGAACCTCTACCAATCGGCCCAGGACGGCGAGTGCCCGCTCGTCGTCGATGACCTCACGTCGTCGTGCGGAAACAGCCGGTTCGGCTGCTGGACTTGTACGGTCGTCGAGCGGGACAAGTCGATGGAGGCGGTCATCGAGAACGGGGAAACCTGGCTCACCCCGCTCCTCGAGTTCAGGGACTGGCTGGCCGCCAGCCAGAACCCCGAAGTCAAACCGCAGACGCGCGAATTCCGCGGCCGAAACGGCCAGGTCCGAGTCTCGAAAGCGGGGAACATCCTCTGGCGGACCTACACGCTGGACTTCTGCAAGGACGCCCTTCGCAGGCTCCTTGAGACCCAACGCCGCGTCCAAGAGCACGACCCCACGTTCGAACTGATCTCTGAGGCCGAACTCCGAACTATCCGGCACCTCTGGCGTACCGAGCGGCACGACTGGGGCGATTCCCTTCCTCAGATCCACGCCGAAGCTACAAGGGCCATGTGGCGATGGGAACGGGACGACGCCGGCTCGCCGGGGGAGCTCGAGGCCGAGGCGCTCATCGAGGCCGCCGACCGCCACGGTGTCCCGCCCGACCTCATGCGTCAACTCGTCGCGGCCGAGTGGCTGCACTACGGTATGCGGCGGCGAGCCCAGATCCACAAGAAGATCGCGGGCGTGTTCAATCGCGACTGGCGGTCCCTAGACGAGGTCCGGGCCGCCGCGCTCGCCGCCGTTCCGGGGCCGGACGAGGTCTCTAGCCCGGACCTAACGCTGGAAGGTGAGACCACAGCAGCCGGTGCAACGGTCTAAACATGATCCTACGATCCGTCACCTTCACAGACTTTGGCGTCTACGGCGGGACACAGACGCTCGACCTCACCCCCGACGCTGAGGGTGATTACGATCGCCCCATCGTCCTCTTTCGGGGAAAGAATGGGGTCGGAAAGACGACGTTCGTTGAGGGCGTCCGACTTGCCCTCCACGGATCGCTCGCACTTGGTCCCCGGATTTCGCGGAAGGCGTACGAGCACCACCTCCGCCGGCGTATCCACCGGCCGGCCTCGGACGTCATAGTGCCACCTTTAGGAGCCTCCGTCCGAGTCGTTCTGGAGCTTGTCCGGGATGGGGAGCACCACGTCTACGAAGTTCTGCGCGAGTGGCGCTCGACGGGTATAGGGTTGACAGAGTCCGTCTCGGTCTTCGAGGACGACGCACCCCCGGCCTACGTCGCGCCCGATGACTACGATGCCTTCCTCAGAGAGCTCGTCCCGGCCGTCTCAGGAGACCTCTTCTTCTTTGATGGCGAGAAGCTCGACCTTCTAGTTAATGACGAGGCGGCCGACGAGGCCATGAGAGGCGCCGTCGAGCAGCTCTTAGGCCTTCACCTCGTCTCGCTCCTGGACAC
>DASWMO010000197.1:0-2655 GCA_036399715.1 Rubricoccaceae bacterium
CGCCCAACCCGCCGACGCTCGAGTGGCGGCCGTCGGACCTGCCGTTCCCGTTCACATACCGCGTCGAGGTCTTCGTCACCGACGGGGCCGGCGTCCTCAACCGCATCGTCTCCGAGTCGGGCCTCCCGCCGACGCAGACGACGCTCGCGCTCCCGACGGCGCTCCCGCCGGGCAGCTACAGCTGGACCGTCTGGACCGTCGATGAGGCTGGCAACCGCAGCCGCTCGCGTCCGGCGGGCTTCGTCCTCCCATGACCACGCTCCCCGACGACGCCCGCGGCGCGCTCGCCGCCCTCTCCGAGATCGCGGCGGCGCTCAACTCGGCCCGTGCACCCGAGGCCGTCCTCGATGCCGTTCTCACGCAGGCCATGGCCGTGCTAGACGCCGAGCGCGGCTTCGTCCTGCTCGATACCACGGGCGACGGCGACGCCCCAACCGGCGCGCCGGGCGCGATGCCGTTCGAGGTGCGCGCGAGCCGCAACGTCTCCGACGCAGACCTCGCGGGCCTGCGGTCGCTCTCGACGAGCGTCGTCGAGGAGGTCCTCCGGACGGGCGAGCCGGTCCTCGTCTTCGAGGCCGCCGAGGACGCGCGCTACGGCGGCGTCGAGAGCGTCGTGCTGCAGCACATTCAGTCGATCGCGTGCGTGCCGCTGCGGCTGCGCGAGCGCCAGATCGGGGCCGTCTACCTCGATGCCGTGCACCGCCGCGGGCGCTTTACGCGCGAGCACCTGCCGTTTCTGCGGGCCGTCGCGGACCAGGCGGCGATCGCCGTGGAGCACGCCCGCCGCGTCGCGGCGCTCCGTGAGGAGAACGCGCGCCTGCGCCGCGAGGCCCAGACGCGCCACGGCTTCGGCGAGATGATCGGCCGCTCAGCGGCCATGGAGTCTCTGTTCGAAACCCTCAGCCGCGTCCTCGACACCGACGTGACGGTCCTCATCGAGGGCGAGTCCGGGACGGGCAAGGAACTCGTCGCCCGCGGCCTCCACTACGACGGCCCCCGCGCGGACCGCCCGTTCGTGTCGCTCTTCTGCGGCTCGCTCCCCGACGATCTGCTGGAGTCCGAGCTGTTCGGCCACATCCGCGGCGCGTTCACGGGCGCGACGGCCGACAAGAAGGGCCTCTTCGAGACGGCGGACGGCGGGACGATCTTTCTCGACGAGGTCGGCGATCTCAGCCCGAAGCTCCAGACGGCGCTGCTGCGCGTGCTCCAGACCGGCGAGGTGAAGCGCGTCGGCGAGGCCTCGACGCGCCGCGTGGACGTCCGCGTCGTGTCCGCGACCAACCGCCCGCTCGCGGACCTCGCCGAGGACGGCCGCTTCCGCGAGGACCTCATGTACCGCCTCAACACGATCCGCGTCGAGGTGCCGCCGCTGCGCCGGCGCCGGCAGGACGTGCCCCTGCTCGCGCACCACTTTCTGGAGCGCTACGCTGTCGGGACGCGGGCACGTGTCGAGGGCTTCACACCCGAGGCCGTCGACGCGCTCGCGGGCTACCGCTGGCCGGGCAACGTCCGCGAGCTCGAAAACACGGTCGAACGCGCTGTCGTCCTAGCCCGCGGCGCGCTCGTCGGGACAGACGACCTGCGGTTGCCCGAGACGGCGCCGAATGCGACTGCCGACAGGCTCGCGTTCGAGCCTGGGATGACCGTCAAGGAGGCCGAGCGGGCCCTCGCCGAGCGGACGCTCGACGCGCTCGACGGCAACGTCTCCGAGACCGCCCGCATGCTTGGCGTCTCGCGGCGCTGGCTCCAGTACCGCCTCCGCGAGTGGCGCGACGACGACCCCGACAGCCTGACCCGGCCGGGCGGGACGCCAGAGCGGCCCGCGGCGGACCGATGACAGCCGAGCCGTCCGCCTTCCCCGACGTTCGGCCGTTCGCCGAACTGTCGCGCGGGCCGGTCGCGTCGGTCTTCAAGGCCTACGACGCGACGGCGGGCGAGGTCGTGCTCCTCAAGGCGCTCCGGCCCGCGGCCGACCCCGAGCGCCGCGCCCGCTTCGCCGATGAAGCGCGCCTCGCCGCGACCGTGGACCACCCGAACGTCGTCCGCGTGCGGCGCGTCGCCTCGGACGGTGCGGCGCTCGTTGCCGACTGGGTCGAGGGCGGCGACCTCGGGGCGCTGCTCGCCGCCGAGGGCGCGCTCCCGCCGGCCCTCGCGGCCTTCGTCGCAGCCGAGGCGGCGCGGGGGCTCGCGGCCGTCCACGCAGCCGGCATCCTCCACCGCGACGTCAAGCCCGCCAACGTGCTCGTCGGGGCGGACGGATCGGTCCGGCTGACCGACTTCGGCCTCGCCTCGCTCGCCGACGGCGCGGGGCACGGCACGCCGGGCGGCTCGCCCGAGGTGCGCGGCACGCTGGCAACGCTCGCGCCCGAGATCGTCCGCGGCGACGCCGCCGGGCCGGCGTCGGACGTGTTCTCGCTCGGCGCCGTCCTCGCGCACGCGCTCACGGGCCACGCGCCATTTGCGGCGCCGACGGCCTCGGGCACGCTCGACGCGGTGCTGCACGTCGACGCCGCCGCCCGCCTCGCGGCCGACCCGCGCATTCCCGCCGCGATGGCGACGGTCGCGGCGGGGGCCCTCGACCGCGCGCCCGAGGCCCGCCCGTCTGCCCGGGCGCTCTCCGACCGCCTCGCCGCACTCGCCGGCGAGGTCGGCGCG
>DASWMO010000198.1:0-9815 GCA_036399715.1 Rubricoccaceae bacterium
GGTGCCGCTGGACAAATCCCTCGGCGAAGGCGGCTGGGTCTACGTCGCCGACGAGGACGTCGAGAAGGACGGGCTCCCAGCGCGCCCGCCGCGCGGCCGCGCGGGCGTCGGCGCGCTGGCTGCGGACGTGCAGAATCAGCGCCGCGACGGCGAACAGCACGGCGCACGCCGTCACGGCGACGAGCAGCACGAGGACGAGGTGGAACGCGGTCACGTCGCGTGGGGCGCCCGGCGGGCGAGCCGGCGGATGCGCGCGCTGACCTCCGCGAGCGAGAACGGCCGCACGATAAAGTCGTCGGCGTCGAGCGCGAAAGCGCGGACCAGGAGGGCGTCGTTGCCGGCCCAGCCCATCAGCGCGACGTGCAGGCCCGGCGGGCCGACGTCGCCGGCGCGCACGCGGCGGAGTACCTCGAATCCGTCGATGCCCGCCAGCGCGACGTTGACGAGCGCGACTGTGGGTGGCGCCGCGGCGAGCGCCGCGAGGGCGTCGACACCGTCGCGGACGGTGTCGACGGCGAGGCCGTCGCGCTCGAAGCGGTGGCGCAGCACGCGCACCGTCACCCCGTCGTCGTCCGCGATGAGCACGCGCGGGCGGTCGTCTGCCGGGCGTTCGTCCCGTGCCTCGGGCGGGCCCGCCACACGCGCCCGAGGCCGTGCCACCCACGCCGGTGCGGACGGATGCGCGGACGGCGGGGACGCGCCGGCGGGATGGTCGGGCAGGGGCGGGCGGGTCGGCAACGGAAGGGGAGTGGAGCGCGGGGCGCAGCATGGCCAATGCGTCCGGGTATCGGCCCCGAACCGTTCGGCTCAATCCGTCGGCCGGTTCGTTTACCTTCCGCTCCGCCCTGCGACCGATGCCCGACGACGCCCCGCCCGACTTCTTCTCCCGCGTCTACGAGACCGTCGCCCGCATCCCCGCAGGCCGCGTCTCGACGTACGGCCACCTCGCGCGGCACCTCGGCATGGGCCGCAGCGCGCGGACGGTCGGGTGGGCACTCAAGACCGTCGCGGCGTCGTCCGACCCGCTCGCCGTCCCGTGCCACCGCGTCGTCAACCGCGCGGGCGCGCTCACGGGCCGCCTCCACTTCGAGACGCCGACGGTGATGGAGGAGCGCCTCCGCGCCGAGGGCGTCGCGTTCACCGACGACGGCCGCGTCGATCTCGCCGTCCACCTGTGGGACCCGGCGGTCGAGACGTAGGCGTCGCGCCCGGGCGCCGGCCGTACCTTGCCGGCCCCTGCCCGAGCCCTCGTGGAGCCCATCGTCGAACGCGTCTCCGAAGCGCCCGCCGCACGACCGGCCGAGCGCCCGCTCGTCGAGTTGAGCCACGTCGCGGTCGGCTACACCGAGCCCGGCGGCGCGCGTGTCGAGGTCGCCTCGGACCTCAACCTGACGCTCGCCCGTGGCGAGATGGCCTACCTCATCGGGCCGACCGGCTCGGGCAAGAGCACGCTGCTGAAGCTGCTCTACATGGAGATCCGGCCGGACCAGGGCGTCGCCCGCGTCGGGACGTTCTCCTCGGACACGGCGCGGCCGGCGGACATCCCGTTTCTGCGCCGCAGCCTCGGCGTCGTGTTCCAGGACTTCCAACTCCTGCCAGACCGCTCGGCCTACGACAACGTCGCCTTCGCGCTCCACGCCACCGGCAAGCGCGGCAAAGACGTCCGCACCCGCGCGACGAATGCGCTGGCGCAAGTCGGCCTGAGCCACCGCTCCGGCGCGCGGCCGTCCGAGTTGTCCGGCGGCGAGCAGCAGCGCGCATGCATCGCGCGCGCCATCGCCAACGACCCCGTCCTCGTCCTCGCCGACGAGCCGACGGGCAACCTCGACCCGCGCGTCGCCGACGAGATCCAGAAGCTGCTCATCCGCCTCAACCGGCAGGGCACGGCCTTCCTCATGGCGACCCATGACTACCGCCTCGTCAAGGCCTTCCCGGCCCGCACGCTCGCGCTCGTCCGCGGGCGCCTCGTCGAGGTCGATCCCACGTCGCTGTGATGAATGCCGCTCGCCTTCTCTCGCTCGCCGTGTTCATTACCGCCGTGCTAGGCGGGTGCCGGCGCACCCCCGACGTGTCGGCCGTCGAGCCGACCGACATCCAGTCTGCCCTTACAGCGTGCTCGTCGGACCGCGTCGCCGAGGGCCTCGCGCGGCTCGACAGCCTCGACGCGGCCCACCCCGGGAACGCGGACGTCCTCGCCAAGCGCGGCCTCTGCCGCGCCGTCCGCTTCGCCGCCGACTCCGTCCAGGCCGACGCCCGCGCCGCGTTCGACGACCTCTCGTCCGCGCTCGCGCTCATCGAGGCGCGGCCGGACGCGTTCCAGACGACGCCGGACCAGCTCTACAGCCAGCGCGCGTTCGTCGTCCAGGCGATCCGGCCGGACGACCGGGCGGCGATGCTCGCCGACCTCGACCGCGCCGTCGCGGCCGCCCCGCGCAACCCCATCTACGTCCTCGACCGCGGCGTGGCGCGTGCGATGGCCCGCGACACCGCCGGTGCCCGCGCGGACCTCCGCCAGTTTGTCGCCCTCGCGCCGGCCGAGTCCGCCCGCGCCGGCGAACTCCGCCGACTCCTCGGCGACACGCTCGCGGGTTCGGCCTCAGGCTCGCCCGCGACCGCCCCGCTCCGCCTTCCCCTCGCGCCGTGATTACCGTCGTCGACCACCCGCTCCTCCAGCGCGCCGTGACCCGCCTCCGCGACCGCGACACGACGCACGGCGACTTCCGGCGGACGCTCAACGACGCCGCGGCCATCCTCGCCTACGAGGCCCTGCGGTCGCTCCCCGTCGAGCCCGTGCTCGTCCGGACGCCGCTCGAAGAGACCGCCGGCGTGCGCCTCGCCCGCGAGGTCGTCGTCGTGCCCGTGCTGCGGGCGGGCCTGGGGCTCGTCGACGGCTTCGTGCGCTTCGTGCCCGAGGCGCGCATCGGCCACCTCGGCATGTACCGCGACGAGCAGACGCACGACCCGGTCGACTACTACTCGAACGTCCCGACGCACGTCCGCGACGCGCGCGTGTTCGTCGTGGACCCGATGCTCGCGACGGGCGGCTCGGCCGCGGGCGCCATCAACCACCTCAAGCGCCGCGGCGCGACGGACCTCACGTTCGTCTGCCTCGTCGCCGCGCCCGAGGGCGTCGCGCGCCTCGCCGAGTACCACCCGGACGTCGACGTGTTCACGGCCGCGCTGGACCGCGAACTGGACGAGAACGCGTTTATCCGGCCCGGCCTCGGCGATGCCGGCGATCGCATCTTCGGGACGTCGCCGTGATCGAGGCCCCGTTCGGCGTGCTCCACGTCGACAACCACCTGCTCGTCGTCGATAAGCCCGCCGGCATGCTCGCGCAGGGCGACGCGACGGGCGACGCCGACCTCGTGACGCTCGCGAAAGTGTACCTCAAGGCGCGCTTCGAGCGGCCGGGCAACGTCTTCGCCGGCCTCGTGCACCGCCTGGACCGGCCCGTGTCGGGCGTCATGGTGCTGGCTCGCACGTCCAAGGCGGCGGCCCGCCTCTCGGCCCAGTTTGCCGGCCGTGAGACCGAGAAGCGCTACCTCGCGGTCGTCGAGGGGCGTCTCGAAGGCGGCGGCGAGCAGGTGGACTGGCTCGTCAAGGGCGAGCGCGGGACGGTCAAGCGCGTCCCCGAGGGCACGACGGACGCCAAGCGCGCCGCGCTGCGGTGGGAGCCGCTCGCCGTTGAGGGGCGGCGGACGCTCGTCGGCGTGGAACTGATCACGGGCCGCGCGCACCAGATCCGCGTGCAACTTGCCGGCCTCGGGGCGCCTGTCGTGGGCGACCTGCGCTACGGCGCCCCGGCCGCACTCGGCGACGGCCGCGGTATCGCACTCCACGCGTCTCGGCTCGTCGTCGAGCACCCGACGACGAAAGTGCGGATGACGTTCTCCGCCCGCCCGCCGTGGCGCGGCCTGCTGGACGAGGCCGTCCGCCGCGCGACGGGATAGGCGCGAGACAGGAGGCGCCTCATTTTTGTAAGGAAGCGCTGCAGGCGGATGATTAGTCTCGGCATCCCGCCGCCCGAGCCCATGACCCGCGACCGATCAAAAGACGAGATGCCGCGCCGTGCGGCCGACTGGCCCGAGGTCGTGCTCGCACTCGGCCTCATCGCGGGCCTCGTCGTGCTGCTGAGCGTCGACATCGGGAGCGCCCCGCCGGTGGAAGGGGGCGGGGCGCCGTTCGAGGGGCCGCTGCGCCTTGTCGTGGGCTACCTCGCCGCGGCGGCCGAGATCGCTGCCGCCGCCGTCATCGGGTGGGGCGTGCTCCACGGCGTCGCGTCGTACGCGTGGCGCCTCGTCGGCGGCCGCGGGCAGCACGTCGACGCCGCCGAGTCGATCCGGCTGCGCCTCGGGCGCGTGCTCGCGCTCGGCATCGAGTTCACGCTCGCCTCGGACATCCTGCGGACCGCCGTCGCCCCGACGCGTGCCGACATTCTCACGCTCGGCGCTATCGTCCTCCTGCGGACACTGCTCAACCTGTTCCTGGAGCGCGAGATCCGGACCGGCGAGGCGCGCCGCGAGGACGCCGCGCCGGCCGGCTAGCGCTTCCTCTCCTTCTTGCCCGTCGGCTTGCGGCCCTTTGCCTTGGTCCGCGCGGCCTTGTCTTTCGTCGGGCGGACGGGCTGCTGTTCGGCGTGGTCACCGCCGGGCCACGTCTCGAAGACGAGGTCGATGCGACGGCTCGCCACCTCGGCCGCGACGAGCGTCACGCGGCACGCGTCGCCCGCCCGGATGCGGCGGCCCGACGAGCGCCCGACGAGCGCGAACCGCTTCGGGTCGTACTCCCAGAAGTCGCCCTCCATGTCGCGCACGTGCACGAGGCCCTCGACGAGCAGGTCCGCGAGCTGCACGAAGACGCCGAAGTTGGTGGCTCCGACGACGACGCCGTCGAAGCTCTCGCCCGTGTGCTGCGCGGCATACTCGACCTGCTTCATCCTGACCGACTCGCGCTCGGCCTCGGTCGCCTCCTTTTCGCGGTCCGAGCAGTGGCGCGCTTGCACTTCGAGCGTCTCGACCTCGGCCGAGGCGGCGCCGTCGTGGTAGCGCTTCAGCAGGCGGTGGGCGATGAGGTCCGGGTAGCGGCGGATGGGGCTCGTAAAGTGCGCGTAGTCCGCGAACCCGAGCCCGAAGTGGCCGATGTTGTGCGGCGAGTAGACCGCCTTGGACATCGCCCGGACAGCCGCCTGCTCGATCACCGGCGCCTCGGGCGAGCCCTTGATCTGCGCCAGCAGCGCGTTCAGCGCCGTTCGCTCGACGTGGCCCTCGGTGTGCTTCAGCACGTGCCCGAACGGCCGCACGTAGTCCGCGAGGGCCGCGATACGCTCGCGGTCCGGCGCGTCGTGGACGCGGTAGATGAACGGGCGCTCGCCCGCCCACTCCGCGACGGCGCGGTTGGCGAGGAGCATGAACTCCTCGATGAGCCGGTTCGCGGGCTTGCGCTCCCGGGTGACGATCTCGACCGGCGTGCCCTCGGCGTCCAGACGGACGCGGACTTCAGGAACGTCGAAGTCGATGGCGCCCTCGCGCAGCCGCTTCGCCGTGAGCGTCTCGGCGAGGCGGCCCGCCCGGCGGACCTCCTCGGCGAGCGCCTCGGGCGTGATGCCTTCCGTCCCCTCGGGGAGCGCGCCGTCGAGGACGGCCTGCGCGCCCTCGTACGAGAAGCGGTGGACCGAGTGGATAACCGTCTCGCGGATCTCGGCCGCGCTCACCTCGCCGTCCACCTCGACCGTCATGATGCAGGAGTACGTCAGCTTGTCCTCGCGAGGGCGCAGCGAGCAGACGCCGTTCGAGAGCGCCTCGGGCAGCATCGGGATGACGCGGTCGACGAGGTACGTGCTCGTCGCGCGGGCATAGGCCTCGTCGTCCAGAGCCGTGCCCGGAATGACGTAGTGGCTCACGTCGGCGATGTGGACGCCGACCTCGGTCCGCCCGTCGCCGAGGTCGCGGGTGTGGATGGCGTCGTCGAAGTCCTTGGCGTCCTCGGGGTCGATGGTGAAGATGGGGGCCCCGCGCAGGTCGAGGCGCCGCGCGACCTCGGTGTCGGTGATGCCGCGGTCGATGCGCTCGGCCTCGGCCTCGACGCCGTCGGGGAAGTCCGAGCGGACGCCCATCGCGAGGGCGAGCGCGAGCACGTCGACGCCCGGCGCGTCGGCGCGGCCGAGGATCGACAGGATGCGGCCCTCGGGGGCGGCGCGCGGCGAGTCGAAGCGGTCCAGCGACACGACGACCTTGTCGCCCTCGGTCGCCCCGTTCCAGTCGTCGCGGGCGACGTAGACGGCGTGCGGGATGCGCCGGTCGTCGGGCGTCACCCACCCCGCCGCGCCCGACGTGGCGAACGAGCCGACGGTCTGCGTGTTGACGCGCTCGACGATCTCGACGACCTCGCCCTCGCGCGAGCCGTCGCCCTTCGTGCCGGCCGCGAACGCGACGCGGACGCGGTCGCCGTGCAGAGCGGTCTTCATGCGGTCGGACCGGACGTAGACGTCCTCGCCGCCGGCGTCGAGCGCGACGAAGCCGAAGCCCTGCGGGTTCACCGTGAGGCGGCCCTCGCCGGCCGTGGCCTGCGTGGCGCGGTGCTGCAGGCGGCCCTTGACGACGTCGACCGTGCGCTCGTCGCGGAGCGCCTCGACGGCCGTCAGCATGGCCTCGTAGCGGCCGTGGTTGTTCACCTCCAGCGCCTTCCCGAGTTCGTGCGGGCGGTAGGCGCGGTCCGGGTGGGCGGCGAGAAACGCGAGAATGCGCGTACGGAACAGGTCGGCGTCGCGGTCGGCGGCCATCAGAGCGGGGGCGAGGGGCCGGGGATACCCGCGCGAGGGCGCTCCGGTTCGGGCTCGCCCGCGGGCTCGGGGCGCACCGAGGCGCCGTCTTTCCGGGCGTTCCACGCACATGGACGCCCCGGTGTCGTTCCTTGAGTCTCCCGCTGCCGCCCCGATGCGCCCGTCTGCCGTCTTCGCCGTCCTGATCGCCGCTGTCTGCGCGCTCGCATCGGCAGCCCGCGCGCAGCCCGCGTCGCCGCTCGTCGGCGCCGACCCGACGCCGCACTCGGACGTGCGCCTCGTCGCCGGTGCCGCGGCTGTCGCCGGAGGCGACTCGCTGTGGGTCGCCGTCGAGATCGCGCAGGACGCCGGCTGGCACGTCTACTGGACCAACCCCGGCGACTCGGGCCTGCCCGTCCGCGCCGCGTGGACGCTCCCCGATGGCGCGACGGCCGGCCCGCTCCGCTTTCCCGCGCCCGAGCGCCTCGACATCGCCGGCCTGACGTCGTACGCGCACAGCGGGACGCCGCGCTTTCTGACGCGCGTGGCCGTCCCGGCTGCGGCGGCCGACCCGTTCGAGGTGTCGGCCTCCGTCTCGTACCTCGTCTGCGCCGACGTGTGCCTGCCCGCGCGCGCGACGGTCCGCCTCTCGGTTCCCGTCGCGAGGGAGACGCGCCCCGCGACGACGCTCGACGCTGCGCTCGCCGCCCTCCCGCGCGCGGCGACGGACTGGACCGCCGAGGCGACGGCCGTGGGCGAGACGCTGCGCCTGCGCCTCGTCCCCCCGGCCGGCTGGGCCGGCGACTGGGCGGCCGCACAGTTCTTCCCCGATACGTCGGGCGTCGTGAGGCACGCCGCGCCGCAGACGTTTCGCCCCGATGGGCCGTCGTGGACCGTGGACCTCGCGGGCGGTGACCGCGTGCCGGCCGTGCTGTCGGGCGTGCTCGTGGCGCCGGGCGCGCCCGCAGTCGTAATCAAGACCGACGTCGCGGGCGGGTCGGCCGTCGCCACGGCCGGGGCGGGCGTCGGGCTGTGGGCCGCACTCGGGCTGGCGCTCGTCGGCGGATTGCTGCTCAACGTGATGCCGTGCGTCTTCCCCGTGCTGAGCCTCAAGCTGCTGAGCTTCGCCGGCAGCACGGACCCGAGGGCGACGCGGCGGACAGGAGTCGCGTACGGCGTCGGCGTCGTCGTGTCGTTCTGGGTGCTCGTCGGGGCGCTGCTCGCGCTGCGGGCCGGGGGCGCGGGCCTCGGGTGGGGGTTTCAACTTCAGAGCCCACCCGTCATCGCCTTCCTCGCGGTCTTGATGACCGGCCTCGCGCTCAACCTGCTCGGCGTCGTCGAGGTCGGCGGGCGGATCGCCGCGGCCGGAGGTGCGCTCGACCGCGGGACGGGCGTGCGCGGCGCGTTCGCCTCGGGCGTCCTCGCGACCGTCGTTGCGACGCCGTGCACGGCGCCGTTTACGGGCGCCGCGCTGGGATTTGCGCTCGCGCAGCCCGCGCCGGCGGCGGTTGCCGTCTTTACGGCCCTCGGCGTCGGGATGGCCCTTCCGCTCGTCGCGCTGGCGTTCGTGCCCGGTCTGGCCACTCGCCTGCCGCGTCCGGGCCCGTGGATGGAGACGACGCGGCAGGCGCTCGCCTTTCCGCTGTTCGCGACCGTCGTCTGGCTCGTCTGGGTGTTCGCCAATCAGGCCGGCGTCAACGGCGCGGCGGCGCTGCTGCTCGCGCTCGTGCTCGTCGGATTCGCCGCGTGGCTCGTCGGCCGCTGGCCCCTCGCGACAAGTGCCGCGCGTCCCCGCGTCGCGGCCCGCCTCACGGCCGCGGCTGCTCTCCTCGCGGCCGTCGGCCTCGTCGGGATGGCCGTGCGGGGCGAGACGGCGGACGGGTGGGAGCCCTACGACGCGGCGCGCGCCGAGGCGGTCGTCGCGGCCGGGACGCCGCTCTTTATCGACGCCACGGCGGCATGGTGCCTTTCGTGCCAGGTCAACGAGCGGACGTCGCTCGGCACGCGCGAGGTCTCGGACGCGTTCGAGCGCGCCGGGGCCGTCCGGATGCGGGCCGACTGGACGACCAACGACCCGGCGATCACGGCCCTGCTGACGCGCTTCGGCCGCTCGGGAGTCCCGATGTACGCGTGGTACGCGGGCAGTGGCGCTGCGCCGCGCCTGCTGCCCGAGGTGCTCACGCCGGGCGTCGTCCTCGACGCCCTCGCCGAAGCACCGCGGTCGACGGCGTCGCGCTAGCTGCTGGCCTCGCGGCCGGCGGCGCGCCGGTCGCTACCGACCGCGCACGACGCGGAACGCCGAGTTGCCGCGCCGCACGTAGTCCGCCTGCGGCGTCCGCAGCGTCGGCATCGCGACGCCGCCGAGGACGAGCCCGCTCCGCCCGCCGCGGGCGGAGACGCGCGGGCTCCGGTTGACCGTGATGCCGCGGTAGCGCGCCGAGAGGCGCTGTCCCTGAGCCGGACGTGCGCCGACGGTCGTGACGCGCATCGCCTCGCCGGCCCGGCCGCCGCTCACGGCAATCGCGCCGGGCGTGGGCGTGAGGCGGGTCTGCGCCGCGGCGGGCAGGACGAACAGGGCGGCGGCAGCCAGAACGAGAGCGCGCATCGGAGTGGGGAGAGAGTGACGACCGCCTCGCAAACGCCAGCCGAGCCGTACGGTGGCCCACTTTAGAACGGCGCGATGCAACGTTTGCGTTCCGCTCAGCGCTGCTGATGTGGGCGCCGTCTCACCTCGCGACGGCCCTCCGGCAGAGCCGCGACGCCCGAGGCGAGTCGTACCGTTCGACGAGACGAGCGGTCTGCCCGGCAGGCCGTCTTGCCACGATTCCCCGACACAACGCGAGCCATGCCCGACCCGGTCGTCCCCACGCTCGCCATCGTCGGCGGCGGTGCGAGTGGCACGCTCGTCGCGATCCACGCGCTCGCGCAGGCACGAGCGCCGCTCGCGGTCGTCCTGGTCGAGGCGCGGGCGAAGATCGGGCAAGGCGTGGCCTACTCGACGCCCGACTCCGCACACCGGCTCAACGTGCCCGCGGGCAAGATGAGCGCCTTCCCC
>DASWMO010000199.1:0-2634 GCA_036399715.1 Rubricoccaceae bacterium
GCTCGTTCTTCAGCCGCGTCAAGGACGCCCTGGGGGGATAGGAGGCGCCGGGCGAGCCCAGACGTGCCACCGGGAGACGCATCACCCGGGGGCACGTCTCGATCAGACCTCGCCGCCGATTCCGCGGTAGCTCCGCCGGTAGTACAGCAGCGGCCCCGCGTCGCGGCCCGGGAGCAGAACGGAGACGCGGCCGATCACCACCGAGTGGTCGCCGGCCGCGATGCGCGTCTTCACCGTGCACGCGAGCGTCCCGAGTGTCCCGCCGAGGCGGACGCCTACGCCAGGCGTCTCCTGCGTCTCGACGGGCGCCCCCGCCGCCTGCTCCTCGGGCGTCAGGTCTGCCTGCGCGTAGTGTGTCGCCACGTCGCCCTGGTCCTCAGCGAGCAGGTGGACCGTGAACGCGTCGGCCACGTCGAGCGCGGCGTGGAGCTGCGTCCCGTGCGTGACGTTGAACGAGACGAGCGGCGGGTCGAGGGAGACGCTCGCGAACGAGCCGATCGTCGCCCCCCGCGTCTCGCCGCCGGCCGTGGCGGTCACCACGACGACGGGGCTCGCGACCGCCTGGAGCATCGTGCGCAGCGCTGCGCCGGTCGCCCGGATGGCCTCGGGGTGCTCGGGCGTGCGGTCGGTCGGGGCGGGCGTTTCGGTCATCGGCGGCGGTGGAGCGTCGCAGTCCCAACACGCTGCGGGGGGGCGGAGTTCGACCGCGGGTCCAATCTCCATGCCCGACGCTCACGTCGCGTCGCCGGGGATCGTGCTGCCGCCGTACGCGCCGAGGCCGAAGAGGGCGAAGTCGTAGCGGACGGGATCGGCCGGGTCGAGCGCGCGGCACGCCTCGGTGAGTTCGACGGCGGCGCGCCAGTCGTCGGTCGGCCGCGCGAGCAGGCCGAGGCGCCGCGCCTGCCGGCCCGTGTGCACGTCGAGCGGGACGACGAGCTGGGACGGGCGGACGGCCGTCCACAGGCCGAGGTCGACCGGCCCGGGGCGCGTCATCCAGCGGGCGTACATCGCGATCCGCTTGCACGCGCTGCCCGTCGACGGCCGCGCGAGGTGCTTGGTGCGGACGGGCGCCTCGGGGACGATGATCGTCAGCGTATCCGAGAACGTCTGGATGGCCGGCCCGATGTCGGGCGCGCCGGGCGGCAGGCCAGATGCGAAGAGCGCGCCTAGGGAGCCGTACGCCGCGAGCGCCGCCTGGACGGCGAGCACGAGCGAGACCGCGTCGGCGTCGGTAAACGTGCGGTGCTTGAAGCCCGCAAGGCGGGCGGCGTCGCGGGCGACGTCGAAGCCGCGGACGAAGGCAGCCGGCCGGCCGTCCATGCGCGCCGTGAGGTCGGCGAGCTTGGCGAGGATAACGGAGCGGCGGCCCCACGCGAGGAGGGCCGCGAAGAGGCCCACGACCTCCTGGTCGTCGGGGGCGTCGAAGGCGCGCGGAATCGAGACCGGGTCATCGGCGACGAAGGCGGGGCGCTCGTAGCGCTCGGCGAGGGCGTCGAGGAGCGCACGGCGCTCGTCGGGTGCGAGCGCTCCGAGCCCGTCGGGCGCGTCCACGTCGGACCCGCTGCCAGAAAACGGCGCGGGACCGCCTTCGACCAGAAGGCGGCCCCGGCCGGGGTCCGAGCCAGACGTCACGCGTCGCCGGACGGCTTGCCGACGGTCTTGCCGGCGTCGCCCGAGGCGTCGCCGGGCGCGGCGCCCGAGGCCGCAGCGGCATCCCCGGCGGGCTGGTCGCCGCCCGTGCTCTCCGAGGCATCGTCGCTGCCCGCGTCCTCCGAGGCGCCGGAGTCCGCGTCATCGTCGCGCTCGACGACGACGGTGATGTCCGACACGAGGGCCGCGACCGCGCCGACGGCGGCGAGCAGCGGGCTCGTGAGCAGGGCCGCGGCGCCGGCGCCGACGCCAACCGTGAGCGGGATCTCGAATAGGACGCGGGAGCCCTTGCGGAGCGAGATCCGGCGGACGTTGCCCTCTTCGATGAGGTCGCGGACCTTGTCCACGATCTGGCTCGACGCCACCTTGACGTCTTCGATGGTGCCGGCGGCCCGGTCGCGGGCAGCATCGGCGAGGCGGGTCGCTTCGGACTGAAGCGTGCGGGTGCGGTCGTCGTCCATGGGGTTCGAGAAGAGAGGGGAGAGGTGGCCGAAGGCGGCCGAGGTGCCCGGGTGTAGCCTTTTCTCCCCGCAATGTTTCAAATGGGAACGGGCGCCGTGCCACGGGCGCTCCGGGGCCTGCAGGCGGATTTTGACCCGTTGTGCCCTTTGGTAGGGGGTTTCCGGGGGTTTCTGTGGACGCGGGGGCGGGGTGAACGCGCCGGTACACCGCCTGGCGCGATGCGGCACGGGGATCGCTTGGGCAGGACCCGAACCCCGGCAGCCATCCCGGCCGCCGATCATCCAAGCCCCGTCCGGGGCACTTTCGGAGCCTCGGCTCCACCAGCCCCAACCAACCATGGGTCAGCAGCAGCTCCTCCTCCTCGTCCTCGGCATCGTCATCGTCGGCCTCGCGGTCGTCGTCGGCATCCAGGCCTTCGGAGAGAACCAGAAGAAGGCCAACGCCGACGCGATCACCAACGACGTGATCCGCATCGCCTCCGACGCGCAGGCGTGGAGCCTCAAGCCGACGGCGTTCGGCGGC
>DASWMO010000200.1:0-4855 GCA_036399715.1 Rubricoccaceae bacterium
ATCCCGACGAACACGACGTCGCCGTAGCGGGCCATGCCGCGCAGGAAGCTGGGCACCTTCAGGACCGTCGTCAGCTCGCCCGCCTCGGGGTCGACGAACGCGACCTCGCCCTTGGCCGACTGGAGCACGAACAGGCGGCCGTCGAAGAGGCGCGGCGAGTGAGGCATCGCGAGGCCCGTGAAGACCTCCTCGCCGGCTGCGGCGTCGAAGAGGACGCCGCCGGTGAGCTTGTCCGGGCTCCAGCCGCGCGGCGTGTTGGTCTGGCCGAGGGCGGTCACGTAGGCCGGGCGGCCGTCCTTGAGCGCCATGCCGTTGAGGTGGCAGCGGTCGTCGTCCGAGAGGCTGCTGACCCACGGCGGCGTCCACATCGGGTGGAAGTGGTGGCCGTCGCCGACGAGGCCGAGGCACGAGAAGCGCGTGTTGACGGCCCAGAGCGCCTCGGATCCGTCGGGGCCCGTGCCCCAGGCCATGTCGTGGAGGTCGAGCTCGCCCGTCTGGTAGGTCCCCGTCGGGACGAACAGGCTGTCGTAGCGGCCGGGTGCGCCGGGGTAGCCGGCGGCGAGCTCAGGCGCGCTCGCGAGTACGACCACCGCGCTGCGCGTCGCGACTGCGAGACGCTCGACAGTCCCGGCGCGGCCGTCCGTCGCCATGCCCATCGGCTTGTCGAACGTGCGCGGGAGCTGGACGAGCTGGCCGTCCCGGGCGCTGAGGACGACGAGCTTGCCGGCCTGGTAGGTGCTCAGCACGAGCGAACAGCCGAGCTGTTCGAGAAGGTCGGCGAAGCCGGGCGAGGCGGTGCAGGCGAAGGCTGTCGGGTCGGGCATCCGGTTGGAAAGAGGAGGGCGAGGCCGCATAGCACGGCCCCGCCCCAAATGGTACGTCGCGACAGCGGGTTACCGCGCGACCGTCACGCGGCGGACAACCGAGGCCTCGCCGGCGGTCACGCGGACGACGTACACGCCTGGCGCGAACCGCTCCGCGCCCAGCGACACCGCGTGCTCGCCCACTGCCCGCTCCTCGTCCGCGAGCACCGCGACCTGGCGCCCGAGCACGTCGTACACCACGACCCGGACCACGCCCGCTTCGGGCAGGGTCACGCGGACCACACCGCCCGACGAGACCGGGTTCGGGCTCACGCCAAGCGACAGTGCCGCCAGAGCCCCGCCCTCGGTCCCAACGGCCTGCGCCTCGACGACGATCGAGAACCGGCCCGTCGTCCGGCGCTGGACGACCGGTGACGGCGGACCGGCCTCGACTGCAGGCACGTCTGCACTGCCGGACCTGACCGCAGCCTCGAACGCATATGTCCCGGCCGCCGTGAGGTCGGCCGATGCGCCCGTCTCCGAGTCGACGAGCCGGGCCGTCCAGGCCTCGGGCAGTGCCGCCCCGTCCCACGAGAGCGTCATCGCCCCGCCTGCTGGCGCACCACCCTCGACCGCCGACGCGCTGAGGTCGAGGGCGTACCGGCCGGCCACGAGCGGGAGCGCCTGGATCGCGAGCGCTGTCCCGTCCGCACCCGTCGTGGAGAGCGAGGCGTACGTCGTTGCGGCGGGTGCGAGCGCGTATGCGTCCCACGCGTCCATCCCCGCCGAGGCGCCCTCGACGAACGCGACGAACGCAGCAGCCTCGTTCCCGGTCCCGCCCGCGCCGCGCGTGAGCCTGAGCGCGACGACCGGCGCCGACGACGCCTCGGCCGCCTCGCCGCCCCGCCCGTAGAACTGCCCGTCGCCCGTGACCTGCGCGGCCACCGGGACGACCGCGCTCGGGGCCACGCCCCCGCTCGCGTCGGTGTCCATCGCCTTGGCCCAGAAGCCCTGGCCGGCCGTCACGACGCCCCGCTCCAGGTCGCCCGCGACCCCGTTCCAGACGCGGTACCCCGGGAGCCGGTTGTCGTAGACGTAGACGGCGGCCGAGACGTCGGCCTTTGTCACGAGGTCCCAGTCGATGCTGGCGCGGTACGGGTTGCCGGCCAGGTTCCACCCGTCGGCGTTGGCGTCCCCGTTGTTCGTGTACGTGACCGGGAGGGGGATGTCGCCGACCGGCGCGTCCCCTACGACGGAGAGCGCCTTGGGGAACCCGCCCTGGACGCCCGGGGCCGAGGCGCGCAGGTCGTCGTCGGCGTAGACGTACGCGAAGTAGCCCCGGCCCGAGCCCATGACTTCGCCCGCCGAGGCGGGGGCGACGTACCCATTCGCCAGCGTCCCGAGGGCCGCCTCGGTGTAGCGGAACACGTTCGAGCCGCCGGCCGGCGAGTCGGCCCCGGGGAAGCCCTGGGTCCAGACGGGCCCGAGCACGTCGCCGACGGTCGCCGTGGCCGTCGGCGCGGCAACCGTCCGCCAGCCCTGGGCCCCCTGGAACTCGATGGCCGTCTGAGCGACGACGGCCGCGGCGAACCGCTGGGCGAACACGTCGGTCCCCGAGAACGGCGTTGACCCGGCGCCCTGCCACGCGACGACCATGTCGCCAGTGTCGTCGAGGGCGACGCCGGGGGCGGTCTGGTCGCCCGTTGTCGTCGTGTTGACGCGGAACTCGGCCCCGTCGGCCGTCCCCAACGCCCCGTAGCGCCGGGCGTAGACGCCCGCGCCGTCCCCGTCCTGCCCGACGCCCGTCCACGTGACGGCGAAGTCGCCGTCGGCGTCGAGCCCGACCGAGGGGGCGAAGCGGGCGTTCGTCGAGGACGTGTTGACGAGGAACTCGGTCCCCTGCGCCACGCCCACTCGGTTGTACCGCTGCGCGAACACGTCGAGCCCGAAGTCGTCCTGCCCGTTGCTCTCCCACGCGACGACGAAGTCGCCGTCGGCGTCGAGGTCGACCGAGGGGTTCTGCTGGTCGCTCGTCGTGTACGTGTTGACCCGGAACTCACCCTGCGGCGCGGCGACGCCCGCGTTGTCGTACCGCCGGGCGAACACGGCGAGGCCCGCGCCGTCCTGCCCCGCGCTCTGCCACGCGACGACGAAGTCGCCGTCCGCGTCGAGCGACACCGAGGGGGCCGACTGGTCGCCCGTAGAGAACGTGTTGACCACGAACTCGCCCCCCTGCACGGCGCCCGCGGCGTTGTACCGCTGGCCGACCACGGCGAGGCCCACGGCGCCGTCCCGGAACGAGGTCTGCCACGTGACGACGAAGTCGCCGTCGGCGTCCATCCCGACCGAGGGGTCGGTCCGGGCGATCGACCCCGGGGACTGGACCCCGAACTCGCCCCCCTGCGGCACGCCGTTCTTGTCGTACCGCCGGGCGTACACGTTGTTGGTGGAGGTCGAGAAGCCCTGGCCCGTGCCCTCCCACGCGACGACGAAGTCGCCGTCGGCGTCCATTGCCACCGAGGGGTCCTGCTGGTCGCCCGTCGTCGTGGTCGTGTTGACGACGAACTCGGCCCCCCGCGCCACGCCCGCCGCGGTGTACCGCTGGGCGACCACGGCGAGGCCGGACGCGTCCCGGCCCGTGCTCGTCCACGTGACGACGTAGTCGCCGTTGGCTTCCGACGCCACCGCCGGGGTGGTCTGCGTCGCCGTCCCGCCCGCGACCGTGACCTCGCCGCCGGCGGCGCCGGCCGGGGTGCCGCCCGACGCCACGGGCCGGTTCGGCCCCTCGTACCGCTGCGCGTAGACGCTGTAGCCCGCGCCGTCCTGCCCGTAGCTCTGCCACGCCACGAGCGCGTCGCCGTCCGCGTCCAGCGACACCGACGGGTTCAGCTGGGCGGTCGCCGTGAACGTGTTGACGCGGACCTCGCCGCCGACGGCGGCCCCGCTCGCCGCGTACCGCTGCGCGTAGACGCCGTAGCCCGCGCCGTAGCCCGCGCTGTCCTGCCCGTAGCTCTGCCACGCCACGAGCGCGTCGCCATCGGCGTCGAGCGCCACCGAGGGGTTCTGCTGGCTGCTCGTCGTGTGGGTGTTGACGAGGAACTCGGCCCCGACCGCCGCCCCGCTCGCCGCGTACCGCTGCGCGTACACCCCGAAGGCTGACCCGTCCTGCCCGTAGCTCTGCCACGCCACGAGCGCGTCGCCGTCGGCGTCGAGCGCGACGGAGGGGTTGCCCTGGTTGACCGCCGTGTAGGTGGTGACGCGGAACTCCGGGCTGGGTACGCCGGCCGCGGTGTACCGCCGAGCGTAGACGCCGTAGAAAGAGCCGTCCTGCTGGTAGCTCTGCCACGCCACGAGCGCGTCGCCGTCGGCGTCGAGCGCGACGGAGGGGTTGCCCTGGTTGACCGTCGTATACGTGTTGACGCGGACCTCCCCGCCGACGGCGGCCCCGCCGGCCGCGTAGCGCTGCGCGTAGATGCCGGAGCCCGAGCCGTCCTGGTTGAGGCTCTCCCACGCCACGAGCGCGTCGCCGTCCGCGTCCAGCGACACCGACGGGTTGAACTGCCGGTTCGTCGTGGTCGTGTTGACGCGGAACTCGCCGCCGTCTACGGCCCCGCTCGCCAGGTAGCGCTGCGCGTAGATGCCGTCGCCGTCGCCGTCCGGGCTCTGCCACACGGCGATCGAGGCCCCCGAGGCGCTCCGCGCCACGACCACGTTCTGCTGGTCACCCCCCGCCGTCGCGTTGACCCGCGTCTCCACGCCGGCCGGGATGGCGGTCTGCTGTGCCGCTGCCGGCCCGGCCAGCGCGAGCGCCGCCACGGCCACGGCCGCCCCCCGCCGGAACGGGACGCAGACGAGCCCGGAGGCAGCGGCCGCACGGCGCGCCTCGGCGCGGCGGACGTGACGGGCACAGAAGAGGTGGGGGCTGGACGGGCGGGCCATCGGGGCGGGGAGGGGGGCGAAAGAGAAGACCCGACTGGCCCTTGTGGGACCGGTCGGGTCTGACGTGGCCGGGAGGATACCCCCTAGGGCCTTTCAGAACCGTACATATATCC
>DASWMO010000201.1:0-2129 GCA_036399715.1 Rubricoccaceae bacterium
GCCGCCGAACGCCGTCGGCTTGAGGCTCCACGCCTGCGCGTCGGAGGCGATGCGGATCACGTCGTTGGTGATCGCGTCGGCGTTGGCCTTCTTCTGGTTCTCTCCGAAGGCCTGGATGCCGACGACGACCGCGAGGCCGACAACCACGATGCCGAGGACGAGGAGGAGGAGTTGCTGCTGGCCCATAGGGAGTGTGGACGTTAGAGCTTGAGCTCTCGGATGTTAGGAGGGGTGGCGCCTCGGACGAGGCGGGAGCGGAGGCGCCTCGCCTCCAGTGCATGACCGCTGCGTCTCGAACACTGTGCCGAAGGGCGGGCAGTGCCGGCGCAGACGGTTCAGATGGGCGCCATGTCACGATGGGACGGCGAATCGGCCGCCTGGAGGCGGGTTCGCGCTCTGGCAACCCGCGACGCGCGGGCGGCCGTCAGGAGACGGGGCACCGCGCTCGGGGGGAGTTCTGGACCGTCCACGGGTCGATTCTTCCCCTCTGGAGCGAGCGCGTCGGTCGGCGCTGCGTCCGCGGAGCGGCCGGCACGCCGGGCCTCCGAGACCACGCTCCCGATGCTCATGACGAGGCCGGCGAGCACGAGCGGAATCAGCTCGCTGTAGACGCGCACTTCCAGCACCTCACCCACGACGAGCATTCCGGCGAGGAAGACGGGCACGACCCGGAACAGCCGCCGGAGGCCGGGCTCCGCGACGCGGCTGGCGAGCAGAAGTGGGACGAGCCACAGCCCCCCTATTGCGCCACTGAGAACCAGCAAACCCGGCACGCCCGAGACGGCTCCGATGTTGAGCAGCGTCGGCATCACGAAGAGGCTCGACGTGCCCGCTCCAAGCAGAGGCGTGTTTTGACTGTAGAGCGCCAGCAGGAGCGCTTTCAGAGCAACCCAGATGGCCAGCTGCGCAGCGCCATGCGCCGCGAGTCTCGGCAGTGGCATCCGGCCGACCTCGCTCAGCACGAGGGCGATCGTGAGAAAGCACGTCGTCTCGCGGTTCAGCGTCGCGAGCGAGAAAAGAAGGTAGAAGGCCGTCCACCGGCGGTCGCGCAGCAGCGCCAGGCCCGCCGTAAAGAACGCGACCGAAAGGGTGTCCCACGGAAAGAAGAACGCATTGTGGCGAAACGGCAGGGCGAGGTTGAGCCCGAGCAGAAGGAACATCCCGAAGGCCGCCGCCGAGCGCTCGCCGGGCCGGTCCGGGAGGTACGGCCGGAGGAAGCGGCGCGCCGCGGCCCACGCGCCGAACGCGGCGAGCGCCTCGGCTGCACCGTACGGGAGCCACAGCGACCGCCCGAGCGGCGGCACCACTGCTACGGCCAGCCGAACGGTCCACGGCACGAGCGCGCGGTACTGGAACGGCGTCCGCCCCGTGCCCGCGGTGTAGTCCGCGAGGGCATGCGGCAGGTTCTCCGCGTTGACTGCGACGCGCGCCAGCGCGTACCCGACCGCCAGCACCGCCGCGACGACCACGGCGATGCTTGGGCGCCCCATCACGTTCGCGGCCCGGCCCCACAGCCGCTCCAGGGCTGCCGCCGAGCCCGGCGTCGCCGCGGCGACGAGCGCGAATGCCCACGTCGCGGTGAGCAGGGCAAGGTTGCGCAGCCCGAGCGTCAGCACGTCTGCATTCGTCGAGACGTCCGGCAGGCCGGTGCCGAGGTTCGACCGGAAGCTGTACAGGTGGCCGTACAACCACGCGTAGGCGAAGCACAGGGCTGCCACGGCGAGCAGGGCGCGCACGGCCCGGCGAACGTCGGGTGGGGTCGCGGGGTGGAAGATCGAGAGCGCCATCGGAACGGTCGAAGTCAGGACGGTCGGAAAGCGAAACGGCACCTCCGCCGGCTTGCGCCAGGCAGAGGTGCCGCGAGAAGAGGCCCGTGAGCCCTTCAGACTGCTCGGATTACGAGCAAGCCGTGATGTTCGTCACCGTCGTCGCGATCTGGTCCGGGCCCGTGCCCGTCACGACCGCCTGAACCTGGTTCTTCTGCGTCGCGTTGCAGCCGGTGATCGTCACGCCCGTCGCCGTGACCGCCGACATCTTGTAGCCCGAGTTCGTGCCGCCGGTCGACGTCGACGCGTTCAGGTTCGTGTACACGCCGTTGATGCCCGTGCCGCTCATCGCGTAGCCGAGCT
>DASWMO010000202.1:0-4147 GCA_036399715.1 Rubricoccaceae bacterium
CCCCGCGGCCCGCCTCGCCGGCGGCGCGGAGGCGGGCGAAGTCGGTGCGGAGCGCGTCGCGGGCTGCCGTGGCGGCGTCGCGCTCCGTTTTGAGGCGGCTGGCGGTCTCGGCAAGCACCCCGAGGTCGCGGGCAATCGTAGCTGCGACGTGTGCCCGGTGGTCGTCGGTCAGGGCAGTCCCGCAGGTCGGGCACGTCTCGTCGAGCGTCTGTCCGATGCGCGCCTGCCGCTCGCGGAGCGCGGCCGCGTCAGCGTCGAGCCGTGCCAGCATCGCGTCGAGGCCCGCGACGGTCTGCGCGAGCGCCGTTCCGCGCTCGGTCACGCCTTCGAGGTCGCGCGCAGCTACGGCCGCGGCGGCTACCTGTCGCTGGAGGACCTGCACCTCGGCCGGATCGGCGGGCGCCGCAGCGGCGCGGAGCGCCTCGGTCTGCGTGCGGAGGCCGGCCTGCTCGCCGCGAAGGGCGCCGCGGTCGGTCGCGAGGCGGTGGTCGATCCCCTCGATGGTCCGCTGCGCGGTCTCGCGGAGCGTCCGGACCCGTTCGAGGGCGGCGCGCGCGACAATAGCTGCCTCGCTCGCGGCGAGCGCCTGGGCCGTCCGGTCGCGCCCGGCGACCGTGCGCTCGTCCTCGCGGACGCGCTCGCGGAGGTTGTCCACGTCGGCCGCGAGGCGCGCGAGACGCGTCTCGGCCTCCGCCATCGCCTTCTGCACGTCGAGGCGGAGCGCGGCCGCGCGGGCGACGAGGGCGGCGTGGAGCGTCGCGGCTTCGTCGAGGACGGTTCGGCGGGCGCGGACGGTCTCGTAGCGCGCGTGGTCCGCCTCGATCCGTACGGCCTGCGCGACGAGCGCGTCGGCCTCGGCGATGCGCTCGTCGAGCCGTGCCGACTCCGTCCGGACGTCCCCGCGGCGCGCCGCGGCCTGCCCGAGCGCGTCGGCGAGGCGCGCGTCGTCGGCTGCGGCGGCGTCGAGGGCGGCGAGGGCGCGGTCGGACGCGGCGAGGGCCGTGTCGAGGGTCGCGATGGACGCCTCGGCCGTGTCGATGTCGCGCCCGAGCGCATCGCGCTCGGCCTGCCACACCGGCGCCTGCTCGGTCGCGGCGACGAGCCGCTCGGCCTCGGCGTCGAGCGTCGCGATGCGCTCGCGGAGGGCCGAGTAGCGGGCGCCCGCAGCCGTCGCGAGGCGGTCGTAGCGGTCGAGCCCGAGGATGCGGGCGAGGATGAGCTTGCGGTCGCCGGGCTTCTTGCGCGTGAACTCGTCCGAGCGGCCCTGGAGCAGGAACGTCGAGTTGACGAACGTCTCGTAGTCGATCCCGAGGCGCGCGTCGATGGCCGCCTGCGTCGCGCGGACGCTCTCGGCCGTGAGAGCGACGAAGCCACCTGACCCGTCCCCCGCCTGGAATTCGAGTCCGGGCTTGGACGTCTTGCCGCTCGCGGTCTGCGTGAAGCGCCGCACGATGCGGTGATGCTCGCCGCCGAGCGTGAACTCGAAGTCGACCTCCATCTCGCGCGCGCCGACGCGCAGGAGCTGTTCGTCGGGCTTGCGGCTGTCGCTGCTCTTGCGCGCCTCGCCCCAGAGCGCCCACGTGATCGCGTCGAGGAGCGCACTCTTCCCCTGCCCGTTCCCGCCCGAGAGGCAGGCGACGTGGAACGCGTCGAAGTCGAGCGCGGGCGCGTTCTCGCCGTACGAGAGGAAGTTGCGGAGCCGGAGCCGGACGGGGACCATCGCGTGGAGTCGGGGACGGGCGCAGGGTACGGCGCCCGGGTGTCAGCCCTGCGTCGGCGGTTCGCGGTGCGCTACTCGCGCACCGGGGTCCCTTCGTCGAACGAGTTGAAGAGGCTCCCGAGGCGCTCCTGCGCGCCCGGGAAGACCGTCCGTGCAGCATTCCACACGACCGGCGCCGCCGCCTCGACGGCCGGGTACAGGATCGACGCCTCGCGCGATTCGGACGAGATCATGAGCGGCTCGCCGCCAGGCAGGATCGACACGCCCGTCACGCGGAGAAAGACGCTCAGCCCGAAGGCCGCCCGGACGAGCCCGAGAAACGCCCCGGCCAGCGAGTCGACGGCGCCGAGCTTGATCGCCTTGAGCGTCTTGCGGATGCCGTGTGCGGCGACCGTCAGCCCGACGACGACGACGCCGAAGGCGACGATGAAGCCCAGCAGCGGCGCCACGCGCCCGCTCACGCCGAGACTGGCCGCCGCCGCGTCGCCGAACGGGCCCATGACGGCCGTCGCGATGACGAAGGCGACGATCCAGCCGAGCGTGCCGACGATCTGGAGCAGCGCGCCTGTCTGGAGGCCGCGCCAGAGGCCGAGCGCGAGCCCGGCCGCGAGGATGAGGTCCAGCATCAGGCTCCGGCGCCGAGCGCCTTCCGGACGGCCGCCTGCACGCGCGCCCCGTCGGCCGTGCCGCCGAGCAGTTTGATGGCGGTGCCCATCACGCGGCCCATGTCCTTCATCGTCGCCGCGCCCGTCTCGGCGACGACCTGCGCGACGGCCGCATCGACCTCGGCGTCGGTCGCCTGCGCGGGCAGGTAGCCCTCGACGACGGCGAGTTCGGCGCGCTCGGCGGCGGCGAGGTCTTCGCGGCCGGCTGCCTCGAACTGCGCGATAGAGTCGCGGCGCTGCTTGGCCTGCTTCGTCACGACGGCGAGGACGTCGGCGTCGGTCGTCTCGCCCGCCCCGGCCTTGTCGCGCTCGGTGAGGGCGGTCCGGATCATGCGGATCGTGCCGAGGCGGACCGTGTCGCGGGCGCGCATCGCGTCTTTCATGTCGCCGTCGAGGCGCTCGCGGAGCGTCGGCATCGGTCGGTCAGTCGGTGAACCCGCAAGGTACGGATGCGGGATGAGGCGCCCGGCAGCGCGACGATCGGGGCGCCGTGCCTTGGTCCCAAGCCTTCACGCCTCGTCAAGGATGTAGACGGCGCGGAGGTTGCGGGCGAGCTGGCCGTAGTCCAGGCCGTAGCCGATCACGAACAGGTTGGCGATGTCGAAGCCGACATAAGCCACGTCGACATCGACCTTCGCGGCGGTCGGCTTGCGCAGCAGCGTGGCGGCCTTGAGCGAGGCCGGCCCGAGCGCGTCGATCTTGTCGAGCACGTAGCGCATCGAGAGGCCCGTGTCCACGATGTCCTCGACGACGATCACGTGGCGGCCCGTGAGGTCGGCCGAGGCCACCTTCTGCTCGGTCACGGCGCCGGACGACACCTTCTGCTCGCCGTAGCTGGAGAGCTTGTAGAAGTCGACCTCGACGTCGGTCGGGATGGCGCGGAGCAGGTCGGCGGTAAAGATGAACGCGCCGTTGAGGACCCCGATGAGGATCGGCGGGCTGTCGGCGTCCGCGTAGTCATCGGCGATCTGCTGGCCGAGTTCGGCCACGCGGGCTGCAATCGCGGCCTCGTCGAGGTAGAGCCGGAAGCGCTCGCCGCGGCACTCGACCTGCTCGGGCGCACCCTTGGTGGCCGTCGGGCGGGGGATCGTCGAGAGTTCCATGGCGGCGGCGGCGGGGTTCGAAAAGCTAGCCTGCCGGTCCGGGCCGAACAACGCTCCCGGCCGGAACCCACTCGAAGCGCACGACCGGCGCCTGGGCCCCGTCGGGGCCCGCCCACGCCGCGACGCGGTGCCCGACGAGCGCAGCCACGCGCCCTCCCTCGGCGCCATCAGGGAGCGCGAGCACGAGCGCGTCGGCGCGTTCCGAGGGTTGCACCCGCGCGTCGGTCAGCCAGTCCGAGACGCGGCGGTCGCGGCCACCGGCAATGAGCCGGTCGCCCGCGCGCCACGGGCGCAGCACGAGGTGCAGGTCCAGCATCGCCGCGTCCAGCACGACGGCCGCGGACCCGGATGCGGCATCGGGAGAGGCCGGAACGAGGCGCCCGGCGGTCGTTGCGGCTCCGTCCAAGGTCACCTGAACCGGAACGGGCGGGGCCACGTCGCGGACGAGCCGGAGGCGGTCGCGGTCGCGCCAGGCCGTCCAACCGTGCAGGCCGACCCGCTGTCCCGGAGGCGCATTGATGAGCGCGTCGAGACGCCCGACGACTGCGCGCGAGCGGGCCGCGCCGGTCGCGCGGAGCGTCTCGGCGAGGACGGCGCGGCGCGCGTCGGGCGCGAGCGCGTGGAGGGCCGCGAGCGGCAGCGACAGGCCGCGGGGATCC
>DASWMO010000203.1:0-18979 GCA_036399715.1 Rubricoccaceae bacterium
CGGGAAGGAGGCGGCGGCGGGCGCGGACGAGCGCGTCGGGGAGCGGGTGCTCGTCGGCGAGGGGCCGGTCGCTCGCGACTGGGCCGCCCTGCGCCGCGTCGCGGACAAACGCCTCTCGCGCCTCAGGCGCCTGCCACGGGGCATGCCAGAGGGTGAACCCTGCCGGGACGACCTCGGCGGCCAGCCGCGGCGCCTCGATCGCGTCGGTGAGGACGAACGCGTCCGTTTCGGTAACGAGCACCTCGGCGACGCCCGCTTCGTCCGTCAGGAGAACGGCGCTGTCCCCGCCGCCGGTTGCCCATGCGAACCCGTCGACGCCGCGCAGGCGGAGCCCGGCGAGTCCCGCCTCGGCAAGTGCGTCGCGGACGAGGGCGAGCTTGGTCTGGATCTCAGTCAAGGGACACCCGGACGGCCCGCAACTCGGCCGCCTTTTCCTCGGGAAGGCTGTCGTTGGCGAACATGCCTGCCGCGAGCTCGGTCCCGGCGAGAAATTTGAGCTTCGTCTCGGTCCGGTACGGCGGCGAGAACTCGAGGTGGAGGTGGCCTTCGGGGTGCGGCTGGCCGTCCGTCGCGGAGCCGTGGATCGCCATGAGGTACGGAAACGCCTTGCTCCAGAGCCCGTCGTAGGTCAGGAGGACCGTTTTGAGGGCACGTGCGAGGTCGGCGCGTTCCTCGGCCGTCACGTCGGCGAGCGTCGGTGCGGCGCGGCGCGGGGCGATCCAGACCTCGTAGGTGTAGCGAGCGAAGGCCGGCACGAACGCGACGGCGTGGGGCCCGGCGTAGAGCATCCGCCGCCCGTCGGCTTCCTCGCTCTGGGCGATGTCCGACATCAGCGTCCGGCCCTCTCGCTCGAAAAAGGCGCGCTCCTGCTCGTGCGCGCGGGCCGGGACCGGCGGGACGACGGGGTATGCGTAAATCTGCCCGTGCGGGTGGTGGAGCGTCACCCCGACCTCCGCTCCGCGGTTCTCGAACGGGAGGACATACTCGATGCCCGGCCGGGCGCCGAGGTCGCGGACGCGCTCGCCCCAGACCTCGAACAGCAGCGCGATGTGGTCCAGCGGGAGCCGCCCGAGCGCGCCGTCGGGGTCCTGCGTGAACACGACGACCTCGCAGGCGCCGTGGGCGGGCCGTGTCGGGACGTAGAGGTCGGGCGCGTCCGTCGCGGCGGCCGAGAGGCTCGGAAAGCGGTTGTCGAACACGGCGACGTCGTAGGCGCCGGCCGGCAACTCAGTCGGGTGCTCGGGGTCTGCGGTCGGCGCGAGCGGGTTTGCCGCGGCCGACGGCAGGAACGTCCGGTTCTGGCGGTGGCTCGCGTACGTCGTCCACTCGCCGCGGAGCGGGTGCCAGCGCAGATGCGGGTTCGCCCCGACGGGTTCGTCCGACGGGCTCGTCGCCGCGATGGCCGGGTCGATGGGCGCGCGGCTGTAGAGCGCGAGTGCGCGGCCGTCGGGCTTGGTCAGGCGGAGCGTGTGCATCGGGTGGGGGCGGTCCGCTCGAGGCGGCGAGCGGTCCCGCTGCACCGTCGCCCGGACCGCCGGTTCCCCCACTAGCAGCGGCTCAGGAACGCCCTGACTTCGCCTGCTGCGTCACGCCGCCACGCGCCGCCGGCTCCAGAGCGCGTACACCGTCCGCCGACCAGAGCGTGCTCGCTGTGCCGACGGACTACGCCGCCACGCGGCGGCTCCAGAGGGCGTACACCGGTAGGCCCGTCGCGACGAGGAGCAGGCCGGGCCACGTCTGCGCTCCCTGATACACGAACAGGACGCCGAGGATGACGGCCGCGCCGATGATGTAGAGGGCCGGCACGACCGGGTAGCCGACGGCGCGGTAGGGCCGGTCCGCCTCGGGCCGTGTCTTGCGCAGGCGGAAGATGCCCGCGATGGTGAGGATGTAGAAGAGCAGCGCGGCCGAGATGACGTACGTCAGGAGGTCGCCGTAGAGGTTGCCGTACTGCATCACGCCGGCGGCATCCGGGCCTTTGACTGTCCGCGGGAGGACGAGCACGGCGGCCCAGATGCCCTGGATGATGAGCGCCCACGCGGGGACGCCATTGCGGTTGAGGCCCGCTGCGCGCTGAAAGAAGAGGCCGTCCTGCGCCATCGCGCGGTACGCCCGCGCGCCGGTCAGGATGAGGCCGTTGTTGCAGCCGAACGTCGAGATCAGGATGACCACGGCCATGATCGCCGCGCCCGCGCCGGGGAAGACGACGTCCATCGTCGCCGAGGCGACGCGGTCCGAGGGGACGCCCTGCATCGTTTCGAGCGGGAGCGTGACGAGGTAGGCGAGGTTGGCGAGCAGGTACAGCCCGATCACGACGGCCGTCCCGAGCCCGAGCGCGAGCGGCAGGTTGCGCTTCGGGTTGTCGACCTCGCCCGCAATGAACGTCACGTTGTTCCAGGCGTCGGCGGAGAAGAGCGAGTTGGTCTGCGCGACGCAGATCGCGACGAACAGGCCGAGCGTGCTCGCAGCAGTCAGCCCCCCGCCGACTTCCTGGAGCGTGCCCCGCGGCGTCCAGAGATCGCCGAAATTGGCGCCGGCGGCGAGGACGTTGTACCCGACGGCGAGGCCGAGCGCGATGAGCGCGAGCAGCCCGCCCGTCTTGGCGACCGTGAACGTGTTCTGGATGACCGTGCCCGTCCGCAGCCCGCGCGTGTTGGTCCACGTCAGGAACGCGATAAGAAGCAGGCCGACGAGCTGGGCGGTCGAGAGCGAGAGCGCGTAGCCGCCGCCGATCTCGACGGGCGCGATGAGGTACGCGCTCTCCGAGACGCCGGGCACGAGGACGCCGAGAAAGCGTGCGAACCCGACCGCGACGGCCGCGATCGTGCCGGTTTGGATGACCGCGAAGAGCGTCCAGCCGTAGAGGAAGCCTGCGAGCGGGCCGAAGGCCTCGCGGAGGTAGACGTACTGCCCGCCCGCCTTGGGCATCATCGCCGCGAGCTCGCCGTAGCTCAGCGCCGCCATGAGCGTCAGCACGCCCGTGACGAGCCACACGACGAGCAGCCAGCCCGGCGAGCCGACCTGCCGCGCGATGTCGGCCGAGACGATGAAGATGCCGGAGCCGATCATCGACCCGGCGACGATCATGGTCGAGTCGAGCAGGCCGAGGCGGCGGGACGGGGACGCGGGAGAGTCGGTCAGGGGAGTAGCGGAAAGGGCCGGGGGCCCGAACAGGGGAGAGGCCGAGTCACCCGGCGGCTCGGGGACTCGCTCGCAGGCGCCGAGCCGCCAGACGCGGCGGGGCTGTGCCGGCGACATGCATTCAGAGTCGGGCGCTCAGTGCTCCGGCCCGGCGGGCGCAGGGCCCGTCACGATGGCCCGGCCTGTCCGCAGGACCGAGTGGCGCCGGCCGTAGAGGACATAGATCACGAGCCCGATGAGGAGCCAGATGCCGAACCGCTCCCAGGCGTGCGGCGGCAGGCCGCTCATGATGAACACGCATGCTGCGGCCCCGCCGAGCGAGACGAACCAGATGCCGGGCACGCGGAACGGCCGCACGCGCTCGGGCTCGCGCACCCGCAGCACGAGCACGCCGATGCACACGACGGCGAAGGCGAACAGCGTCCCGATGTTGGTCAGGTCGTACGTCGCGTCATCGTCCGCGACGAGGGCGGCGACGGCCACGAGCAGGCCCGTGAGCATCGTCGTGACGCTCGGCACGCGCGTCTTGGGGTTCACGCGGGCGGCCCAGCGCGGCATGAGGCCGTCGCGGGCCATCGAGAAGAAGATCCGCGGCTGCCCGTACTGGAACACCAGCAGCACGGCGGCCATCGAGACGGCCGCGCCGGCGGCCACGATGATCGAGGCCGACTCGAAGCCTGCGACCGAGAGCGCCCGCGCGAGCGGGTCCGAGCCCGTGAGCTCGGTGTACGGCACGAGTCCGACGGCCACGACGGCCACGATGACGTAGATCAGCGTGCAGATCGCCAGCCCGCCGAGGATGCCGAGCGGCAGGTTGCGCTGCGGGTTCTTGGTCTCCTCGGCGGCCGTCGAGATGGCGTCGAAGCCGATGTAAGCGAAGAACGCGATCGCCGCGCCCTGGTGGATGCCCGCGAAGCCGTTCGGCGCGAACGGCGTGTAGTTCGCCGGGTCGATGTGGAGCCCGCCGACGACGCAGAAGACCGTCAGCACGAGCAGCTTCACGGCCACCATCGCGTTGTTGACGCGGGCCGACTCGCGGACGCCGCGGAGCAGCAGCCACGTGATCGCGGCGACGATGCCGAACGCGGGCAGGTTGATGAGGATCGGCAGCCCACCGATGCGAGGCGCGCCGTTCCACGCCGCAAGCATCTCGGGATAGCGCGCGCCTCCCGTGTTGGCGATGCCGGCCTTGACGTCGAAGTAGCCGAGGGCCAGCCACGACGGGATCGCGGCTCCGAATCCCGAGAGCATCGCGTTGACGTAACCGCTCCACGCGATCGCGACGGCGACGTTGCCGACCGCGTACTCCAGAATGAGGTCCCACCCGATCATCCACGCGACGAGCTCGCCGAGCGTGGCATAGGCGTACGCATAGGCGGAGCCGGCCTGCGGAATCATGCTCGCCAGCTCGGCATAGCACAGCGCCGCGAGTGCGCAGACGGCGCCGAGCAGCAGGAACGACAGTGGCAGGGCCGGCCCCGCGCCGGCCCGCACGCCGACCTCGCCCACGGCGGCCGTGCCGAGCGTCGAGAAGATGCCGGCGCCGATAACGGCGCCGATGGCGAGCATGATCAGGTCGCCGGCACCCAGCGTGCGCTTGAGGCCCGTCCCGTCGTCGGGGGCCATCTCGGCGACGGGCTTGCGCGCCCAGAGGGCAGAAAAGGCGGACGCCATCGGCAATCGGGGGTGAGGGAGGGGACGGCTGCGGCCCGCCGCAGCGGTTATCCGGCGCGAGGCGTGCGGCCGGGCGTAATGTAGACCGGCGAAGCCGCCCGCACGCCAGTTCGTGAAGGCGGCGTGCGCGGGCTCCTCTCTCTCTCCGATTTCCCTGTTCCCGATGGACATCAAGCTCCGGCTGACCGTGTTGAACTTCCTCCAGTTCTTTGTCTGGGGGGCGTGGCTGATCTCGCTCGGCGGCTACCTCATCGTGACGCTGGGCTTCACGGGCGGGCAGGTCGGCGCGATCTACGCCACGATGGGCATCGCGTCGCTGTTCATGCCGGCCGTGGCTGGCATCATCGCGGACCGCTTCGTCAACGCGGAACGCGTCTACGGCGGGCTGCACATCCTCAGCGGAATCACGCTGTTCCTGGCCTCGCAGGCGACGGACTACGGCACCATCTACACGCTGATGCTGCTCAACGCGATGGCGTACATGCCGACGATCGCGCTTGCGAACACCGTCTCGTACACCGTCCTCGGTCAGCGCGGTCTGGACGTCGTTAAGACGTTTCCGCCGATCCGCGTCTGGGGCACGGTCGGCTTTATCGTCGCGATGTGGATGACGGACCTGCTCGGGTGGACCAAGAGCCCGCTCCAGCTCCAGATCAGCGCCGTCGGGGCGATCGCGCTCGGGCTCTACGCCTTCACCCTCCCCGCATGCCCGCCCGGGCTCGCGGGCGAGAAGCGGTCGTTCGTCGCCAGCCTCGGCCTCGACGCGTTCGTGCTGTTCAAGCAGCAGCGGATGCTGGTCTTCTTCATCTTCTCGATGCTCATCGGGGCCGCGCTCCAGATCACGAACGCCTTTGGCGGGCCGTTCCTCGAAGACTTCCGCGCGACCTACCCGGACAGCTTCGGCGTGCAGCACCCGAACCTGCTGCTCTCGATCTCGCAGATCTCGGAGACGCTCTTCATCCTCACGATCCCGTTCTTCCTGCGCCGCTTCGGAATCAAGATGGTGATGCTGATGAGCATCTTCGCGTGGGTGCTCCGCTTCGGACTGTTCGCCGTCGGTAATCCTGGGCCGGGCCTGCCGCTGCTCGTGGCATCGATGATCGTCTACGGCATGGCCTTCGACTTTTTCAACATCTCGGGCTCGCTCTTCGTCGAGCAGGAGACGGACGAGCGGATCCGCGCGAGTGCCCAGGGCCTATTCATGCTCATGACGAACGGCATCGGCGCCTTTCTCGGCGGCATCGGCAGCGGCTGGGTCGTGGACCACTTCACGTCGGCCGAGGGCCTCAAGGACTGGCCGAGCATCTGGCTCGCGTTCGCCGCCTACGCGCTCGTGCTCGGCATTCTCTTCCCGCTCCTGTTCCGTTACAAGCACGACCGGGAGCAGGCCGAGCGGCTCGCTGTCGCACACTGATCGCACCGCCGGTGCGTCTCGCCGTAGAGATGCATCGGCGGTGGCGGTGACGCGTCATGGCGCGTCTGCTCGGCGCCGCGGCCCGCTTCGCGTCAGTGCGGCCACGCGCTCGCGGCGCCCTCGATGGCGGCGGAGAGCTGTTCGGGCGTCGCCTCGCCGTAGTTGAAGGCCGTCGCGAGCTGACCGTTGCGGTTGAAGACCCACGTCGTCGGGATCCACGAGACGGGCATGCCGAGGAACGTCATGCGGCGCTCGGGCTTCGGTGGCTGCACGCCCGGCACGACGAGTCGTTCGACGCGCTCCGGGATCGCGTAGCGCCCGAGCGTGCTCTCGCCGACCTCGCCGTCGTTCCAGACGGTCACGAACGTGAACGACACCTCGGGGTGGCGCTCGACGACCTCGTACCACCCGCCGCCGAGTTCGGACGTCGAGTTGTCGCACCACGGCGCCCAGAAGTGGACGACGTGGACCCCGTCGCGGGAGACGATCTCGCGGACGCGCGCCTCGGCGTCCGACGTAGAGGCATCGACGGTAACGGATTCGGAGCCGACGGGCGGCGGGGCGGGCGGGGGCATGGGTGGGGCGGTCTGGGCGCAGGCCGGCAGGATGGCGAAAAGAGCAGAGGCGAGCAGCAGGCGCATGGGGCGTCGGGGCGAAACGGGCACAGGCTACTCCGCGCGGTTGCGGGTTGCCTTCTCTCGCGGCGCTTTCTCGTCTGAACCGCCGATGACGACCGCGATCTCACCCCGGACCTTCTCCTGCGCGCCGTAGTGAGCGGCAAGCTCGGCGAGCGTCCCACGGCGGTTTTCCTCGAACGTCTTGCTGATCTCGCGAGCGACCGAGGCGGGCCGCTCGGCCCCGCAGTGCTCGACGAGCTCGCCGAGCAGGCGCGCGAGGCGGTGCGGGCTCTCGTACAGCACGACCGTCCGCGGCTCGGCCGCAATGGCCTTGAGGCGCGTCTGGCGGCCCTTCTTGTGCGGCAAGAAGCCCTCGTAGACGAACCGGTCACACGGCAGACCCGACGCCACGAGCGCCGGCACGAACGCCGTCGGCCCGGGGAGGGCCTCGACGCGCACGCCCGCTTCGACGGCGGCCCGCACGAGCAGGAAGCCGGGGTCCGAGATGCCCGGCGTCCCGGCGTCCGAGCACAGCGCGACCGTCTCGCCGGCGAGCATCCGGCCAACGAGGCTCGCGGCCTTGCCGTGCTCGTTGTGGACGTGGAAGCTCGTCCGCGGCGTCGTGATGCCGTAGTGGTTCAGGAGCACGCCCGTCGTGCGGGTGTCCTCGCACGCGACGACGGCCGCCTCGCGGAGCACGCGCAGGGCCCGCATCGTGATGTCTTCGAGGTTGCCGACCGGCGTGGGGACGAGGACGAGCATCGGGGCGGGGGCGGGGCGCCGGATGGTAACGCCCGCCGAATGCGGGCGCGGCCGTCCGTCCGGATCGCCGTTCTCGCTGTGAATCGTATCGTCCGCCATTCCGCCTGCCCGCCCATGGACCGTTTGCCTCGGACACCTCGCCAGCGCCTCATGCGCTGGGCGTCCCGCCTCCTCGCCCTCTTCGGGGCCCTCACGATCCTCGGGACGGCCCTGACGACCGGGGCCCTCCCGCTCGGCCTCGGGCTCGTCCTCGCCCTGCTCCCCGTCCCGGTCTACGTCCTGCTCGTCCTCGCCTTGGACCGGTTCGAGCCCGAGCCGTCGCGCCTGCTGTGGTGGGCCTTCGCGTGGGGCGCCCTCGGGGCGACGTTCCTCGCGGGCCTCCTCAACGACGCCGGCGGCCAAACCCTCGCCGTGTGGACCGGCGGGACGCCCGACGACGTCGGAGCCGTCTTCGTCGCGCCGGTCGTCGAGGAGACGCTGAAAGGGGCGCTCCTCTTCGCCCTCTTCTGGTGGAAGCGCGACGAGTTCGACGGGCCCGTCGACGGAGTCATCTACGGGGCCATGACGGCGCTCGGGTTCGCGACGGTCGAGAACGTGATGTACTACGCCGACGCGGCCATGACGGGCGGGGTCGGCGGGGCAACCGGGCTGTTCCTGCTCCGCGGGCTCATCGGCGGGCTCGGCCATCCGCTCTACACGGCGATGACGGGGATCGGGCTCGGCGCCGCCGTCGGGGCGCGCTCGCGGTCCCGCGCGGTGCTCTACCCGCTCGCCGGCCTCGCCACGGCCATCGCCCTTCACGCGTCGTGGAACTTCGGGGCCGTCGAAGCCCAGGAGACCGAAGGCATCTCGCTCCTCCTCGCCTACGGACTCGTGTACCTGCCCGCCCTCGTGGCCTGCCTCTGGGTCGCCGTCCGGGCGCTCCGCGCCGAGGGCCGGCGGATCTCCGAGCACCTCGCACCCGACGTCGCCGACGGCCACCTCCCGGCGCCGGTTCACGCGTCCCTTGCGACGGTCCGGAGCCGCATGGGCGCCTCGGGCCGCGCGCTCCGCCACGGTGGCCTGCGGACGTGGCGGGCCCAGCGGGCCTTCCACCGGGCCGCGAGCGAGGAGGGCCTCCGGCGGTGGCGCGCGACCGTCGGCCGCGACGCCGACACGTCGCGGCGGCTCGACTACATCGCCCTCCTCGCTGCGTGCGCACCCGCCGCCCAGGCGGCTCCCATCGCCGCGTAACCCGACCTCCGCTCAATCCATGGCTACTCCGACTCCCGAGGTCTCCCGCGAGGCGTTCGTCCAGGCCTTGCGGTACTGGTTGCGGTCCTCGAAGTACCACGTCGGCTTCGAGCCCGACGGCGAGGCGTCGCCGTTCGAGGATCAGACGGAGGCCGTGATCGGGACCGTCGAGAAGGTGGCGTCATTCCTCGGCTCGGCCGCGCTTCCGATGGCGATCACGGGGGGCGGGTCGGCCGAAGAGGCGCTCCCGGCCCTCGTCCCATTTCTTGCCCACTGCGACCTGCTCGCCTACCGCGTCTACCTCGGGACCCCAACCGTCGTCCCGATCACGTTCGCCGACCGGGTCACGGTGAAAGTCCTCAAGGAGCGGCTCGCCGTGTACCCGGCGCTGGGGCACGCGCTCGTCGACTTCGGACTCGGGTTCAACGGGCAGGGAATGGGGGCGGCCGTTCACCCGCTCGTCTTCTACTTCGACGCCCGGCGCTACAACGCGCCGGGCGGAGCGGCCACGGTCCTCGCCGCCGGCCACCACGTCCCGACGGCGAAAGACGCCGCCCTCGACGTCGACCGCGTGAACATGGTCGCGACCGCCGTCCACGTCCCGACCCGGCAGATCCAGCAGGCACAGCCCGCGGCGCCGCCCGGGCCGACGGTCCGCTTTATCGGCTCTGCCGTCAAGCGGGCGATGGCCGCGTTCAACCTCCGGACCGAGCCGTTCACCGACGTCGACCTCACGACCATCGTCACGCTCGCCGAGCACTTCGAGCGGACCACCTGACGCCGGCGTCCCGCGTCAGTCGCGGCGAGAGAACCGCCCGGCGAGGGCGCGCACGGGGTCCGGCAGGGCCGGGTCGAGGGCCTCGCGGGCGAAGAGGAACGCCCCGAAGACGCCGATGATCGCGTTGGCGGCCCACATTCCGAGCCACGGCGGCAGGATCTCGCGGTCGGCGAGCTTCTCGCCTTGGACGAGCGTGATCCAGTAAAACAGGAAGACGAACACGGCCAGCGACGCCACGAGGCCGACGCCGGCCCGGGAAACGGACAGCCCGAGCGGCACGCCGACGAGGACGAAGACGAGGCACGCGAGCGCGATCGAGTTCTTTTTGTAGATCTCGACGCGGTAGCGGTCGGCCTGCTGACGGTCCCACTCAGCCGCGGTAGCGGCGGTCTCGGCCGCGCCGCGGACCGTCCGCATGCGCTGCGCGGCGAGGTCGAGCACGAGCACGCGCTCGGCGTCCGAGAGCCCGGCGAGGACGGTCCGTTCCGGCGCAATGCGCGGCGGGCCAGCGGCTGATGTGCCTGGCGCAGTCTCGGGAGACGCGGCCAGCGGCGAGGGAGCCGAGAGGTCCGCGGCGAGGGGCGAGACGAAGACCGGCACCGCGTCGTCGTCGCCGGCCATCCGGCCGCCGCGGTAGAGAATCGCCGCGAACGTGTCGCGCCGCGCCTCACCGACAGCTGTGAGGGAGTCGACGATGGCCAGCATGTCCGACGTCCGCATCGAGCGGTCCGTGCGGCCCATCCCGCCGTCGCGCCGGGCAAAGACACTCAGCGACGACAGGTCGAGGGCCATCCGGTAGCGGTCGAATGCGAGGCGCTCGTAGCCGTCCGTGCCGGCCGTGGAGCGGCGGTGGACCTCGCCGCGTTCGAGCAGCATCGTCAGGCGCTGCCCGCCGTACTGCGACTGCAGGCGCGCCCGCGCGGCCGTCAGGACCGCCTCGCCGCCGCCGTCCGTCCGCGTCTCGTAGACCGTCACGCCGAGCAGCACGCCCTCGGACCCGGGCGGGATGGAGTCCGCGCGGATGGCGTAGCCGTCGACGCCGGTGTAGAACTCGCCGGCCGTAAGCGCGAAGCCCGGCCGCGCGACGCGGATGTCGCGCCAGAGGCCGTTCATGCGGTAGTTGGCCTCGGGTAGCATCTCGTTGTTGAAGTAGCCCATGCCGACCGTCAGCACCGCCCCGACGACAAACACGGGCCACGCGAGGCGCACGAGCGAGATGCCGGCGCTGCGCGCGACGAGGTAGCCGCGGCTCTCGCTGAGGCGCCCAAAGGCCGCGAGCTGCGCGATGAGCCACGACATCGGCACGGCGAGCGTCACCATGTACGCGAGGTTGTACACGATGAGCTCGGCGAGCGCCGCCGCCGGTAGGCCCCGCCCGACGAGTTCCGGCAGGTACCGGATCAGGAACTGCATCAACAGCAGGAACATGAGCGTCGCGAACGCGGCCAAGAATGGCAGCGGCAGCGAGACGAGCAGGGTCCGGTGGAGGCGCTTCAACGGGGCAGGACGAGAGGCCGGCAAGATCGGGAACGCGCGGCGGTGGGAATGCGCGCGGCCGAACCCGCCCGCGGCGCAGGCAGACGGCAGCCCCTGAACCAAGTCCGGCCCGACACGGTTTGGGGTGGCCTGCCCCGCCTGCTGTCTCACCGCCGATTCTCCGATGCCGCTCACCGTCCAGACCTTCGTCGTCAGCCCGTTTGCCGAAAACACGCTCATCGTCCACGACGGGACCGAGGCGGCCCTGATCGACCCCGGCACAACCACGCGCGCGGAGCGGGAAGCGGTCGAGACGTACATCGACGCGGTCGGACTGCGCGTGCGCCACCTGCTGCTCACGCACGGCCACATCGACCACATCTTCGGCTGCGCCCACTTCCAGGCGGTCTACGGCGCGACGGCGGACTACGGCGGCTGGCAGATGCACCCGGCCGACGAGCCGCTGCTCGCCAACGCGGTCGTGCAAGGCGAGCTGTTCGGCGTGCGCGTGGACCCGCCGCCGGCTCCCACCCACCGCCTCGCCGACGGCGACGAGATCGCGCTCGGCGCGCACCGCTTTCGCGTGCTCCACGTTCCCGGCCACTCGCCCGGCTCGGTCGCCTTCTACGCCGCCGCGGACTCGCTCCTGATCGGCGGCGACGTCCTCTTCCGCGATTCGGTCGGGCGGACGGACCTGCCGGGGGGCTCAATGGACACCCTCGCCGCCTCGATCCGCGAGCGCCTCTACCCGCTTCCCGACGACACGCAGGTCGCCCCGGGCCACGGCCCACCGACGACGATTGGCCACGAGCGGGCACACAATCCGTTCATCCGAGGGTGAACAAACGGTCTTTCGGGCGGCTGCTGAGATAGCTTCACCGTCCCACCACACCCTCGGTTATGCCACCTCTCTATTTCCATACTGCCCTCGGGCGGAGCTTGTCCCGTATCCGCCTCGCCGCGCTGAGCGGTGCCGCCCTGGCGTGCCTCGGGACGGCCGCACAGGCCCAGGATCTCCGCGTAGACCCGATCGACCCGGTGACGGGCGAGGCGCTCCCGGGCACGGTCGCGCCGCTCGCGGTCGCCGAGCAGACGGGCGATGTCGCCGCCCGCCCCCTCGTCGATCTCACGCTCGTCGGGCGCCTCGCTGATGGCGAGACGCGCGGCTTCGACCTGATTGGCGACGTGCTGTACCGCTCGAACGGCGGCTACCTCGAAGTGCTCAACGTCGCCAACCCGTCGAGCCCGGTCGTGCTCGGCCGCTTTCTCGCGCCGCAGGGCGTCGTGCAGGGCGTCGACGTCGTGGGTACGCTCGCCTACGTCGCCGTCTCACGCGGGACGCCCTACGCGACGCGCGGCGGGCTCCTCATCGTCGACGTGAGCAACCCGGCGGCGATGACGCTCGTCGGGCAGGTCCCCGGCCGTAGCGTCAACGAGATCCGCGTCGCCGGCACGACGGCATTTCTCGGCGCCGGTGCGCTCCGCCCGTACGACGTCTCGAACCCGGCCGCGCCGGTCGCGGGGACGGCGCTGACGATCAGCGGCGGCAGCGTTCTCGGGATCGCCGTCGAGGGGACGACGGCCTATCTCGCGGTCGGCGGCGCCGGACTCCGCGTCGTCGACGTGTCGAACCCCCTCGTCCCGGTCGTCCTCGGGACGCTGAGCTTCCCGAGCGGCTTCGCCACGCGCGTGGCCGTGTCCGGTGGCCGGGCCTACGTCTCCGTTCAGGATCAGGCATCGGGTGATGGCGTGCCTGATGGCGGCCTCTACATCGTCGACGTGAGCACGCCGACGACCCCGGTCCTGCTCGGCCGCTACCTCGTCGATGCGGACGGCCAGGCGCCGGACTACGGCGGCCAGGTCCGCTCGGTCGCCGTCTCCGGGACGACCGCGTTCGTCGGGGACGACTACGGCATCAACGTCATCGACGTGACGAATCCGGCCGCGCCGACGCTTCGCGGGCGGACAGACTTCGGCCAGAGCGGGTCCGGCCAGTACATCGTCGCCAGCGGCACCCGGGCCTACGTCAGCAGCCGGTACCAGGGCATCCGTGTGCTCGACCTCGCCACGCCGGCGCCGACCGTTGCGGGGACGATCAACAACGGCGGGTTCTCGTTCAAGGTCAACGTCGTCAACGGCATCGCGTACGTCGCCGACCTGCTCGGGCAGGTCCGGCTCGTCGACATCACGACGCCGGCTGCGCCGCACGAACTCAGCCGCGTCCAGGGCATCCCCAACGCCAACGGCGTCGACGTGGCGAACGGCATCGCGTACGTCGTGGACCGAGGCGCCGCCGGGGCAGGCCTGACGCGCATCAACGTCTCGAACCCGGCCGCGCCGGTCCGGCTCAACACCATCTCGACGGGCGGCGCGGCCTTCGGCCTCGACCTCGACGGCCAGACGCTCTACATCGCCAACGGCTACGGCGCGGCGGGCTCGGGCCCCGGGAGCCTGCTCTCGGCGAACGTCGCCTCGGGCTACGCGCTGCTCGACGAGGAGCAGCCCGGCAACCAGGCCTTCGACGTGCGCGTCGCCGGCGGTCGTGCGTATGTGGCCACGTTCGGGAGCGGCCTCTCGATCTTCAACGTCGCGAACCCGGCCGCGATGGTGCCGCTAAGTCTCAACACCGTCGGCAATTTCTCCTCGTCGGTCGAGGTCGACGGGACGACGGCGTACCTCGCCGACAGCGAGTTTGGGACGGCCCGCGCGCTGACGATCGTCGACGCGTCGAACCCGGCCGCGCCCGTCCTCCGCGGCACGGCCGACGCGATCGCCGGCGGCACGTCGGTCGATGTCGGCCTCGGCAACGGCTACGCCTATGCAGCCGTCGACTTTGTCGGTCTCTACCAGTACGACGTGACCAACCCGGCCACACCTGCGCTCCGGACGACCATCCAGTCGTCCGACCGCGCGACGGGCGTGGACGTGGAGGGCCGCTACGTCGTCCTCGCGGACGCGGGCGCGGGCCTGTGGATCTTCGAGACGCCCGTGACGACAGCAGGGGAGACCGGCGTCGACCGCCCGGCCTTCGCCGTCGCCGCTTTCCCGAACCCGACGTCGGGCGCGGCCAGCGTCGAGGTCCGCCTCGCCGAGGCGGCCGATGTGGCCGTCGAGGTGTTCTCGGTTCTCGGGCAGCGCGTCGCGCGCATCGACGCCGGCGCGCTCGCTGCAGGCACGCACACGCTCGGCCTCGACACAGGCGCGTGGGCGGCTGGCGTCTACGTCATCCGGATGACGGCCGGCGGGCAGACGGCCACGAGCCGCCTGACGGTCGCGCGCTGAGTCGACTGATGGATCACGCGGGCCGGCTGTTTCCATCGGGAGCAGCCGGCCCGTTTCGTTTCTCAGGACTGACTGCCGTGCATGCGCGACGTGGCCGGCTCGGCGCCATCGAGGACGAGGTCGAGGGAGCGGGCGACGAGGTCGCCCATCGTGTCCGCGTGCGCGAAGCCATCGTCGCCGTAGTACGCCGCGAGGCTGCGGCCGAGGACCGCGACGGACTCGACCGGCGCGATGAGGTCCTCGCGCATGACCTCCATGAGCGCGTCGTAGCGCGTCCGCTCGGCACGCAGGCGGCCCGCGATGAGCGCCCGCTCCTCGCGCTGGTACTGGTCGGTCGAGCGCTCCGTGAGGTGCTCCAGCCCGAAGGCGATCACGGCGTTGTTCTGCGGGAAGAACTGCGGGAGGTAGACCTGCCGCTTGGGGTGGTGGGACTGCTGGTCGAAGTCGATCGGCCGGAGGCGGTAGTGGAGCTTCTCGAAGTCCGGCGTGATGTCCACGACCCAGTTGCCGGCGTGCATGTCGCCGAGCAGGCGGACGAAGCAGCGCTCGTTGAACTTGACGAACTCCTTGGCGAGGCGCACCTGGTCGAAGCGGTTGTCCGGGAGGCGGTCGCGGATGAACGCGTCCCCCGGGATGCCGACGATGTGCTCCTCGATGAGCGTCTGCCCGCTGGGCCCGGGTCCACCAAGGAGGACGAGAAAGTTGATGTGGTTCGGCGAGAGGACGTGTTCGAGGTCGAGGCCGTAAGCGCGGCTCGCGTCGGCGCGCTTGACATAGAAGTAGTCGAAGTTGTCGTTGAGGCGGTTGACGATCCGGACGCGGAACGGGAGCGTGTTGCCGTAGAGGCACAGGTCGATGCGGTCGACCGAGAGGTGCTCGACCGTCGAGCGGTCGCCGCCGCTCTTGAGGAGGGCGTACGTCAGGCGGAGCGCGTCGTGGATCTCGCGCGTCTCGGACGGTCCATAGTAAACCGTGCTCCAGAGCGTGTCCGCCCCGAAGTCGTCGTAGAGCGGGGTCTGTCCGGCCGTTCGGAGAAGGTCGTCGTACGTCACGCCGGCGGCGCCGAGGCGGCCGTAGCGCCGCAGGTAGTCCGCGAAGTGGTCCCCGACAGGGTAGACCGGCTTCTTGCGCGAGATGAGGTTGCGGCGGACGTCCATGCAGGGCGTGGGCGGAGAGCGGGCGGGAGTCGGTCCGCGCCGTCCCGGCCGACGCCCGAGTCTGCGCAAAGTTAGGCGCCGGGGCGCGGCCGGGCCCCTATCCTGCGGGCGTCCGCCGCTCTCGCCATGCCCGTCCCCGCGTTCCTCGCCGACGTCATCGCGGCCTTCCTGCCGCTGTTCGTCGCGATCAACATCCCCGGCATCCTGCCGCTGTACATCGGCATGACCGAGTCGTTCTCGCCGGCCGAGCGCAAGCGGCTGCTCGTGCGCGCGCTCGGGGCCGCGCTCACGCTCGCTGTGCTGATGCTCTTCGCCGGCAACGTCATCTTCTCGTCGCTCGGCATCACCGTGGACGACCTTCGGGTCGGCGGTGGGCTCATCCTGCTCACGATCTCGGTGGCGGACCTCGCCTTCGGGGACCTCAAAAAGCGCCGCGCGGGCGACGCCGAAGAGCGGCAGCGCCTCGCGGAGGCGCACGACGTCGCAGTCGCCGCCGAGGACTCGGCCGCCATGGGCGATGCCGCGCTCCGCCTCGCGGCGGCCGCCCGGCCCCCCGTCGATCTGCCCATCGTGCCGCTGGGTATCCCCCTCATCATCGGGCCCGGCGCCATCACGACGGTCCTCATCGCCGAGGGGCAGTTCGGCGGGCCGGTCACGCTCGTCTCGATCCTGCTCAACCTGTCGCTCGTGTTCGTCGCGTTCACGTTCGGGCCCCGGCTGCTCGCCGTGTTTGGGCAGGACACGTCGAAGGCCGTCGCGAAGGTCGCGAGCCTCTTTCTCGCCGCGATTGCGGTCGCGATGATCCGCGCCGGCGTCCTCGGGATGGTTGCGGCGGCCGGATGAAGGCGGCGTGATGCGGGCGGGTGGCCGTTCGGTGGAAGCCCTTTCATGGCATAGGGGCCTGATACATATGTGCCATGGAAGAATGCCCTACGGCATGCCTTGACGCGAGCCGCTGTGTGTCCCTATCATCCCACCGAGTCTCTGTAAGCGCTTTCATGGAAGCGCCCCCGGAAAGCGCTTCCAACCCCCGCCCCGTGTCCGTCACGATCTACGACATCGCCGACCGCGCCCGCGTGTCCATCGCGACCGTCTCGCGGGTGTTCAACGAGCACCCACGCGTGTCTGAGGCGACACGGCGGCGCGTCTTCCGCGTCGCCGAAGATCTGGGGTATCAGCCGCATGCGAGCGCGCAGAGCCTCGCCCGTCAGACGTCGCACCTCATCTCGGCCGTCGTGCCGATGATGACGTCGTTCTTCTTTATGGAGGTTCTCCGGGGTATCCAGGACCGCCTCGACGAGAGTGCCTATGACCTGCTCGTCTACGCGAGCCGCACCCTGGACCGCGTCGACGGCCAGCTCGGGCGCGCCGTTCAGCCGGGCCGCTCGGACGGTCTGATGCTCGTCTCGACGCCCCTCACGCCCGAGCGTGCGCGCCGCCTGACGGCCTGCCGCCAGGCCGTCGTCCTCGTCGACTCGTCCCACGACGCCTTCGACTCGGTCGCGGTCGACAACCGCCGCGGCGGCCAGGAGGCCGTCCGTCACCTTGTCGAGCAGGGCCACTCGCGCATCGGCCTCGTGCTGCCCGTCGAGACGTCCGTGCCCGCCGCCGAGCGCCGCGCGGGCTACGCCGACGCCCTCGCCGAGGCGGGGCTCGACCTTGACGAGCGCCTCGTCGTCGCCTCCGAGTGGGACCTCGACCAGGACGGCTACACGCGCTACGCGGGCTACGTCGGGATGCAGACGCTCCTCGCGCGCTTCGCCTCGGACCCGACGGCGCGCCCGACGGCCGTCTTCGTCGCCGCCGACGTGATGGCGCTCGGCGCGATGCGGGCGGTCCGCGAGGCTGGCCTCGCCTGCCCGGACGACATCGCCCTCGTCGGCTTCGACGATGTCGCCTCATCGGCCTACGTCGGGCTGACGACGCTCGCGCAGCCGATGGTCGAGATGGGCAAGCTGGCGACCGAGAAGCTGCTCCGCCGCCTCCGCGAGCCCGAGACGCCGCCGTCGCACACCGTCTTCGCGCCCCGCATCGTCGTCCGCGAGACCAGCGGCGGCTGCGCCGTCCCCGCCTCGCCCGGCCTCGCCTCGCACCCGTTCGTCCAGCCCGCCCTCGCCTAGCCCCGTGTCTGCCGCCTCCCCGTCCTCCGCCCGCCGCCCCGCGACGCTCGCCGTCTCGACGCTGGCCGTCGTCGCGCTCGTCGGCGCGGCGTGGTGGAGCGCGCGCGGAGGCGAGACGGCCGTCGCCCCGAACGGCGAGGCGGTCGTCGCGACCGTCGGCGACGCGGTGATCACGACCGACGAGTTGGCCGACGCCTACGCGCAGTACGTCTTCCGCGTCGGCCTCGACGGCGACGACCCGGCGGTCCGCGACGCGATTCTGGAGACACTCATCAGCCGCCGGCTCGTGATCGAGAGTGCCCGGCAGGACGGCATCGCCGAGACGGACGGCTACCGCGCCGCGCGCGCCTTCGCCGAGTCCAAGGCCCTCGTGGACCGCTACACGGCGGTCGAGATGGCCGACGAACTCGTGGTCACCGAGGCGGATTTGCGCGAGGAGTTCCGCATGGCGCACACGACCTACCGCGCCCGCCACCTCTACGCCCGCTCGCTCGGAGAGGCCGAGCGCCTCCGCGCGCGCCTCGCAGCCGGCGAGACGTTCGAGGCGCTCGCCCGAGAGACCTTCGCCGACTCGGCACTCGCCGCCTCGGGCGGGTCCGTCGGCGAGTTCGCCCACGACGAGATGGACCCGGCCTTCGAGGCGGCGGCCTACGCGCTCCCGATCGGGCAGATCTCCGAGCCCGTCCGGACGGCGACGGGCTACTCGGTCCTCCGCGTCGACGCCCGCACGACGAGCACGCTTCTCACCGAGGACGCGTTCGTCACCAAGCGCGCCCAGTTGCAGCGCTACGTCACGCGCCGCAACCGCACCGAGGCGCGCTTCGCGCTTGGCCGCCGCGTCCTCGGCGAGGCCCGACCGCAGGTCGACGCGCGAGTTCTCGGCCGCCTCGCATCTTTCGCGACCGGGCAGGGCGGGACGCTCGACGCCGAGGCGCTCGCCGCGTGGCGCGCGACGCCGCTCGTCCGCTTCACGTCCGACGTCCTGCCGGGCATCCTCACCGTCGGCGACGTCGAGGCGCAGGCCGAGGCGATGACCGAGCGCCAGCGCGCGGCCGTGCAGGACGAGGCGTCGCTGCGGGAGTACGTCGAGGGCCTCGTCGTGCGGCAGGAGATCGCCGCCCGTGCCCGTGCCGCCGGTCTTGAGCGCGACCCGGGCGTCGTCCGCTCGGTCGCGATGCAGCTCGACGACTGGACGTTCGCCGAGGCGAAGCGCCAGCTTCGCGAGGGCTCGCCGGTCCCCGCCGACACGCTCCGCGCGGCCTTCGCCCGCGACCACGATCTCTACCTCACGCCGCCGCGCGTCCACGTCCGCGAGATCCTCGTCG
>DASWMO010000204.1:0-9259 GCA_036399715.1 Rubricoccaceae bacterium
CGTTTTCTGCTCGCCGCGCTGCTCGCGCTCTCGGGTGCTGCCTCGGCGCAGACGTTCCCGCTGCCGGCCGGCGCCGGGTTTTCTTGGGAGCGGGTTGGGGATATGGCGCTTGGAGACTTCAACAGCATCGCTTTTGACGTACAGGGTACTCCCTGGACCTTTACATCTGAATGCGTCGCCACGTGGCTCGACCGCACGGCCGGCGTGGCGGGTGTCTGGCGCATTCCTAGTCCGCTCCCGCCGAGGATCTGTGCCTCTGGCGTGCTTCTGCTCGGGCCGCACCCGCCGGGTGGCCCCGCGCGTGCCGACACCGGCTTCGCGGCCTACTTCACCATGTTCCGCTCGGTCAACGCCGGCCAGACGTGGCGACCGGCGCAGTCGTCGGACTCGACCGCCGGCCGCGCCGTGGTCGAGGTCCCGCCGGGCTACCCGCATGCCGGGCGCCTCGTCGCCGGGGCGGGCGACCTCGGCATGGGCTACTCCGACGACCGCGGCGACTCGTGGACCCACGCGACGTACTCGTTCCCGCTCACCGACATCGGCACGAGCGAGTTGCTCCTGCTGCCGCCCTCAGCCCTCTTGCCCGGCGTCGCCTCGGGCCGCGGAGCCGCTGCTCCACCGGGCTGGCCCGGTGGCCGCGTAGTCGGCTGTGGCCCCGGTGGGGCGATCTACTCAGACACGGGTGGGGCGCACTATGACCGCTCGTCGTGGTTCAACGCCGGCTACTTTGGGCATCAACTCGCGCTCGTGCGCCGGCCCGATGCACACCCGCTCGGACCGGGGCCGCGCCTGCTCCTGATCGGGCTGGTCAACGGCGAGTCGCGCTCGGCGTGGACGAGTGACGACGCCGGTCGGACGTGGCAGCGGCGTCAGTTCCTGCCTGAGCCTGCGACGGCGCCGGGCTACGGGAACGCGGTGGCGCTGTTCGCGCTCTCGGAGGCGGGCGAGACGGACCCGGGTGCAGGCGGCCGGGCCGTCGCGATGATGGGCGCGGGCCACCTGTACCAGACGACGGACGCGGGCGAGACGTGGCACGTGATAGGCCGCGCGCCGGACATGAGCACGCCGCCGCCGCCGGGCACGCCGTACGAGCGGATCACGAACGTGGGCGCCGCCGAGATCGGGCCGGACGGACGGCTGTACGTCGGCGTGACGGTGCTTGGCCCCGAGCGGGGCTGGATGTACCGGACGGTGGCGCCGTTCGCCGTCGCGGGCGAGGCGGGTCCCGCGCCTGCCGAGGCGTTGGGCGTGGGCGTGTCGGTGCGTCCGAACCCGGCGCAGGGGCGCGTCGCGGTGGGGCTGACGCTGGCCGAGGCGGGTCCGGTGCGCGTGGTCGTCGTGGACGCGCTCGGGCGGCGCGTGGCGGTGCTGCACGACGGCCCGCTCGGGGCGGGGGAGCGGACGGTCGCGGCGGACGCGACGGCGTGGCCGGCGGGCGTCTACGTCGTCCGCGTGGAGGCGTCGGGGCGGACCGCGTCGGCGAGGCTCGTCGTGGTGCGATAGGGGCCGGCACGGGGGCGGCGGTAGCTTGTCGGACCGCCTCACGCCTCCCGCATGGACTCGCTTTCGGACCGCATCGACACGCTCGGCCGCTACCTCGACCTCGACGCCCGCCGGCGGCGCCTCGCGGAGCTGGAGACGCAGCGCCTCGCGCCGGGCTACTGGGACGACCCGGTCGCGGCGCGGACGACCGAGCAGGCGGTGGCGAGCGAGACCGAGTGGATCGAGTCGTTCGACCGCCTTCAGCAGCGCCGCGACGACATCGCGACGTACCGCGAGATGGAGGCCGAGGCCGGCGAGAGCCTGAGCGCGGAGATCGCGGCCGAGGAGGCGGCGCTGGCGAAGGAGCTGGACGCGCTCGAACTGCGCGGGATGCTCGCCGGGCCCGACGACCACCGGACGGCCATCGTGACGGTCAACTCGGGCGCGGGCGGGACGGAGAGCCAGGACTGGGCCGAGATGCTGCTCCGGATGTACACGCGCTATGCGGAGCAGCACGGCTACGACCCGACGCTGCTGGAGTACCAGGAGGGCGAGGCGGCGGGCATCAAGAGTGCCTCGCTGCGGGTCGACGGACGGTTTGCGTACGGGTACCTCCGCGCCGAGAGCGGCGTGCACCGGCTCGTCCGGATGTCGCCGTACGACGCCTCGGGGCGGCGCCACACCTCGTTCGCGAGCGTGTTCGTGTACCCCGAGATCGACGACACGATCGAGGTCGACATCAACCCGGCGGACCTGGAGCTGCAGACGTTCCGCTCGGGCGGCAAGGGCGGGCAGAACGTGAACAAGGTCGAGACGGGGGCGCGCTACATCTGGACGGGGACGCTCTCGAACGGCGAGCCGGCGCGCGTGGTCGCGGAGAGCACGGAGCAGCGGAGCCAGCTTCAGAACCGCGAGCGCTCGATGCAGATGCTCAAGAGCCGCATCTACGCGCTGGAGCAGGCGATCCGCGAGGCGCTCAAGGACGCCGAGGAGGCGGGCAAGAAAAAGATCGAGTGGGGCTCGCAGATCCGGTCGTACGTCTTCCAGCCGTACACGCTCGTCAACGACCACCGGACGGACGTGAAGCTGACGGACGTGCAGAGCGTGATGGACGGCGACCTCGACGTGCTGATCAAGGCGTACCTGTTGCAGGAGACGGGCCGGGGCGGGGAGGAGGCGTAACGGCGTCGCCGGTTGATCTGGAGCCGCTGCCGAAGGATCTTGTCGCGCCCACTCTCCGGATTCCCGATGTACCGATTCGTCTTTGCCGCCGTCCTGCTTTCCGGGTGCAGCTTCGGCTCTGCGGAGTACACGCAGGCGGATTACGAGCGCGAGGCGGACGCGGCGCGGCGCGACCTCGAAGCGGCCATCGGGGAGGCGCGGGCGTCGGATGCCGGGTCGTGCCGGATGCTGTCGCTAGGCGACCGCCCGTGCGGCGGGCCGGCCTACTTCCTGCCGTACTCGGTCACGGACAGCGACACCGTGCAAGTGGCGACGCTCGCCGGGCGCATCGCCGAGATCGACCGCCGCGCCAACCTCGCGCTCGGGCTCGTCTCGACGTGCGAACTCCGCATGCCGCCGCCAGTCGAGTTGCGCGACGGGCGGTGCCAGGCTCAGGTCCGCGCGGCGGACTGATTCGCCCCGCGCAGAGGCGGATCTCCGGCGGTAGGGCGTGGTAACCTCCGGGGAAACCCGAGCCCGCCATGCGCCTCACCTTCGACTTTCTGGTCATCGGCTCCGGCGTCGCCGGGCTGTCCTTCGCGCTGCGGGCGGCCGACCACGGGACGGTGTGCATCGTCACCAAGAAGGAGTCGGCGGAGAGCAACACGAACTACGCGCAGGGCGGCATCGCGGCCGTGATGCACGCCGGCGACGACACCGAGGCGCACGTCCACGACACGCTCGTCGCCGGGGCGGGGCTGTGCGACGAGGCGGCGGTCCGGATGGTGATCGAGGAGGGGCCCGAGCGCGTCCGCGACCTGATTGCCCTCGGTGCGGCCTTCGACCGCGACCCCGACGGCGACCTGCACCTCGGGCGCGAGGGCGGGCACTCGGCGAACCGGATCGTCCACGCGACCGACATGACGGGCCGCGAGGTCGAGCGGGCGCTGCTGGCGGCGGTCCGCCGGCACCCGGGGATCACCATTCTGGAGTACCACTACGCCGTCAACCTGCTGACCGAGCACCAGCTCGGGCGGGAGCCCGGTCCAGGCGGCCCGACGTGTTTCGGGGCCTACGTGCTGGAAGAGAAGACGGGCGTCGTCTACACGGTCCTCGCGAAGGCGACGCTGCTCGCCGCCGGCGGCGCGGGCCAGGTGTACCAGCACACGACGAACCCGCGCGTCGCGACCGGCGATGGCATCGCGATGGCGTACCGGGCCGGCGCCGACGTCGCGAACATGGAGTTTATCCAGTTCCACCCGACGAGCCTGTACCTGCCCGGGGCGGACTTCGAGGGCCGGTCGTTCCTCATCACCGAGGCCGTCCGCGGCGACGGGGGGATCCTGACGAACCTCGGCGGCGAGCGCTTTATGCCGCTCTACGACGAGCGCCTGGAACTCGCCCCGCGAGATGTGGTCGCGCGCGCGATCGACGACCAGATGAAGAAGCGCGGCGAGGACCACGTCTGGCTGGACATCTCGCACCTGCCGGCGGCCGACATCCTGCGGCACTTCCCGAACATCCACGAGACGCTGCTCGCGCACGGCATCGACATGACGCGGGACAAGATCCCGGTCGTGCCGGCGGCGCACTACACGTGCGGGGGCGTCGTCGTGGACCGCGAGGCGCGGACGAGCATCGCGGGCCTGTTCGGGTGCGGCGAGGTGACGTGCTCGGGCCTCCACGGGGCGAACCGGCTGGCGTCGAACTCGCTCCTCGAAGCGCTCGTGTACGCCCACAATGCCGTCGGGCCGGCCGTCGCGTATGCGGCCGCGGCGACCGTCGAGGAGGCGATTCCGGACTGGGACGAGTCCAACACCGAGAACCCGCACGAGTGGATTCTCGTCTCGGCCAACCGCGACGAGCTGCGGCGGCTGATGCAGTCGTATGTCGGGATCGTGCGGTCCGAGCTGCGGCTGGAGCGCGCGGCGCGGCGGATCGACCTCATCGCCCGCGAGACGGAGGACTTCTACCAGCGGACGAAGCTCTCGGCGGAGCTGTGCGAGCTGCGTAACCTCGCAGCCGTCGCGTACCTCGTGGTCGAGTGCGCGCGGCGGCGGCACGAGAGCCGCGGCCTGCACACGATGACGGACTTTCCCGAGACGGATCCGGGGCAGGCGACGGATACCGTCATCCGGGCGCGGCTGGGCGTGGCAGAGGTCGGAGTGGGGTAGAGGGCCCGGGTGTGAGATGGTGATGGTCCGCAGGGTCGCCCTCGGATCCCGGGCCGGCGCCTCGCGTACCGGGACACGGTCTCAACCCACCCCATGCCCGACACGTCCCCCGCCTTCGAGTCCGTCCGCGTGCTCGGCGGCATCGAAGAATTGCGCCACCGCAACGGCCTCACCGTCCTGCTCGTCCCCGACGCCGCAGCGCCCGTCGTCGCCTTCCAGGTGACCTACCGCGTCGGTTCGCGCAACGAGGTCTCGGGCCTGACGGGCGCGACGCACCTGCTGGAGCACCTCATGTTCAAGGGCTCCGAGCGCTTCAACCGCGACCTCGGCACGAGCGTCTTCCAGACGCTCCAGTCTGTCGGCGGGCAGATCAACGCGACGACGTGGTACGACCGGACGAACTACTACGCGCTCCTGCCGGCCGAGCACCTCGGCCTCGCCGTCGAGATCGAGGCGGACCGCATGCGCGGCGCGCGCGTCCGCGACGAGGACCTCGCATCCGAGCGGACGGTCGTCCTGAACGAGCTCGACCGCGGCGAGAACGAGCCTCTGCGCACGCTCCTGCACGCCGTCTACGCGTCGGCCTTCCACGCGCACCCGTACGGCCACCCCGTCATCGGCTGGCGCTCGGACGTCGAGACGGTGACCGCGGCGGGCCTGCGAGGATTCTATGACGCCTCGTACTGGCCGCGGAACGCGACGGCAACCGTCGCCGGGGCGTTCAACCGGGACGAGGCGCTCGGGCTCATCGACCGCCACTTCGGCGCGATCGCCTCCGGTCCGGGTTCACCCGGAGGGCCGGAGACGGGCGACGGCGCCGCTGCGGACGAACTGCCTGTCACGCGCGAGCCCGAGCAGCGCGGCGAGCGCCGCGTGACGCTGAAGCAGGCCGGCGAGCTAGGGGCCGTCCTCGTCGCCCAGAAGGCGCCTCCGGGCCTCGACGCCGACGCCGACGCGCTCGACGTGCTCGTGCAGATTCTCGCGGCCGGCAAGTCCGGCCGCCTGTGGCGCCGCCTGACGGATGCGGGCCTCACGACGAGCGCCTTCGCCTTCTTCCCGCGCCTCCGCGACCCGGGCCTGTTCGTCCTCTACGCTGCGCTCGCCCCGGGCGTCGAGCACGCGACAGTCGAGGCCGAGCTCGTGGCCGTGCTCGACGAGGTCGCGGCAGACGGCGTCTCGGCCGAGGAGGTCGCCCGCGCCCGCCGGCAGGTCGTCGCCGACGAGGCGTTCGGCCGCGACGGCCCGTATGCGGTCGTCGCGCAGCTCAACGAGGCCATTGCCCTCGGGGACTGGACGCTTTTCGCCGAGTACCGCGCGCGCATCGACGCCGTCACGCCCGAGGCCGTTCAGGCGGCCGCCGCCCGCCTCGTCCACCCGGACCGCCGCACCGTCGGTCTCTACATCCCGACCGCATGACCGCGCCCGACGCGTTTACCGCCGCCACCGTCCCGGCCGCGCTGCCGCTCGCGACGCGGACGGTCGAGGCCCAGGCGGGGCCCGCCCGCCTGCTCGTCCTCCCGACCGCCACGCGCGACGTCGTCAGCTTCCGCGCTTCGTTCCAGACGGGTCCTGACCTCGCGACGTCCGACGACGTCGCGCTCGGTCTCGTCGCCGACATGCTCGACAAGGGCACCGCGACGCGCGACCGCCACGCGTTCGCCGACGCGCTCGACGGCCGCGGCGCGCGCCTGTCGTTCTACTCGGACTCGCTGCGGATCGGCTTCGCCGGCCGCGCGCTCCGCGAGGACCTGCCGGACGTGCTCGCGCTCGCTGCCGAGGCGCTCCGCGAGCCGCTCCTCGACGCCGACGAGATCCGCAAGGCGGCCGACCGGACCGTCGCGGCCATTCGCCGCTCGCGCGAGTCCACGGCGCAGCAGGCCGGCGGGGCCATGGCGCGGCGCCTCGTCGGGCCGGAGCACCCGAACTACGTCCCGACCCCCGACGACGAGGAGGCACGCGTCGCGGCGCTCACGCCCGAGGCCGTCCGTGCGGCGTGGCGCGACGGCGTCGGCTCGGACGGCCTGCTCGTCGCCGTCGTCGGCGACGCCGATCCGGGCGCCGTCGCCGCTGCCGTCGCCGACCGATTTGGCGGCTGGGCCGCGCACGGCCGCACAGCCCGCTTCGCATCCAGCGCCGCGCCGACGGCCCCGGGCCGCCTCGACGTGCCCGTAGCCGACCGGACGAGCCTCGACGTGCGCCTCGCGCACGCGGTCGCGCTCCGCCGCGACTCGCCCGACTTTCTGGCGGCCTACGCGGCGGTCTACGCGCTCGGGGGCAACTTTTCGAGCCGCCTCATGCAGACCGTCCGCGACGAGCAGGGCCTGACGTACGGCATCGGCGCCGCCCTCGGCGGCGTCGCCGTCGAGCACGACGGCGCGTTCGGCGTCTCGGTGACGCTCTCGGGCGACGCGCTCGAACGCGGCATCGTGGCCGTGCGCGCCGAGGTCGAGCGGTTCGTGGCCGAGGGCGTTCCGGCCGAGGCGCTCGCGCTGGTCCAGCAGACGCTCGCCGGCCTCCACGTCGTCGCCCTCGCGACGACCGGCGGCCTCGCCGCGCGCCTGCTCGTCAATGCCGAGCGGGGCTTCGACGTCGGCTACCTCGATGCGTACCCGGATCTCGTCCGCGCCCTCACGCCCGCCGACGTGACCGACGCGCTGCGCCGGCATGTCAGGCCCGATGACCTCCACACGGTCGCGGCGGGTACCTTCCCGACCTGACCCACTCACCGTCTGCGTCATGCGCACCTTCTGCCTCGCCCTCGTCGCCGCCGGCCTCGCCGCGGGCTGCAACTCCGGCCCGTCCGGCCCTGTCACGGAGACGGGTGACCTGGCCACGGGTGACCGCACCCTCGTGTCGGGCGAACTCGCGGATTCGTACTCGGTCCGCGTCAAAGAGGGCCAGTGGATCAAAGTCGATCTGAACTCAACGGTCTTCGACCCTTACATCATCCTGCGCCCGCCGACCGGCGCGGCGTCCGAGAATGACGATGCGGTTCCGGGCGACCGGCAGCACGCGCAGGTGGTTTTCCGTGCGACGGAGGCAGGCCAGATCGAGATTATCGCGACCTCGTTCGAGCCCGGTGAGAGCGGCGCCTACACGCTCGTCTACGAGGTGTCGGACACGCAGCCGCAGGGCGTCGCACCCGGCGGGTCCACGGCAGCTGCGCCCGGCAGCCCGAGTGCGGCCCCAGATGCGGTCGCGCCGCCGGGTGACCCCGGACCGGATGCAGGCGTCGCCCCGGCACCGGTACCAGCGCCGCAGGACGCGCCGGGTGAACCCGGACCTGAAGCGCCCGAGGCCGGCATCAAGATCTGAGCGAGGCGTCCGCGGGCGAGCCCGCCCGAACGTGAAAACGCATCGGGTTGGAACGGCAGGCCGGGCGTGCGGGTGGGACTGGCTCCCTTCCGGCACCGGCTGCCGACCCACTCTCTCTCTGATCCCATGGACCGCACCGCGATTCTCAACACGTACGTCACCGACATGAAGGCGGTGGAGACGCACATCCACTCCGCCGTCGAGCGCCAGCTCGAGTCTGAGGACACCCGCAAGTACCCCGACGCCGTCCAGGCGCTGACGGCGCTCAAGACGATCCTCGAGCAGCACACCGAGGCGCTCGGCGCGCACATCGACCAGGCCGAGGGCGGCGGTCTCAAGGAAAGCGTCAAGGAGGCGCTCGGCAGCGCGCTCGGCGTCGCGGCCGGTCTCTACGACCAGATCCGCACGGACAAGGTCTCCCGGATGATCCGCGACACCTACACCGCAACGAGCCTGGCCGCGATCAGCTACCACATGCTGTACACGACCGCGCTGGGCCTCAAGTCCGAGATCGTCGCGGCGCTGGCGCTGTCCAACCTCAAGGACCTCACGCCGGTCCTCGTGAACCTCTCGAAGGTCGTGTGCACCGTCGTCGCAGACGAACTCGACGACGAGGACAAGGTCTACACGGCATCGGTCGGCGTGCAGGCCGTCCGCGACACGCAGGAGGCGTGGAGCAGCGACGCCGTCCAGATGTAAGCTCGCGGGTAGTCGCGTCGCCTTCCCGGCTCGCGGGGCATCTCCACATCGGGGATGCCCCGCGTTTCGTTTCGACCTGCCCGGGCGCGGCCCGGCTGGCGCTTGCCCGGCTGGCGCTACCGGCCTCGGAGCCAGGGCATCGGGTTGGTCGGGCGGCCGTTCTCGAAGAGGGCGAAAAAGAGCTGCGACCCGCGGCGGTCGGTCGCCGTCCCGGCACGGCCGACGACCTGCCCGGCGCGGACCGTCTGTCCGCGCGCAACGACGACCTCGGAGAGGTTGCCGTAGATCGTCGTGAAGTCGCCGTGGGAGACCATCACGAAGGTCCCGTAGGTGGCCATCGTGCCGACGCGCTCGACCGTGCCCTCGAAGACGGCCCGAGACGGCGCGCCGGGGCGTGTCGAGAGGTCGATGCCTATCGACTGAATGGA
>DASWMO010000205.1:0-7862 GCA_036399715.1 Rubricoccaceae bacterium
CTGCTCGACTCGGTCGTCGTCGGGTTCGACGGCTGGTACACGAGCCTTACGAAGGGCGGTCTCGTGTGGTGGGAGCCAGCGGGCTTGGGCAGAAGAGCCGAGGTTGTCGCGCTAGAAATGCCAAAGACCTGCTAAAGGTGGGGGCCCCTGTCAAGACGTGTCACGGGTGATCACCCGTGCGATAATCGCTCCGCTTGCGCCTGTAAAGGGGTTTCCTGTCGCCACCGCTCGCCAAACGTTGTACCCGGTTTCTCACAGTCTCGGGCATCCAGGAATGGCAAAGCCGCCGAATCGGTCTGATTCGGCGGCTTTGTCCGGTGGTCGCTAAATGTCCTTGTCGTCCTCTGGCGACGAGGGGATGCGCAGCCGGAGACGGAAAGCACGGGCGAGGTGTCCAATTTCGCGTGGCTCTTCATCGCCCGGTCAGTTGCTCTCCCGCGCGCTTACCAGATTGAGGACCCGGAGCCGAGCCGCGATGATGTGGCGGTGACAAAGCCTCTCGTCTAGGCGGGCGAGGTGATGGGCATCCCGTCCAAGACCATCTCATCCTCACAGGCGCAGGTTATGAGAAGGGCTGCAGGGATTTCGCCGCCGTCGAAGATGAAGAAGATGAAATCGTAGTCGGCCCGGCCGGGGTTATCACGTAAGCGACCTGGCGAGGGCTGCGTAGGTGAGGCTAGCGTGTGTCCGCCCGTCCGGGGCTGAGCTACCGGGCGACGACGAGGCGCCGGCTCGCGGCAACGGCCGGGCCCGTCGCCCGGACAACGTAGACGCCGGGCGACAGAGGCGCGGTGTCGAGGGTGAGCACGTGCATGCCCGCCGCGAGCGGGCCGTCGTGAAGGACCGATACCCGGCGGCCGAGCGCGTCGAACGCCTCGACGCGGACCGTCGCTTCCGCGGCCAGCGTGAGCGTGAGCCGCGCCGTGCCGGCAGCGGGGTTCGGCGAAGGCCCCGACAGGGCGAGGGGCGCCGTCTGTCCTGCCATATCGGGGGCGCCCGACTCCGAGGCTGTCGTCGTTGTGAGGCCCCGCAGGACCGACACGGCGGTGTCGAGCCCGAGCAGCGGGAGGCCCGTGATGGCGAACACGTCCGGCCGTCCGTCGCCAGTGACGTCTCGGAAGACGGGGCTGGAGGCGTCGGCGCCGAGGCCGAGTCGGTAGGGGACGGTGAACGGGGCTGCCCCGTTGTTCACGTAGAGCGTGACGTCGTTGGAGACCCCGGTCAGCAGGAGGTCCGGGTCGCCGTCGCCGTCGACGTCGCCGGCCTCGATCCCCGTGATCCCGAGGAGGTCTGGCGAGAAGGGGGCCGTGTAGGTCGCCAGCCGCGTAAACGTACCGGCGCCTGTCCCGTAGAGGACCGTCATGCTCTCGACGCCTTCGTTGTTGTACCCCGTGTTCCCCGTCGCGAGGTCGAGGTGGCCGTCGCCGTCGAGGTCGGCTGCGACCATCTCCTTCGGCCCGCGTCCGACGGTGTAGATGACGGGCGGCCCGAACGTGCCGTCGCCGTTACCGAGGACGAGCATCACCTGGTCATCGAACCCGTAGGCGCCGGGCCGCGTCATCGCGAGGTCCACGTCGCCGTCCTCGTCGTAGTCGCCCGGGGCGACGTCGAAGGGGCGGCCGGGAAGGTCGTCGTAGACCGTCGGCGTCTGGAACGTCCCGTTGCCGTTGTTCTTCGAAATGAAGAAGCGGCCGGGCGGGACGTCCGGGGCCCCGAGGGCTTCCATGTCGACGACGTCGAGGTCGCCGTCGTGGTCGAGGTCGACGGCGTCGATGTGGCCCCAGCCGACGCTCCGGACCGTCCAGCGCGTCGGGGTCGGGAAGGTCCCATCGCCGCGGTTGAGGGCCGTGAAAAAGTCGTACTGCGACGACGTGTTGGGGTTGTTGAAGAGGAGGTCCGGGCGGCCGTCGCCGTTGAGGTCGCGGAGGACACCGAAGGCGACCCCGTCGGTGGGCTGGGAGATGCCGGTCCGCGTGAACTGCCCTGTCCCGCCGTTCCGCATCACGGCTCCGAACGTCCGTCCGACGCCGATCCCCGAGGTGAACGCGTCGAGGTCGCCGTCGCCGTCGACGTCGGCCACATCGGCATAGGACTGGAGAAAGTCGGCGTCCGTCGCCGGGAGCGCGGGGAAGACCCCGCTGCCGGGGTTGTAGCGCACCGTGACGGCCCGCGAGAAGTCGTCCGCCGAGAGGAGGTCCGCGTCGCCGTCTCCGTCCATGTCTGCCGCAGCGACGTCGAACGTCGCCTGGCCGCCTTTGTAGAGGGCCGCGGCGCCGAACGCGCCCGCTCCGTCGTTGAGGGCGACGACGATCCCGTCGCCCGTTCTGCCGCTGTACTGGTTGGCGACGAGGTCCGGGTCGCCGTCGCCGTCCATGTCGGCCGTAGTGAGGGTGGACGCCCCGGACGAGAACTGGGTGAGCGCGACGTTCGACGAGTTGCCGAGTGTGCCCGCCCCGTCGTTGCGGAGGAGGCCCACCGCCCCGCTCGTCCCGTCTCCGGTCCTCGTGTTCGAGTAGAACACGTCGAGGTCGCCGTCGCCGTCGACGTCGGCGAGAGCGACAGTGGCAAAGGCCGGGCCAGCGGAACCGGTGGGGACATCCACATATGCGACAGGCGCGGCGAAGCTGCCCGCGCCCGTATTGCGCAGGACGCTCACGCGGAAGTCCTGGTTGGCGACGACGAGATCGGCGTCGCCGTCGCCGTCCAGATCGCCAGCCGCAAGTCGGGACGGGGCCGGGCCCGTGGGGACGGACTGGAACGTGGCGAACCCGCCGGCCCCGTCGCCCCGGAGGATGCGGACAGTCGAGCCCTGCCCGCCGGCGCCGTAGGCCGCCACGGCGAGGTCGAGCACGCCGTCGCCGTCCATGTCGGCCGCGACAAGCCCGACGGGGACGACGCTCCCGGCTCCGACCGAGACGTCGCGGCGGGCCTCGAACGTGCCGTCGCCGTTCCCGAGAAAGATGGAGACCGTGTTTCCCCGCGTCAGCGCGTCGCTGTTGGTGAGGGCCACGTCGGCTGCGCCGTCATGGTCAAAGTCTGCTGCGACGATCTCGGCGGTCTCGTCGGGAGATGCAAAGGCAGCGCGGCGGAGGAGCCGGCCGGCGCCGTCGTTCACCATCAGGACGAACCCGGTCCCGAACCGGGCCTGCGCGGCGACGACGTCGGGCCGCCCGTCGCCTGTAAAGTCGGCGATTGCGAGCGCCACAGGGTCGCCCTGCCCGTTCCCGAGCGTCGTGTTGAAGGCGAGCCAGGGGGCGGCGAAAGGCGGGGCCGGGAGCGGCTGCGCCGTGGTGGACGCAGCGAGGAGCGCCAGAGCAGAGAGTGCGAAGCGGTGGCGCATCGAGGGGCGTAAGGAGGACGGAGCGAGAGGAACTGTCATCGGGTGACGACGAGCCGGCGAGAGACGGGGGTGGCGCCCGTCGCGCGGATGACGTAGACGCCCGCCGGGAGCTCAGAGGTGTCGAGCGGGAGCATGTGAGACCCGGCCGAGAGCGCGCCGTCGTGGAGCGTCACCACCCGTCGCCCGAGCGCGTCGTACACGGCGACGACAACGGACGACGGACGGGCTACGACGAGCGTGACGGTTGTCAGGCGGTCCGACGGGTTCGGCGCGATCGACATCCCGCTCTCAAGGGCGGAGCCCGCAGCGGGTTCGCCCGCGACGGCGCCCGGCCGGAGGCCTGCGGCCCGGACCGTGAGAGTCTGCAACTGGTCACCGGGGATCGTGCGACCGACGGCCCACATGTCGCCATTCGCGGTCAACTCGGAGGCGTGGAGGCTGGCGCCCGGGACGCCGCCGAGGTCGTCGAAGACCGTCCAGGACGCACCGTCCCAGTGGGTCACGTTCGTCCCGAACCCGAACACGTCATCGGTTCTGACTGCGATGAGCGCGCCCGTCCCGCTGGGGTTGGCGTGCTCGGTCCACGACGTGCCGTCCCAGTGCGCGGTCACCGGTACGGCACCATCGGCGATCCGATCGGCCGTCACCCAGACGTCGTCGGGCGCGAGCACGGCGACGCTGTGGAGCGGCCGCGTCGGGTCGCCGTTGAACGGGGCGGGCATCGCGTGCCACGCCGTCCCGTCGAAGCGGTACACGAGAGGCCGGAAGACGCCGGCGGACGAGCCGTACGACCCGACGGCCCACACGTTGTCCGGGGCAGAGGCGTGGACGGCGGAGAGGCGGTCGCGGTAGGTGCCGACGAACGGGAGCATGGTGGCGCTCCACGTGCTCCCGTTCCAGTGGAACGCGAGGGCGACGAACGACGGGGTGCCCGGTGTCGGGGTGCCCCAGTTGCCGGCCTCCCCGACGGCCCAGACGTTGTCGGCGGAGAGGGCGTGCATGTCGAGCAGCGTGCCCGAGGCATTGCCAGAGCCAAGCGGCGGAAGCGAGGCTTCTGCCCACGCCATGCCGTTCCAGCGCAGCATCAGCGGCCGGGCGTTGGTCCCCTTGCTGCCGGCCGCCCACGCTACCGTGGGCGAGACCACCTCGACGTCCCAGAGGACGCTGGAGACCGGGTCGGGGTTGGGCGTCGGGGCAATGGTCCAGGCCGCGCCGTCCCAGTGCATCGCCAGCGTGTGGGCGTCGACCTGTCCGCTGGGCCGCGTGTCATGCCATTCGCCGACGGCCCACGCGTCCGACGCGCTGACGGCGCCGACGCCTCGGAGGGTGTTGAACGTCTCGGCCCCTCCCGACGGAGCGTTCGGGCTCGGGACGACTCCGAACGTCTGGGCGAGAGCGGCTGGAGCCAGAACGAGTCCCAGCAGAGCGAGAGCGAAGGGGTATCGGAGTGAGCGAAGGGGCATCATGAACGGTGGTCGGACGAGGGGCAGCAGCTACGGTCGGCTGCGGAGGGGACCCGTCCCCGCGTTGAACAGGCCGGTCTGTGAACGGATGAGAACGGCGCCCTGCGCCGCGGCCGATTCGGCCGAGACGAGCAGGGCTGAGGGCACATCGGGGGCGGGGCCAGAGGACAGGTCTAGATCTGCGGACGGACTGAGCGAGATCGGCGACGCGTCTACCCTGCTTACCAACGGTGTGCCATCAATGTGAGGGTCCACCGTTTGCCCCGAAAGGGGCTCTGTCGCTGTTTCTACATGTGGGTTAAGGCCCTCCCTATAGGTGTGGGAGGGCGTTAGACCCGACGGCCCCCGGTTCGCACGTGCGCACCCCGTGCAGTCCTGTGCGCAGCACGTGCACGCCTTTAGCACAGTAAGAGCATGGTCTGACGTTATTCCCCCGACGTCAGGTAGGAATAGACGGCCCTTTGCCGCCCACGCAGCGGCACGAAGCCGAGGGGGCGTAGCCGCCGGCATCACCGGCCCTGCCCCCATGGCAAGTCTGGTCAAGGCTGCCCGAGGGTGAGGGCGCCTACCCGGACAACTCGGACCGGCCGCTGGACCGGCCGTCCCTCAAAGTCGACGGTCGATGCCTCGCCGGGCGCGAGGGCGACCACCTCCGCCTCCCGGTCGAGCCGGTGATGGACGGGGAGCGCCGCGGCCGCCACGCGGACCGTCCACAGGCCGGGCCTCAGCGCCGAGAACGAGAACCGTCCTGCCGCGTCGGTAACGGTCCGGTAGCGCTCAGAGTCGCTCGTCGCCTCGACGACCGTTTGCCGGAGCCCGGCGTGCGTGGCGTCGTCGGCGAGCATTACCGTGCCGACGATCTGCGCTGCCTCGACGACCGCTACGTTCACCTGGGGGATCGGGTCATCGCCGATCGTGACCTCGACCACGCGCTCGGTTAGACGTTCGGGCCCGAGGCCGGCAGGGTCTACGGTGAGCCGGTGCGTGCCGTTTGTTGGCGCGGGCAGCCGGAAGACAGGCCACCGGTGCGGACATGGAGTTCCGCCAGATTGCGTACTGTGGAGATTCAGAGCACTCCATCGCCATGGCGAACTCCCACGCGCAAGACCGAGATCTCTCGCCGTCTCCCGAAGCGGCACCGCCTGGTTCGTCCGCTCACGACGAGCGGTTGAGCGACGGCGCCCGGCTCTCCGCTCTCCAGCAGTCGCGCCTTCTCGATACGCCCCCCGAGCCGGCCTTCGACCGGCTGACGGAGCTTGCGAAGCGCCTCCTGGCTGTTCCCATCGCCCTCGTCACGCTCGTCGACCACGACCGCCAGTTCTTCAAGAGTCAGCAGGGTCTCGCCGAGCCGTGGGCGACGGCCCGGGAGACGCCCCTCTCGCACTCGTTCTGCCAGTACGTCGTCGCCGAAGACGCGCCGTTCGTCGTCGAGGACGCCCGTACGCACCCACTCGTTCAGGACAACCTCGCCACCCGAGACCTGGGGGTCGTCGCGTACCTCGGCGTCCCGGTCCACAGTCCAGACGGCCAGCCGCTCGGCTCGATCTGCGCCATCGACACCGAGCCGCGAGTGTGGATGGACGACGACCGGGCCGTACTCATTCACCTCGCCGCTATCGTCGAGAGCGAAATCGGGCTCCGCGCCGAAGTGGCGGCCCACATGCGCAGCGAGACGCAGTTTCGGACCCTCTTCGAGGCGTCGCCGGACGCGGTCCTGGTGCTCGACCCGGAGACCGAATCGGTCCTCGAAGCCAACAGCGCGGCGTGCGCGCTCTACGGCTGCACGCGAGACGAACTGTCATGGGCATCGCTCCAGACCCTTCTACACGGCCCGGTCAAAGGAACGGACGTCGTCGCCTGGCTGGGCGGCCGTGGCGGGACGGCCCGCTACGAGGCGGTCCAGTTTCGTGCCGACGGCACGCCGTTCGACGCCTCGGTCGGAGCCTCACTCGTCCGGATCGACGACCGCCCCGTCGTGCTCGCGGTCACCCGGGACGTGTCCGAGCGGAATCTGATCGCCCGGACGAGTGCGGCGCGCGCTGACTTCCGGGAGTCGCTCGCCGACGCGCTCCGCTCGCTCAGCGATCCCACCGAAATCAAGTCCGTTGCCACACAGCTGCTCGGCGTGCACCTCGGGGCCTCCCGGGTCCACTACGGCGAGATCGACGACGAGGCGTTCGTCGTCGTCGACCGGGACTACACGGACGGTGCGGTCAGCCTCGTCGGACGGTTCCGGAAGGAGGACTTCAACCCGGCCCTCGCCCGGGCCCACGACGCCGGCAAGAGCGTCGTCACGCCCGACGTCGCGAACGCCGTCGAACTCTCGCACCCGGAGCAGGCAGCCTACGCCGCCGCCGGGGTCGCCGCCCAGGTCTGCGTCCCGCTCATCAAGGGCGAACGGCTCGTCGCCGTCCTCGCCGTCCACCAGCGGGAGCCCCGCGACTGGACGGCCAACGAGGTCGCCCTCATCGAGGAGACGGCCGAGCGGGTGTGGACGGCCCTCGGGCGGGCCGGCGCCGAGGCGGCCCTCCGCGAGAGCGAGGAGCAGTACCGCCTGCTGGCGGACACGGCGACGGACGTGATCCTCACCATCGACGCGTCCAGCACGATCCGCTACGTCAACCGTGCCGCCCTCGCCGTCTTCGGGTACGCCCCGGCCGAGATCGTCGGGACCCCGCTGTCCGCGCTCATGCCGGTCGGGCTCCGTCCGAGGCACTACGCCGGGGTAGACCGGTACATCCAAACGGGCGAGCGGACGCTACCGTGGGGCCAGGTCGAGGCGCGGGGGCTCCGGAAAGACGGTGCGGAGATCCAGATCGCCATCTCGTTCGGCGAGTATGTCGCCGGCGGGGAGCGCCTCTTCACCGGGATCATCCGCGACACGACGGTTCAGAAGGAGACCCAGGAGGCTCTTCGCGAGAGCGAGGAGCGGCTTCGTCTCGTCAGCCACGCGACGAACGACGCCGTCTGGGACTGGGACATGCGCACCGACCGCTTCGTCACCAACCCCGCCTTCGGGGAGATCTTCGGCTGGCGAGAGCAGGCCGCCGCCGGCTTCG
>DASWMO010000206.1:0-4307 GCA_036399715.1 Rubricoccaceae bacterium
CTGCAACATCATCGCAAAAAGGGAGCGCGCTGGAACGAGAGCCGAGGCCCACCAAGGTCTCACGGGCCCTGTGCGAATCCATAGTGCGCCCGTACTACATCCATCGTTCGAGGCCGCAGAACAAAGGGCGGCTCAGCGGCCGCACGGGGCACAGCGCCCCGACAGGGCGAGAGTAGACATGGACTGTCGACCGAGGCGCTACGCTGAACGGGCGGTCCGCTGCAGACGCGAGTTATACGGCACTCGTAGCTCCATCAACATCTGAAACCATTGGGCACTTTCACCACGCTCCCTCCGATCGTCACGGAGCTCACCAAGCGTGACACGCCATCGACCTCGACCGCCGTAAAACCTTCTGACGTCACGTCCGGCCATTTTCGACGTTCCACTCCCGGAAGGACATCGCGTACGAGAGCGGGCCTGAGCCAAGCGCCCCCGAGTGCGCCGAGGTCGTACGTACGGAAACACACGAACTGGCTCCCGTCTCCGACATCCACCGCCGACAATGGGTGATCCCCGTTTCCAACCTGGAGGTCGTTGAAGCTGATCAGGGTAAAGAACATCCAGAGCGGCGCGGAGACGGAGGCGACGCCGGCCCAGACCCACAACAGGGGACGTCCACGCCACCCTGGATCACCCCCAAAGAGCCAAGGGACGGGTGCAAAGGGAATGGGCGCTAGCGGGAGCGTCCACAGGACGCACTCGCCGAGATTGGTCAGCAGGATCGAACTGAGGGAGAGCCCACCTCCCCACACGAGAGCGAGATAGAGGCCAGCGACTGCGACGTGGATCGCCGACAGTGCCTTCCAAACTCGTCGAAGCATGGGGAGACGTTGCATGCCGTATAACGAATGGCCGCTCAGCGGCGGCACGGTGCGCCGAGGCGCGGGAGACCGAAAGTAGACGGCGACGCCGGACCGAGCAACGACGCCTGCCGTGACGTCCGATGCAGAGGCGAGTTGGGCCGCTCTAGCCGCGAACGTAGACCTCAATCGCGTTACCCGGCACGAGCGCACCGGTCGTCTCACGCCGTACGAGCCCGAACACCCGTCCCATCCGTTCGAGCGGCGGACCCGCCAGCGCCCCGAGCCGGTCGCCCAACGCGAAGAGTTCGGCGTCGGGTCCGTCGAAGCTCACGGCTAGGACGACGTTAATGACGTCGTCGTCGGCCGAGTAGACCTGGAAGAGGTGGGCTGACCGAACGTTCGGCTCGTCCTTCAAGGCAGCGCGGAGCGACGGGACGTAATCGGACGGAAGGTCCGCCGGAAGCCCGACGAACAGGGGCTCCCCTTCGTCTAGTGTGACGAGTTGGCCCCGGCCACCATGCTGCACGCCTGACTCAGTCCGCTCGGTAACCTCTGGCGGTGTCGTCGACGCGCACGCGGAAAGGACGAGGAGGAGCGCGGGCGCAAGACGGTTCATGCTCAGCGATGAGGGTAGAGAGCGGCCCAACAGGTGGCCGCTCACTGGCGGCACGGGCATGAGAGTAAGCCTGAGCACGACGCATCCGAGCCGTCCGGTGCAGCGGCGGGTTCTGCGGCACCGGAGGTGGAGCCCTCAGAACCGGTATCCGGTCGAGAGCCTCGCCGGCCGGCTCTCGCCGACTCCGACGGTGAGCTCGACGCCAAACCGGCCGAACCCGGCTCCGCCCCCGAGCGTGGGCATGACCTGCGTATAAGTAGTCGGCCCTCCGAGACCCGACGGCGAGATCTCAAAGGTCATGACGTCGACGGCTACGCCGGCCTTCCCGTACGGGGCGAATGGGGCGCCAGGGGCCGTAAACCGTCCGAGCACCTCAAGGTCGGCCCGGAACACATTTACATCGTAACGAAAGGCCTCAGCGTACTGGTCCCCGAAGACGTACTCGGCCGAGGGCCGAACAGACGGGGCGAACGGGAGAGGTCCTTTCGGTAGGCTGATCTCGACGCCCAACCCGACTGTGGGAGACTGGTGGCCGAAGTCGTACGCCACGCTCGGAGTCAGACCAGTCTGTGCGAGCGAGGGGGCGGCGGTGAGGGCGACGAGGGCGACGAGCGAGCGCATCGGGACGAGGGCAAGTGAGCGGGGCCGTACCGAAGGGTCGATCGCGTGGGGCGTCCGTGGAGGTCGGCGGCGAACATAGCGTTAGGGTCCCCGCTGCGGATCACGGCGGCGAAGAGGGCAGCGCATTTCGCCCAACCTCGAACGCGCTCTCGCAATCCTGCTAGGGTGCCGCAGAACTGTTGGCGGCTCACGCGCCGCCCGGAGCACAGCGCCCCGGCGGAGCGAAAGTAGACGAGGAAGGCGGCACAAGGCGCGACGCCTGACGGGCGGTCGGGTGCAGACGCGAGTTATGCCGCGCAGAGCAACGCATCACCACAGCGCCGAGATGAAGACCCGAATGCCGACCCCAGTCATGACGATGTGCATCAGCACCACGAACCAGAACAGGTTGGGACTATCCACGAACGCAACCTGCGGCCCCTGCATGCGGACAGTCCCGGTCCGGAGACCCTCATACGTGAGGGCAGCCGTGAGCGAGCCAATCCCCAAGCCAGTGAAGGCGAGCGAGCCGGGCGGGAATCCTACGAGTAGCGGGAGAGCACAGACGGCAATCGCGATCCAGACCATGCGGTCTACCCATCGTAACGGCCCGGGGACGGTTGCCCACGGGAGGCTCGGCGGGGGCATTCCATCGGGACCGCGTCCCGAGTGGGGTTGAGCGAGCGTGGATGGCACGGCAGCATCTGCGTCTACATACCAGAAAGAGCCCCGCCGTTCTCCTAGAAGCTCACCACGTTGAACGCTGAGGACGACGCGCCCTGGGTCGAGTCCGTGCTGATCCGCATACTCGGCGGCCGTTACGGCACGTCGGTGGCCGGAAGGACCAGAGGACTCCTGTGGCATGGGAGCGCGGTATAACGAATGGCGCTTCAGCGGCGAAACACCCGCTGACGGGAGGCGGAGGCAACGTAAGCGCTGCGCGTAGAGCGAGGCAAGGCGGTAGAGCGTTGCGTCCGCTGCGAGCGCTGGTTATGCGTTCACTCTGTGGTGAAGCTCCGGGCCACGTCGTCAAACGTGGATGCGTAGCGTTCGAACGTATCAGCAGGTGCAGAACCCGTGATCACGTACACTCGGTCGCCCTCACGGATGGTGTAGTTCAACACGCGGAGCCGACGACCATTCAGCGTGTGTTCGTAGATCGAGCGCGTCGCGGAGTGGGCGCCTACCTCAACCTCGCCTGACTCCACCGTAGCAAAGTCAGCCATCCCTTGTTGCATCTGCGCCAAGCTTCGTTGCTCGTAAGCTTCCCATGTCATGCCTGGCGGGAGCCCATCGAGCACGACGTTCACGTTCTCCTGGAACGAATCGGTTGCCCCTTCCTGAGGCGAGACCACTGCGACGCGCATCATCCCGAGGTCGCGGAGAGCCTGCCAGCCTGGGGGCACGTCGATCTCGAAGCTGACCGTGTATTTCAGCCTCGTGGGTTGGTCTTGGGACTTGGCGGTACAACCCCCGAAGACGCAGACGAGCAGCACAAGCGGTAAAGCACGGTGAGTCATTGCGAATAGGGCGCGGCGTGAACGCATAACGAATGGCCGCTCACCCGCCGTGGCAACGCGAACGGTGTAGAGAAGGTAGGCGGCGGAGCCCACGGTCGGGTGAAGCGGCAGGTTAGCTGGCATGGCGGCTCAAGCATCCTTGAACTCGGCCGGCGCCCAAAGCGCCACCCCGTCTCCGGGGCAGCAGACGATGGTGAAGTCGCCGGTGACCACGTCCCACGGCTCGTACCGCTCGTGGTGCCCGTTCAAGAAGAGCGTCCGCCCGTCGTCGAACCGGATGAGCAGGTGCGGCGCGTCGATCCCGAGCGAGGCGTCAACGATGCGGTGGGGTTGCAGGTCACCCGCGACGCTGCAGAGTTCGCTGAGCGAGTGAGCCTCCAACTCCTCCTCCGACGAGGGGAGTACGTCAGGGAGACGCTCGAAGAGTTGCCAGCGTGTCCCGACGTGGATGAACACCTCCCGCTCGACTGGCTTCGGCTCATCGTCAAGCGCATCCACGAGGAGGATCTCTTGGCCGGCGTAGAAGTGGACGCCACAGAGGAACCGGCCCACGAGCGTGTGCCGAAGCGCGACGTTCGTGGCGTCTCTGTCCTCGGGTGTCATTGAGTGCGGAGGGAATGCCAGCTAACAGTTTGCGGCTCACGCGCCGCCCGGTGAACAGCGCCCGGTGGGGCGAAAGTAGGTGGTGACGACGAACCGAACACGAGGCATGACGGGCGGTCGGGTGCAGACGCGAGTTCTACCGCGCTGGCGACGACGCCACGA
>DASWMO010000207.1:0-14752 GCA_036399715.1 Rubricoccaceae bacterium
GGCATCGTCCTCAACGCCGTCGCGACGACCGCCGCCGTCGCGGCATACGCTTTCGGCTGGGCGTCGGAGGAGCACGTGACCCTGCTCCTCGTCGTCTCGACGGGCACCATCGCCGTGTCGGCCGGGCAGTTCGCGCTCCCGTTCGCGAGTGGCCACTACGACCGCCTGCTGACGCTGCCCGGCGCGCCGCGCGCGTTCGTCCGTGCGACGCTCGGGATGACCGTCGGCTCGACGGTCGCCCTCGGCACGTTGCAGCTCGCCGCCGCGCTCGTCGTCGCGCCGCACACATGGTCCGACGTGGCCGGGGCCGTGCTGTTCTGCGGCGGCATCCTCGCGCCCGTCGCCGTGCTCGGCTCGACGCTCGCGCCGAAACCGCTCGACGTCGCGGACCGCTTTATGACGAGTTCGCGCGTGCAGTCGCTCCCGCCGCAGATCGCGCTCGCGGCCGCCGTGAGTGTCGCCGTGGCGCTGTTCGCAGGCCTCGGGCCGGACCTTGGGCGCGCGGCCGTCGCCGCGCTCGGCGCCCTCGGCGCGCTCGGGCTGCCGCTGTGGGCGCGGGCGATCGAGGCACGCGTCGTGGGGCAGCGCCACGCCGTCGCCGGCCGCTTCCGCTCCGTTCTGTGACGCCTGCTCTCCCGATGACCGATCACCCGATCTCCGCTCAGACCCTCGACTGCCCGCTGGACGCCGAGGCGCCCGCCGGCGTGTCCGTCCTCGCGACCGGCCTCGTGAAGCGCTACGGCGACGCCGAGGCGCTGCGCGTCGACGGTCTCGCGGTCGCGCCCGGCGAGGCCGTCGGGCTTGTCGGCAACAACGGGGCGGGCAAGACGACGCTGCTGCGGCTCGTGCTGGACCTCGTCCGCCCGACGGCCGGGACGGTCGCCCTCGACGGAACCGTCGTGAGCACGAGCGCCGCGTGGAAGCCGCGCGTCGGCGCGTTCCTCGACGCCGGCTTTCTCGTCGACTACCTCCGGCCGGCCGAGTACTTCCGCCTCGTCGGCGGAGCGTACGGGCTGACGGCCGCCGAGGCCGACCGCCGCGCGGCGTCGTACGCCGCCTTTCTCGGGCCGACTGTCGCCGGGGGCGGACTTCTGCGCGACCTCTCACTCGGCAACGCCAACAAGGTCGGCATCGTCGGGGCGCTGCTGCCCGCGCCGGGCCTCGTCGTGCTCGACGAGCCGTTCGCCAACCTCGACCCCGGCGCGCGGATCGCCCTCGAAGGCCTGCTGCGCCGTGAGCGCGCCCGCGGCGCGACCGTCCTGGTGTCCAGCCACGACCTCGACCACGTCGTCGGGGTGTGCAGCCGCGTGCTCGTGCTCGCCGGCGGCCGCATCGTCCGCGACACGCCCTCGGCGCCCGAGACGCTCGGCGAGTTGCAGGCCTTCTTCGCCTCGGGCGGCGCGGACGCCGTCGCGGACCTCGCCGCGGCGTAGCCTGCGGGTTCTCCCGCCGCCTCGCCCGTGATCGTCCTCGTCCTGCTCGTGCTCTCCCTCGTCGGGGCCGTCGTCGCGGGCGTCCGCAATCGGCGGAGCCCGGTCGTCGGGCTGCTGCTGCTCGCGTTTATGCTGCTGCCGCTCGGGGGCGTGATGGCGGCCGGCGGGCTCGCAAACCTGTGGGGCTGCACGGTCGACGAGAGCGGCTCGCATCCGTGCCTCGTGGGCGGGGGCGACATGGGGGATTTTCTCCTGGAGCTGTTCGTCTCGGGCTGGTTCATGCTGCTGACGATGCCGGCGGGCGCCATTCTGCTGCTCGCCTGGCTCGTCTTTCTGCTCGTCGGGCGCCGCCGCGGCGGCCTTGCATCTGGCCCTGCGGATCGGTAATACCCCGTCCCCACCACCGCCGCCATGCCCGATCTCGCCGTCCCGCCCCCGGCCGCCTTCGCCGCGGCCGCGCGCGTCCAGCCAGCCGACTACGCCGCCCTCGTGCAGCGCGCCGAGGCCGACCCGGACGCGTTCTGGCTGGACCAGGCCCGCCGCCTCGACTGGATCACGCCTCCGACGCAGGCGGGGGACGTGAGCTTCGGCCCCGGCGACGTCCACATCCGGTGGTTCGCCGACGGCACGCTCAACGCGTGCCACAACGCCCTCGACCGCCACGTCGCGGCCGGCCTCGGCGAGCGGACGGCCTTCCGGTTCGAGCCCGACGACCCGGCCGACCCCGACGGCACGCGCCGCGACATCACGTACGCCGAGACGCTCGCAAGCGTGCAGCGCATGGCCAGCGTGCTGCTCGGCCTCGGCGTCCGCCGCGGCGACCGCGTCACGATCTACCTCCCGATGATCCCCGAGGCGCCCGTTGCGATGCTCGCCTGCGCGCGCATCGGGGCTGTCTTCTCGGTGGTCTTCGCGGGCTTCAGCCCCGAGTCCATCGCCGGCCGCCTCGTCGACGCCGGCAGCGACTTTGTGATCACGGCGGACCAGGGCCGCCGCGGCGGGCGGATGATCGCGCTCAAGGCCAACGTCGACGCGGCCGTGCAGCGCGCCGAGGCGATGGGCCAGACGGTCCGAACGGTCCTGGTGGTCCGCAACACCCGCGGCAATGTTCTGTGGGACGACGCGCGCGACGTGTGGTACCACGACGCGGCCGGGGACGCCCCGACCGAGTGCCCGTGCGAGACGATGGACGCCGAAAGCCCGCTGTTCATCCTCTACACGTCCGGCTCGACGGGCGCGCCCAAAGGCGTCCTCCACACGACCGGCGGCTACTGCCTCTGGGCGAGCCTCACGCACGACCTCGTGTTCGACCTGCGCCCCGAGACGGACGTCTTCTGGTGCACGGCCGACGTTGGCTGGGTCACGGGCCACACCTACCTCGCCTTCGGGCCGACGATCAACGGCGCGACGCAGGTCCTCTTCGAGGGCGTCCCGACATTCCCCGACGCGGGCCGGATGTGGGAGGTCGTGGACCGCTGCGGCGTCACGATCCTCTACACCGCCCCGACGGCGATCCGCGCCCTCATGGCCGCTGGCGACACCTTCGTGACGCGCTCCAGCCGCGAGAGCCTCCGCCTGCTCGGGACCGTCGGCGAGCCGATCAACCCCGAGGCGTGGCGCTGGTACAGCACGGTCGTCGGCGAGAACCGCTGCCCGGTCGTGGACACATGGTGGCAGACCGAGACCGGCGCGACACTCCTCGCAACGCTGCCCGGCGCAGGCCCGCAGACGCCCGGCACGGCCGGGATGCCGCTTCCAGGCATTCGCCCGGTCGTCCTCGACGTGGAGGGTCGCGTCCTCGACGGGGCGGCCGAGGGCCTGCTCGCACTCGCCGGAAGCTGGCCCGGGCAGGCGCGGACGGTCTACAACGACCACCCGCGCTTCGTGCAGACCTACTTCTCGTCCTACCCCGGCCTCTACTTCACCGGCGACGGGTGCCGCCGCGACGCCGCCGGCGCGGTCACGATCACAGGCCGCGTGGACGACGTCATCAACGTCTCGGGGCACCGGATGGGCACAGCCGAGGTCGAGAGCGCGCTCGTGCTCCACCCGGCGGTCGCCGAGGCCGCGGTCGTCGGCGTCCCGCACGACCTCAAGGGGCAGGCGATCTACGCCTACGTCGCCCTCGGAGTGGGCCACCCGCCGACCGAAGACCTGCGGAGCGAGTTGCGCCAGCACGTCCGCCACACCATCGGAGCGCTCGCCGTGCCCGAGTTCGTCCAGTTCGCCATCGGCGGGCTGCCCAAGACGCGCTCGGGCAAGATCATGCGCCGCATCCTGCGCAAGATTGCGGCCAACGAGCACGACGCCCTCGGCGACACGAGCACGCTCGCGGACCCCGAGGTCGTCGAAAAGCTCGTCCGCGGGCGCCGCAACCGCCCCGAGGACGAACGCGACCCGTACGGCGGCTGAGTCAGCCGCGGGTCAGGCGCTCGAACCGCCCCCGCAGCAGCCGCCAGTAGCCGACGGGCATGATCCGCTGCAGCGCGGCCCCCGCCCGCGCCCCGTCGGCGACGAGCAGGCGCGGGGCACGGCGCTCGATTGCCCGCGCGATGGCCTCGCCCACGACGGCCGGACTGGTCTTGAGAAACGTCCGCTCGAAGCGCGCGGTCTTGCCCGCCTCGGCTGTCGGATCCAGAGCCGCCGCGACGCGGGCGTTGCGCGCGATCGCCGTCGCGACGCCGCCCGGGTGGACGACCGTCACGCCGACGCCCGTCCCGGCGAGTTCGTGCCGGAGCGACTCGCTGAAGCCGCGGACGGCAAACTTCGAGGCGACGTAGGCCGTCTGCTCGGCCGGCGCGATGATCCCGAACAGGCTGGACACCGTCACGATCTGCGCGGCTCGCTCGCGCTGCAGCGCCGGCAGAAACGCCTTCGTCAGTCCGACCGTCCCGAAGAGGTTGATCTCGACGAGCCACCGGAACTCGTCCATCGTCACGTCTTCGAAGCGGCCCACGAGCGACACGCCGGCCGCGCTGACGAGCACGGTCACGCGGCCGTGCACGGCGAGGACGGCCTCGGGCAGGGCCGCGACGGCCGCCGCGTCTGCGACGTCGAGGGTGTGCTCGCTGACCACGACGCCGAGCGTGCGGACCTCCTCGGCCGCCTCGGCGAGGCCGGCCGCGTCGCGGTCCACGAGAGCGACGGCGCATCCCCGTTGCGCGAGCGACCGGGCCGTTGCCCGGCCGATGCCGGACGCGGCGCCGGTCACGACGGCCACGCCGCCCTGGAGGATGAAGGTCATGGCGCGAGACCGGCGACGAACGCGCGCCACTGCCGCGCCGTCGCGACGGTCGCGAGGTGTGCGGCGGGCACAGCGTCGGTGAGGTGCAGGAAGCCGTGGGGCAGGCCGGGCTCGCGAAACGCGGCCACGGGCACGCCGGCCGCGGTGAGGCCGGCCGCGTACGCCTCGCCCTCGTCGCGGAGCACGTCGAAGCCGGCCGTGAGCACGAGCGCGGGCGCGAGGCCCGCGAGGTCCGGTGCGAGGCCCGGCGAGAGGCGCACGTCCGCGGCGTCGGCGCCCGAGCCGGCCGTGTAGACGTCGAAGAACGCCTGTCGGAGGCCGTCGGGCAGCAGGTAGCCGTCGAAGAGGCGCCGCGACGGGCGGTCAGTCGGCGTGTCGGTCGCGGGATAGATCAGCAGCTGCGCAAGAGGCGGGCGGTCGCCCCGCGTCGCCTGCGCAACGACGGCCGCGAGGTTGCCGCCGGCGCTGTCGCCACCGACGGCGACGCGGGCGGGGTCCGCGCCGAGGCGCTCGGCGTTCGCCTGCGCCCAGCGGAACGCCGCGACGGCGTCCTCGGCCGCGGCGGGAAACGGGTGCTCGGGCGCGAGGCGGTAGTCGACGCTCAGGACGGCGTGGCCGGCCTGTCGGCACAGAATCCGGCACGGCTCGTCGTGCGTGTCGAGGTCGCCCTCGACGAATCCGCCGCCGTGCAAATAGACGACGAGCGGCGGGCGATCGGCTCCTCGGGGCATGTACAGCCGCGCTGGCCGCGGCCCCGCGGCACCGCCGACCGTCAGATCGCGGACCGACCCGACGGCCGTCCGCCCGCTCTGGACGGCGAGAACGTCGCGGCGCAACGCGCGCCGCGCCCGGACAGGGTCCGCGCGGAACTCAGCGACGGCGTCCGGGTGCTCGTTGAGGCGCAGCAGAAGCTGCACGTGCGGGTCCAGCCGCAGGCCGTCCACGACGATGGGCGGGCCGGCGAGGCGCTGTACGGCCGCCGCGGGCAGAAGGCCAAGCGCCCTGGCGGCGGCGCCGCGGATGCGCGATGCGGCGGGAATCGACGGCACCTCGGACACGGCGGGCGGCGTCACGGGCGTACCGGAGCGGGCGCGCAACACGTACTCGCCTGCGTCGAACGGCGCGACGCGGCGCCGGAATGCCCCGACGGACCCGGGCCAGAGAGCCGCGTTGCGGCCGTTGGCGTCGAGGTACCACGACTGGCAGCCCGACATCCAGACGGTCCCGACGCTCATCCGGTCCACGTCCGCGACGAAGGCGGCCTGCGCGGCGGCCGTCGGCTCGGCAGAAACGGCCCCGCGGGCGTCCATCTCCCTGAGCGCGCCCGCGATGTGCTCGGCCTGCGCTTCAGCTGTCAGCACGACCGACGAGTGGCCGAGGCCGCTGTTCGGGCCCTGGACGACGAACAGGTTGGGAAAGCCGTGGACGGTCGTCGCGACGTGGGCGACGGGCGCGCCGTCCCAGACCTCGGCGAGCGTGCGACCCGTACGGCCGACGAGGCGCGTTGCGATGGGCAGGTCGTGGACGTGGAAGCCGGTCGCGAAGACGAGCACGTCGGCCGCGTGCTCCACGCCGTCGGCGTCGACGACGCCGGCCGGGCGGACTTCGGCTGCGGCCGAGGTCACGGTCACGTTGGGCTGCGCGAGCGCGGGGTAGTAGTCGTCCGAGAGCAGGATCCGCTTGCACCCGAAGCGGCCCGTCGGCGCGAGCCGGCGGCGCAACTCCGGGTCGGCGATCTGGCGGCGGAGGTGCAGGCGCGGGAGCAGGTCGGCGGCGGCCCCGAGCGGGCCGTAGCGGAAGGCGAGCCGAGCACCTCGTGGCGCCCGTACAGCGCGCCGCGGTGCGCGCGCAGCAGGCGCGCCCGGCCGGCGCGACCGCCGCCGAGCGCGCGGTCGCGCCGCGGGATGACGCTGGCGGGCGTCCGCTGGAAGAGCGTCAGGTGCGCCACACGCGGCTGGATCTCCGGGACGAGTTGCACGGCCGAGGCGCCCGTCCCGACGACGGCCACGCGCACGCCATCGAGGGCCACGTCCGCGTCCCACCGCGACGTGTGGAGCATCGGGCCGGCGAAGCTATCCCGCCCGGGAAGGTCGGGCAGGCGCGGCTCTGCGAGCGCACCGGCCGCAGAGACGAGCACGTCGGCTGTCCACTCGCCCTGCGACGTTGTGACGCGCCACACGGCGGCCGCGTCGTCCCAGACGGCGCGCTGCACGTCGTGCCGGAAGCGGACGTGAGGCAAGACGCCGTGCTCGTGGGCCACGCGTTCGAGGTAGGCCTGGATCTCGGGCTGCCGCGAGAAGCGCCGCGACCACCCGCCATGCGGGGCGGCGGCGAGGGTGTAGAGGTGGCTCTCGACGTCGCACGCGGCGCCGGGGTACACGTTGTCCCGCCAGACGCCGCCGACGGCGTCGGCGCGCTCAAACAGGACGAGGCTGCCGTGCCCGTCGCGGAGCAGGCGCATCGCGACGGCGAGCCCGCCGAAGCCGGTCCCGATGATGGCGACGCGAGCGTGATGTGGGACGTTTTCCATGTGCGCAGCGTGTCCTACCAAAGATCGCACGGGCGGGCGCGTGACACCGTTCCGGCGCCTCGGGTCCGTGAGACGGGCGAGGGCCGCTCTGCACCGCTCGGAGCGGCCCTCCAATCAATCTGCCGGAGCGTGCTACATCATGCCGCCGCCGGGACCTGACACCTCGGCCGCGAGGGCAGGCGCACCCGTCGCGCCGAGAAAGTCCAGCAGGATCCGGTTGAACGCCTCGGGGTGCGTCTGGTAGAGCCCGTGTGGCGCGCCGTCGATGATCTCGTAGTGCGCGCTCGGGATCGCCTTGGCGGCCCGCTCGCCCGAGACCTCGATCGGGACCGTCTGGTCGGCCGAGCCGTGGACGATGAGCGTCGGGACGGTGAAGGCGGCCATGTCCGGGCGGAAGTCCGTGCCGGCGAAGGCCTTCGCGCACTCGACCGTCGCGAGCGGCTGCGCCATCGAGGCGATGCCGAAGGCGTAGTCCAGCACGCCCTGCGAGACGGGGTGCGAGAGGAGGCCGGCGTTGAAGAACTGCTTGCCGAACGCCTGGAGGAAGGCCAGGCGGTCGGTCGTCATGTCGTGCAGCATCGTCTCGAAGACCTGCGGCGGGGCCCCGTCCGGGTTGCTCTCGGTCTGCATCAGGAACGGCGTGACCGCGCTGATGAGCGCGACGCTGGAGACGCGGTCCGTGCCGTAGCGGCTGAGGTACCGGGCGACCTCGCCGCCGCCCATCGAGAACCCGACGAGCGTCACGTCGCGGAGGTCCAGCTCCGTCAGGAGGTCGTTGAGGTCGGCCGCGAGCGTGTCGTAGTCGTAGCCGCCCGAGGGGAAGCCCGAGTGGCCGAAGCCGCGGCGGTCGTAGGCGACCGTCCGGAAGCCGGCATTCGTGAGCACGGGCACCTGCGGCTCCCACATCCGGTGGGACATCGGCCAGCCGTGGATGAGCACGACCGGACGGCCCGAGCCGAGGTCCTGGTAGAAAATCTCGGTCGGGACCGAGGCGGTGGAGGTGGTGATCGTGGACATGACGGGAGGAGAAAGGAGAGTCTCCGCGCAACGCCGTGTCCGCAGAGTCGCGAGCCGAACGATGGGTCCTGTGCACAGTTCGCCCCGCCGCCTGATTTCAGGGGTCGCGCCGGGCCAGACGCGGCTGGTCTTCTCGCGCCCGGCGCACGCAACCCGCCCGCCCGGCCTCCGTCTCGCCCTGGACTCTGCTCCAGCCCCATGACGACCGAAACGCGCCTCGACACGCTCCACGCCGCTGCCCGCCGGAGCCGCCTGCTGGCCGTCTTCGCGACGGTGTGCCGCCTCCTGCTCGCGCTCGCGTTTCTTCCGTCGGGCTGGAAAAAGCTCGCCGGCGAGCGCTTTACGCAGATCGGGGTCGACCAGCCGATCGGCTTTTTCTTCGAGGCGCTCTACCAGACGGGCCCGTATTACCGCCTGATCGGCCTCGCGCAGGTGGTGGCGGCCGTCCTGCTTCTGGTCCCGCGGACGGCCACGCTCGGCGCGTGGCTCTTTCTCCCGATCGTCGCCAACGTCGTCGCCATCACCGTGTCGCTGCATTTTACCGGGACCGTTTTTGTGACGGTCCCGATGCTGCTCGCGAACCTCTTTCTGGTGCTCTGGGACTACGACCGCTTCAAGCCGATCCTCGGGTCGGCGTTCGGGTGGAGCGCGGGAGCACCGGTGGCCCCTGCGCCCGAGGCGCCCGCCCGCACCGCGGCGGCCGTGCTGACGGTCGGTGCGGGAGCGGCGCTCCTCCTCGGGGCGCTCCTGATTCTCACCGAGCCGCAGCGGGCCGCGTCTCCGGTCGCGGCCTCGGCGCTGGTGCTCGTGTGGGCGCTCGCGCCCGTCGCCGTCTGGGCCGGGGCACTCCGGAACGTGCCGGCGGCGCGGCTCGGCCTCGCCGGAGGTGTCAGTGCAGGGCTTCTCGCACTCGTGCTCGCGTTCGTCGTCGTGTGGACGCCGGTGCACCCCGCGGCGCCGCTCGCGGAGGTGTGGGCGCTTCCGCCGGTCGCGCTATGGGCCGTCGTGGCCGTCGGATGGCTGGTATGCCGGGCTCGGAGTGAGCCGGCACGGGCACTCGCCCGCTGACGCTGCGGCGACGCGAGGCCCGGGCGTGAGCCTCACCACATGGCGAAGGACCAGTTCGCGTACTGGCAGCACACTCAGCTCACCGTTGACGTGACGGCGGGGCGCGGGGCAAGCTTTTCGATCGAGATCCCGCTCGACCTGCGCTTTCTCATCGACTCGCGGCTCTACACCGACGTCGAGACGTCAGACCTTGAACCGGCCGAGGCCGTCGATGCCTGACCGGACGGCTCGGCCGGGTCTGTCTCGTCGAGGCGCGACACGTCGACCGTGAGCACGTCGCCCGAGCGGTCGAAGAGGTCGCGGAAGCGGGCGTGCCAGAGCACGTCACCGTCGCCGGCGCGGTAGGACGTCCGGGCGACGACGGACTGCATCGTCGCCTCGTCGAGGGCCGAGAGACGGACCAGGATCTCGGCGTCGCCGTCGCGGAGGTCGGCGTCCGTGCAGCCCCACACGGGGCTACCGGGCACGAGCGGGTGCACGACGGTCCACGTGAGTGGGAAGAACGTCACGTGCCGCCGTTCGAGGTCGAGGGCCGCGTAGCGCCGCACGCGCCGCCCGACGGCCGGGTCGTCCACGAGGACCGAGAACGTGACCTCGACCGAGACGTCGGAAAGCTCCGAGCGGCGCGCGTTCGCCAACCGGAACATCAGCGCCTGCCCGCCCTGGTACGGCGCGACGAGCAGCCGCCGCGAGAACACGATGTCGGCATCCGGCCGGGCGACGCGCGCGAACGTGAGGCCGGTCGCGAGGGCGGCGTAGAAGATGCCGACGAACGCCTCGGCCGTGACGAGCGCCTGCGCGCCGTGCGACACAGGCGCGATGCGGCCGTAGCCGATCGTGGCGAAGGTCTGGACCGAGAAGTAGAGCGCCCGGAAGAAGCCCGCCCCGCCGGCGTCGCCGGGCGGCGCGTCGAGCGCATCCGGGCCGAGCGCCCAGAACGCGACCGCGAAGGCTGCGCCGACCGCCGCGTAGACGAGCGCGAGCACGGCGACGAACGCCGGCCACGACATCGAGACGAGGTCGTGGTAAATGCGGTGCGAGCGGAAGACGCCCATGCCGGTCCGCCGGACGTTGAACGAGCCATCGGGGCGCAGCATCCGCTGGCGGCTCTCGTCCGAGACGACGCGGCCGAGGCCGAGGTCCCCGCTGTCGCGGGGCAGGCCGTCGGGCGAGGGCGGCGTCGCAGGCGGCTGGTCGGGCGGCGGTGACTCCAACGGATTGGGCGCGTGCAGGTCCTCGCAACGTAACCCGCCGGCGGTCGGGGCGTAGGTCTCCGCCTGCCCGCCGCGTGGGTGCCCATCGATAGCTTCCGGCCGTGACGTTCGCGAAAGCCCTGACCTTCTTCTGGATCGCGCTCGTCGGCGCCGTGCTCGTGCTGTGGCTCGCCCGGCCGGACCTGTTCTCGGCCGACGCCGTCGTGGCGGACCTGCGGGCGTTCGGGCCCTGGGCGTTCGTCGCGTTCGTCGGCGTGTCACTCGTCCGCGGCGCGGTTCTCGTGCCGAGCACGCCGGTCGTCCTCGCCGGCGCGGTCCTGTTTCCCCACGCGCCCCTCGCCGTCGTGCTCGTCTCGATGGCCGGCATCCTGGCGACGGCCACGCTGCTGTACCGCTTTCCGGGCTTCGCGGGCTACGACGTGCACCTCGCGAGCCGCCACCCCGAGCGGCTCGCGCGGCTGCAGCGGCACCTCGACGCGCCTCGGGCGCAGTGGGCCGTCGCGGCGTGGGCCTTCCTGCCGGTTGTCCCGACAGACCTCGTGTGCTACGCAGCGGGCCTGGCGCGGATGCCGTTTCGGCGTCTGATCGCGGGCATCGTGATCGGCGAACTGCCGCTCGTGACGGCGTACGTCGTGCTCGGAAAGAGCGCGGCGTCATGGCTCGCGCTGTAGCGGCCACGGCCGCAGGTCACCCGCCGAGCGCGGTCCCGTCGTCCGTCCAGCGCCACGAGTCGAGGACGTAGGCGACGCGGGCGTCGACGGCCTCGCGGGCCGCATCGGCCGCGTCCGAGGCGACGACGAAGAAGCGGCCGGCGTGCTGCCCGAGCCAGACCGCGCCCGACCGGCCCTCGCCGGCCGTGCGGAATGCAACGAGCGCAGAGGCGGGCGCAGTCGAATCCGGCGTGGCCGTCCCGAGCGTCGTTGCAACAGAGTCGGCGGCCGAGCGGGCCGCGGCCTCGTCGGTGCCGGTGGCGAGGAACGTGAGCGTCCATGCGCCGTCGGGCGTGGACGACGCGAGGCGGAGTGTCTCGCCTGCGGCCGTGCGCTCGGTCGTGACGGCCATCGGGGCCGGCACGCGGACCGTGAACGGGACAGGTAAGGTCGAGCCGGAGGCCTCGCGGAACCGCACCGGCTCGGGCTGCCCGCCGACGGTCAGCGTGTCCACGTCGAGGCCGGCCGAGAGCGTCGCGGCGCGCTCCGCGAGGGTCGGCGAGGCGGCGCGGTCGCCGCAGGCGGCGAGCCCGACGAGCGCGAGGGCGGCGAAAACGAAACGAGCCATCGGAGGGGGCGTGGGTGCGCAGGGTAAACCCGCGATGTGCCTGTTTGTCCCGCGCAGATCCGGCCGCACCTAGACCGTCATGATGTCCTTCTCCTTGTTGTCGAGCATCGTGTCCACGCGCGCCACGTAGCGGTCCGTGAGCGCCTGCAGGACGCCCTCGGCCTCGCGCTCGGTGTCCTCGGAGAGGCTGGCCGCGGTCGCGGTCTTCTTGATGGCCTCCTTGGCCGACCGGCGCGTGTTGCGGACGGCGATTTTGGCCTCCTCGCCCTTGCCCCGAGCGGCCTTCATGAGGTCCCGGCGGCGCTCCTCGGTCAGCGGCGGGATCGAGAGCATGATCTGCATGCCGTTGTTGGTCGGGTTGAGCCCGAGCCCGGCGAGCGTGATGCCGCGCTCGATCGCACCGATGGTGCCCTTGTCGTAGGGCTGGACCGTGATGAGGTCGCTCTGCGGCGCGGCGACGTTGGCGACCTGGTTGAGCGGCATCGACGAGCCGTAGGCGTCGACGCGGACGGCGTCGAGCATCGATGGGTTCGCGCGGCCGGCGCGGATCGTCGAGAGGTCCTGCGCGAGGTGGTCCAGCGTCTTGTCCATGTGCATCTCGGCGTCGTCGAGGTGCTCCTGGAGGGCGGGGTCGATCATCGGTTCGGGGGACGGGGCGGAAGGGCCCGGATTCAGGAAAGCGCGTCGGCGACCGGCGCCGCGGCGGCTGGCGCGAGCACGGCGGAGGGGGCGTCAGCGTCCCAGTGGACCGTCGTGCCGACGGGCTCGCCCTGCATGACGCGGAGGAAGGTGCCGGGCGTGTTCATGTCGAACACGACGATGGGCAGGCCGGACTGCTTGGCGAGCGTGATCGCCGTGAGGTCCATCACGCCGAGGCCGCGCGCGAAGACCTCGTCGCCGTGGATGGACTCGAAGCGCTGCGCGGCCGGGTCACTCTCGGGATCGGCCGTGTAGACGCCCGGGACGCGCGTGCCCTTGAGGATCACATCGGCGTCGACCTCGGCTGCGCGGAGGCTCGCCGCCGTGTCGGTCGTGAAGTACGGGTGGCCCGTGCCGGCGCCGAACACGACGACGCGGCCCTTTTCGAGGTGCCGGATGGCGCGGCGGCGGATGAACGGCTCGGCGATCTCGTTCATGTCGATCGCCGAGACGAGGCGCGCGTGGAGGCCCTCGGCTTCGAGCGCGTCCTGGAGCGCCATCGCGTTGATCATCGTCGCGAGCATGCCCATGTAGTCCGCATGCGCGCGGCTGGACATGCGCGTGCCCTCGGGGCTCACGCCGCGGAAGATGTTGCCGCCGCCAATGACGAGCGCGACCTGAACGCCGGCGTCCATCGCCTCGCGAACGTCGCGGGCGTACTGCGCGAGGACGGCGTGGTCGATGCCGAACTCCTTGCTCCCGAGCAGCGCCTCGCCGGAGAGCTTGAGCAGGACGCGGCGGTAGCGGAGCGGGCGGGCGTCGGCCGGAGCGGGCATGGGGTCGGAGCGGCCGGGTGGAAGGGCTCCGAAACTACGGCCGGGCGCACGGGCCGGGCAACGCGGCCCGCGACGAACCGGCGGGACGTTCGACCGGCGCGCGGGCGTCGGCGGCGGTTTACCTTCAGCGTCCTAACGTTTCGTTCTGCCTGCGCGACCGATGCCTCCCGACCCGACGCCCGGCTCTGCCGCCACGCGCGCCGCGCTCCTCGCCGCCGCCCGCGCGTGTTACGCCGAAGCCGGTTACGACGCCGTCGGCGTGCGTGAGATCGCCGCTCGGGCAGGCGTCAACGCGGCGCTCGTGAACCGCTACTTCGGGTCCAAACTCGGCCTGTTCCGCGCGGCCGTGGCCGACAGCTTCACGGTCGGCAACCTGCTCGTCGGCGAGCGGGCGACGCTCGGCGAGCGCCTCGCGCGCTACGCCGTCGGGCGCCGCCGCGGCGGCGTGGACCCGACGCTCGTCGTGCTGCGGTCATCGGCGAGCCCCGACGCGGGGCCGGTCCTGCGAGAGGCGCTCGACGCGCAGGTCGTGCAGCCGCTCGCGGCGTGGTTGGGGGGCGAGGGTGCCGCAGCACGGGCCGGCCTCGTCGTCGCGGTTCTGTTCGGCGTCGCCGTCTCGCGGGATGTGCTCGGCGTCGCGGCGCTCGGCGCGGAGCACTCAGAGGCACTCGCGCCGCCGCTCGGGCCGTTCCTGCAGCGCCTCATCGACGGCGGCTGACGCAGCCTGCTCGGCCAGCATCCGGACGGCGTCTTCGGCCGCACGCACGTCGCGCACGTTGGCGAAGCCGACCGGCGTCAGCGTGCGGTCGCCGTCGGCGTCGCGGCCGCCTGTCTGCGAGAAGACGAGACTTCCCGAGCCGTCGGGCCGCTCGGTCCGCCGCACGTCGCGGAGCGCCTCGGGCCGGAAGGAGCGGACGCCGATGGCGCGGGCGCCCGACGCCTCGAAGAGGATCGCCCGGCGGTCCGTGACGATGTATAGCGTGCGCCGCGCCACGCGCCACGCCCACCACGGCGCCGAGAGCATCGCGAGGCCGACCGCGATGAACGGCGTCCCGAAGAGCGGGAAGGCGACGGCGAGGCTCGTCCAGTCGTCGACGGTGAGCGACGCCATCGCGGTCCAGAAGACTGAGAAGGCCGTCCACGGGATAGCGAAGATCCAGATTCCAAGCGCGCTCAGGGCGGCGCGGCGCGCGTCGGGCGGCGCGGCCCACTCGACCGCCTCGCCGCGTGCGAGTTCGTCGCGGGCGAGGGCGTCGAGGTCAGCCGGAAGGCGAGCGGTCACAGGCGTCGAGGGCGAGTGAGGCCGGGGTATCGCAGAACGGCCGCCGCGGGTGCAGCGCAGCGGTCGCAGCCGGCTGGCGGGAACGCGGCCGTTCCCGGCGGTCCTCCTGTTGATGCGGGACCGGCGGGCCACGCGCGACGCCCGCTCTGGAAGGTCCAGAACGGGCGTCGCGCGTAGGACTCGGGCCGCATCACTCCGGCGGCGACAGCGT